>CAZACF010000320.1:0-1508 GCA_964483565.1 uncultured Syntrophomonas sp. | reverse complement strand
ATCGTCGCAGCTAACAGGAGTTGTTTTATTCATGTCGGTTACTGCAGACAGTACTTTTTTTCAATGGGTAGCATTTATCTTTCAGCAATACTGGCCCCTTTTCTTAAGAGGGGCCGAAGTAACGCTGATTATTTCTTTAACAGGCACGATTATTGGTTTTTGCATCGGTATTTTAATTGGAGTTATCCGTACCATCCCAATCGATCAAAATACGCCTCCCCTTAAACGCATCCTTTTTAAAATCATCAACTTTTTCTTGTTGTGTTATATTGAAATATTTCGTGGCACCCCTATGATTGTACAGGCCATGGTTATTTTTTATGGCGTTGCACTGGTTTACAATGTCCATCTGTCTACTTTCTTTGCCGGTATTTTTATCGTTTCTATTAATACAGGTGCCTATATGGCGGAAATTGTCAGAGGCGGTATCCTTTCCATTGACAAGGGACAGTTTGAAGCCGCTCATTCGATTGGCATGACTCATGCACAAACCATGCTCTACATCATCCTGCCCCAGGCGGTGCGCAATATTCTGCCGGCCACCAGCAACGAATTCGTCATCAACATCAAGGACACTTCGGTGCTGAATGTCATCGGGGTAACTGAATTGTTCTTTATGTCAAAATCAGCTGCCGGCAATAATTTCCGTTACTTTGAGGTATTCCTAATCACCTGCTCGATTTATTTTGTCATGACCTTTACTGTAACCCGTATCTTGCGTTACTTTGAGATGAAACTGGACGGCCCTTCAGTCTATACCATTCACGGTTCCCAGACTGTTCCTGAAGCAGAATTCAAAATCGTGGACAGGGGGAAACATTGATGGAAAATATCATCGAAATAAGGCATTTGCAAAAATCATTCGGGAAAAACGAAGTACTCAAGGATATCAACTTCTCCGTCAACAAGGGGGAAGTGGTCTGTATCATTGGGGCCAGCGGTTCCGGCAAATCTACCCTGCTGCGCTGCATTAACCTGTTGGAATTGCCCACCAACGGAGAGATCCTCTACCATGGACAGAACATTCTCCAGCACAATATGACCACGGCCGTCTATCGCGCCAAAATGGGCATGGTTTTTCAGCAGTTCAATCTCTTTAACAACCTGAATGTGCTGGATAACTGTGTGGTAGGTCAGGTCAAAGTGCTCAAACGCAGCAAAGCCGAAGCCCGCAAAACCGCCCTGGAATACCTGGAACTGGTAGGCATGTCGTCCTTTATCAATGCCAAGCCGAATCAAATTTCCGGCGGGCAAAAACAGCGGGTGGCCATCGCCCGGGCTCTTTCCATGGAGCCCGAAGCACTGTTGTTCGATGAACCGACCTCGGCACTCGACCCGGAAATGGTGGGCGAAGTCTTAAAGGTCATGAAGAGCCTGGCCAGCAGCGGGCTTACCATGCTGGTGGTTACCCACGAAATGGCTTTTGCCCGCGATGTGGCGGATCGGGTGGTGTTTATGGATGACGGCGTGATCGTGGAAGAAGATACCCCGGAAGTCATTTTCAACAA
>CAZACF010000319.1:0-1535 GCA_964483565.1 uncultured Syntrophomonas sp. | reverse complement strand
TGCCGACACCCTTGATGGTCAATTCGCGCTCTGTACCCGACAGCTGGGCAAAACCGTTACGGATCGCCTGAACGGGATTGCCCGCCGTTCTTAAATAGGCCTTTTTTATAATCTGGCATTGCTCATCCATCAAGACAAAATTACTGCTTACCGAGCCGATATCCACTCCCAGGAATACTTCCACTTTTACGCCTCCTTCACCTGACGGAAACTATGTTTGCGCCGGCCGACCATATCAATAAAAGCTTCCAGCCGGGTTTGTATTCCGGCGGTGCCAGTCAATTCATCAAACCACAGGGTCATACAAGGAATGTTTTCATTTTCACTGACCAGGGGCAGGATGGTTTGGGCTACGATTTCCGGCATGCAAGTCAGAGGCCCGATCTGAATAATACCGTCACTTCCCTCACGGGCCATGGCAACGGTGGTACCGATCGTTTCCTGTCCATGCCCGCCTACCCAATAGTTAATGTAGGGCCGGGCACTGGCCAGCATCTGTTTGCGCAGGGATGGTTTGACATGTCCGCCTAACAAGTGGTCGTTGACCCAATCAGTCATATAAATCGTCCTGCGCACTTCCGCCCCCAGCCGGCCCATTACTTTGGTAATCTCATAATTGGCAGCGGGCTCCAGCACCGTATATACCTCTCCCACCAGGCCAATGACCAGTGGTTCATTGGGCTTCAATGCCAATTCCTTCATCTTCTGCACGGTTTGCCGGGCATTTTGCAGACTCTGCCGGCCACTGCCGGCCGCTATGATTTCCTGCAGCCCTTGCTCATAGATCTGTTCAGCTTCATCCGGATCAAGCGCCCGGGGCAGGTAATATTCCAGACCTTTTTCCACCTGTTCTACCGCCGTCATTTTGTCCCAGGCAAATTTGATGCTCTGCAGACCCTGCCGCAGACTGACATTCTGCCCCAGCGACTGTACTTGTTTGAACAGCTGCCTAGCCTTGGAATCCGGAGCCTCCAGTACGATCATCTGAAAATCGTAACCCAGTTCCTGCAGAATATCCCTCTCAATTTGAGCATAGTAGCCAAACCGGCAGGGCCCCCAGCCTCCGCCCATAACGATGGTGTCTGCTCCCAATTCCAGGGCTTCGATAAAATTGCCCAGGTTAATCTTCATGGGCATGCAAACATATTCAGGTGAATATTTAACCCCCAGCTCAAGGGTTCTTTTGGTAATCGGCGGCGGCGTTACGAACTCCAGTTGCAGGCCGGTCAACAACGCCTGCAGGGCAATATACATGTTCCCCATGTGGGGAAAGGTCACTTTCACGGCCTGTCTCCCTCCTTCTGCGCAGCATGTCACAAAATGCTTCCAGCCTGGTTACCATACCAGCCTCCCCGGTATGTTCATCAATGGTTACCATCATAAAAGGCTTGTTCCTGATTTTTCGTTCGATCAGATCACCGATCATGGAATCAGGGCCGCAACCAAAGCAAGCCAGATAAATGATTCCGTCGATTTGCTGTTGCTGAGCCAAATGTAGCGCTGCTCCTACATTTTTGCGTCCCAACGTCCAAAAG
>CAZACF010000318.1:0-1568 GCA_964483565.1 uncultured Syntrophomonas sp. | reverse complement strand
ACCGGATCCTGCAACAATGCTGGGATCAAATGAAAGCCACCATCGATGCCATGGACCGAAAAATCTATTAAATCGAGCTGGCCAGCGCATACAGAAAGCAAGGCAAGAACCGTTTCCAACTTGCGCAAGAGGGAACTGCCATACCGAGTATCTTAAAACGCTCAGCGTATATATCACCTCCATGTGCAACAATTCCAGGACCGCTGAACAAATGCATATCCACCGCAATACGCTGTTCTATCGTCTGAATAGGATTCAAGAATTAACCGGGATCTCACTGGATGATGTGAGACTTTGTGCCCTGCTTCTGAATAATTTCTATTTACTGCAAAGTGCCCGGGCAAAATCTGAATAAGCTGGTGATTCCAATAAAAATCCCGGAACCAATTTGTTCGGTTCCGGGATTGCAGCATTGGGGAGTTTATTTTGATGAGCCGGCGGCTCTACTCAACGTACATGGCTTCAATGACATCTGCATAGATTTCATTGATGGCTTTGCGTTTGATCTTCATGGTGGCGGTCAGTTCGCCGGTTTCCTGGGTGAATTCACGGGGCAGCAAGGTGAATTTCTTGATCTTTTCCACCTGACCCAGATCTTTGGTGCGATTGTCGACCAATTCCCGGTAGAACGCAATGACTTCCGGTTTCTGCACCAGTTCCTCCCGGCTGGCATAGCTGATGCCTTTGGCTTTGGCCCAGCCTTCCAGGGCTTCGAAGCTGGGACAGATCAGGGCGGAGACATATTTGCGCTGGTCGCCGATGGTGGCGGCATTATCGATATAGAAGTCTTCCTTAAGCAGGGTTTCAATATGCTGGGGAGCAACATATTTTCCGCCCGAGGTCTTCATCAGGTCCTTGATCCGGTCGGTAATGCTGAGATAGCCTTCCTCGTCAATATGTCCGACATCGCCGGTTTTCATATAGCCGTCTTCTGTCAGGGATTCTTTGGTCAGTTCGGGGTCTTTGTAGTAGCCCTTCATCATGGAGGGACTCTTGGCCAGGATTTCGCCTTCTGCTGAGAATTTCACGTCCATCAGCGGTACAACCGGTCCGCAGGTGCCGAATTTGTTGTGTTCGGGGTTGGCCACGGTGATGACGAAGCATTCGGTCATGCCATAGCCCTGCAGCAACAGCACGCCAGCATTGAAGAAGAACTCAGCGATCTCACCGGAGAAGGCTCCGCCGCCCACGTTAAAGACTTTATTGCGTCCGCCGAAAATGTTGCGGATGTTTTTCAGGACTTTTTCATCGGCCATGGCATATTGCTGCTGCAGTTCTTCGGGAATGGGTTTACCTTCTTTTTTCAAGGTTTCATACTGGCCGCCAATGGCCAGCGCCCATTTGAAGCCTTGCTGCTGTTCGGGAGGAGCCATGCTGATGCCGTGCTGGACGGTGGCGTAGATTTTCTCCCACATGCGGGGCACGCTGCACATATAGTGCGGTTTGGATTCCTGCAGGAACTGGTTGATGGCCTTGGTATCGTGGCAGTAATCCACCTGGCCGTTGTTGCAGAGGATAAAGTAGCTCCAGGCCCGCTCAAATACGTGGGACAGGGGCAGGAAAGCCAG
>CAZACF010000317.1:0-1583 GCA_964483565.1 uncultured Syntrophomonas sp. | reverse complement strand
GGCTCACGCCCCCGGCGGGAACCGGACCATACGTACTAAAAGAAATAAGCCCTGAATCCATTCAGCTTTTGCGCAACGATCATTACTATCGGGGCCAGCCGCGCTTGTCAGCTCTCAAGGTGACCATTTACAAAGACCAAGCGACCGCCTTCAAAGATTACCAGGCCGGCAAGCTCGATCTGCTTGATGCCATTCCTCTGGCAGAGATAGCCGGCATCCGTCAAAACAAGGATTATAAAGGTCTGCTGATCGAAAAACCGGTTTTAGAGATCTACTGTATGGGCTTTAACATGCACCGAGATCCGTATGTCCGCAGCTATCTGTTGCGGCGAGCCTTCAACTATGCCATCAATCGGGAGCAAATCATCAAGCAGATGCAGGGAAGTGCCTATCTTCCTGCCAAAGGACTCATCCCTGCCGGACTAAAGGGCTATAACAAAGAAATCTACGGCTATCGCTACGATGCTGACAAAGCCCGTCAACTGCTGGCCGAAGCCGGATATCCGGATGGCCGGGGACTGCCCGTGCTGACCTTGACCTACAACGATGATCCCGGCCACGCCCTGGTCGCCGAGGAGGTAGCCCGGCAGCTGGCCCAGTTTGGCATCCAGGTACAGACGCAACAGCAAGGCTGGGACTATTTCAAGAAAGAGGTCAGCAACCACTCCCTCAGTTTTTTCCGGCTGAGCTGGGCGGCTGATTATCCCGATGCTGACAACTACCTATATAGCCTGTTCCACAGTTCCCAGATCGGCATGGCCAACTACTGCGGTTATAAAAATCCCCAGGTCGATAAGATCCTGGATCAATCCCGCCAACAATTCGAAGACCCTCAGGCCCGGTTAGAGTTGTTGCAGCGCGCCGAAGCCATGGTTCTGGATGATGCCCCGTGCTTGTGGCTATTCCAGAAGAAAGCCCAAAAAATGATCAGCAAAGATGTACGCAATTTAAAGCTTGACCGCATGGAAATGATCGATTGGTATCAGGTAGAATTGCTCAAGCCCGCCGTAGAAAAAACCAGCCCGGACAAAAAGGCTTGAATAAATGCAATTGTTGTCAAACCCGTGATGCTCCGGTCAGTGAACAGTTTATACCTTATGCGCAGCGATTGACATTAAAGAGTTGACTGTTGTATAATTTCCTTTGTCAGGTTGAGCACACCTTAGGAAACCTGACCGGATGCGGCGGTGGTGGAACCGGCAGACACGTACGTTTGAGGGGCGTATGCTGAGAGGCGTGAGGGTTCAAGTCCCTCCCGCCGCACCATAATACAGTAATACCAGGGGTTTCAGTTTATTTGCTGAAACCTTCTTTTTTGTGTTTTTATATGTATTTCGGGTCTAGTCGTATGTGCGCGTAAAAGTCAGGGCGTAACGCGGTATTAAGTTGCTTCACGTACGACGAAAAACAAAGGAGGTAATACCCTTGACCCGAATGACATAGAATAGTTTATTTATAGACAATAATTTGCGGCTTCCTCATAAATTTCGTGATATCTGATTCTTTTGGCAGTAACCCAAAGTGCTTCAAAATCTGATAAGTATTCTCCCTTGTATAGGGATAAAAGATTTTTTGCTTGCACT
>CAZACF010000316.1:0-1598 GCA_964483565.1 uncultured Syntrophomonas sp. | reverse complement strand
GCTGGATAACAAAATATTTGGCAATTGGGCGATATCTGAAGCCTGGACGGCGACCGACATGAGCCCGGCCCAATCCGCCCACCAGATCGTAATCACCCCTGGCTTTAAAACCATCAAAGTGGATGGCAGAAGAGTCGATTTGCAAGACACCTCGTTTTTCAGCAAATCTTCACCCTATCTGAAGGCGGCTAAAGAACTGGCTGAAAAAATGGGCTATCGTCTGGATTGGGATGGCGGTAAAGCAGTGTTTACCAAAACTATTTAAACATGCGCAACCTTTGACTTGACTGATTCTCACCCAATATAAGCAGACTGCATCACCAATAACTCAGGGTCCCGCCGGCCAAATTTTCAAAGGGCTATGTTATCATCAATCGCAATCGATTGAATACTACTCGCTCCGCCTTGCCCTGCCAAAAATATCCCGGCGGATAAACAAATCTTTTGATGAACCGGACTACCGACGTTTCTTTTTATATGCCGGCGCAGCCTGACGGCGCACATCACGGGGGCGCAGTATTTCGGGGCGAAGGTTTTGGACCGGCACCGGCGATCTGACCAATATGGTTTTAAGGGCCCGCCAGTTGAAGGGGATGAGCGGCCAGAGGTAAGGCACCTTGAAGGATTTCGTAAATACCAGCACCACCAGGACTAACAATGAACCGACGATAAAACCGGGTCCACGGAAGAATCCGGTACAAATCAAGATAAACAGTCGAGCCAGACGGTTGGCCATACTCATTTCATAACTGGGGGTAGAGAAAGTCCCCACGGCGGCCATGGCGGTATAGAGAATAACCTCCGGAATCAGCAGACCAATCTGCACCGCTACATCACCAATCAGTAATGCGGCAATAACCCCCAGGGCGGTGGCCATGGGAGCCGGAGTATGAATGGCCGCCATCCGCATCAGATCCAAACTGATCTCGGCCAGGAAAAACTGCAGGAATATGGGGATGTTGCCGACCTTTTTCGGCCCGATAAAATCCAATGCGGCAGGTAACAGATCCGGGGAGAGCGCCAGTAAAAGCCACAGCGGAGTGATAAAAACCGAGGCCAATATGGCCAAAAAGCGCAGCCAGCGAATGTAGGCACCCACCGCCGGCGTCTGACGATACTCTTCGGCATGCTGCAGGTGATGAAAATAGGTGGATGGGGCGATGATCACGCTGGGCGAGGTATCGACAATCACCAGCACATGTCCTTCCAGCAAGTGTATGGAGGCTACATCGGGACGTTCTGTATAGCGGACTTTGGGGAAAGGATTCCAGGTGTTGCCGCCGATAATCAGCTCTTCTACCGATTTTTCCGCCATGGGGATGCCGTCTATTTGGATGGCTGCGATCCTTTCCTTGATGGTTTCCACCAGGTCGGGGTTGGCGATATCTTTAATATAAACAACCGCTACGTCCGACTTGGAACGTTTGCCCACTCGCAACAGTTCAACTCTCAGCTTGGGATCGCGGATGCGGCGTCGAATCAGGGCAGTATTAAACACCACCGTTTCGGTGAAGCCGTCCCGCGAGCCGCGTACCACCCGCTCTATATCCGGTTCCTCCGGTCCCCGGGCCGGATAGGTGCGGGCATCAATAATAAAG
>CAZACF010000315.1:0-1606 GCA_964483565.1 uncultured Syntrophomonas sp. | reverse complement strand
GAAAGCCAAGACCACCTGGCAGCGAGCCGAAGCCTTGATCAATATAGCGCACCCCATGTTCCGGGATGAATTAATCAAAGAGGCACAGGAAATGAAAATTTGGGTAAAAAGCAACAAGCTGGATTAATTGCCTGGCACGAAGTAAATATATTATTTAAGCCTTCTTTCGCAGAAGGCTTTTTTTTGCGGAAATGTGCGAGGCACAAAGTTATTGATAAAAAACCGAACCGGCATACTTTCTTAGGAAAATCTTAATCTTTATATAAGAAAGAATTATAACTTAATCGTTTGCTTTTAGTAAAATATAAATTATGAAGGCATAGGGAAGGAGCTGAAACGGTGAGCTACAAGGTACTGGTGGTTGACGATGAGCGGGAAATTGCTGATTTGGTTGAGCTTTACCTGCAAAATGAAAATTACACCGTCTATAAATATTATTCTGCCCAGGAGGCGCTTGCCTGTATCAATGAAACAGAAATCGACCTTGCCATATTGGATGTGATGCTGCCCGATGGCAACGGTTTTTCAATATGCCAAAAGATAAGGGAAAATTATAATTTTCCAGTGATTATGCTGACGGCTAAAGAAGAAGAAACGGATAAAATCACAGGATTGACGCTTGGCGCAGACGACTATATCACCAAACCATTCCGGCCGCTGGAACTGGTCGCACGAGTAAAAGCGCAATTGCGAAGATACAAAAAATACAACTCCGCGCCGGCCCAGGATGAAGGTGTTATAGTCCATTCCGGCCTAGTGATCGATGTAAATACCCATGAGTGTTTGCTGAATGAAAAACCATTGTCGCTGACACCCACGGAATTTTCGATTTTAAAGATCCTCTGTGAACAAAAAGGTAATGTGGTCAGTTCAGAACAACTCTTCCATGAAATATGGGGAGATGAGTACTTCAACAAAAGTAATAACACCATCACCGTTCATATCCGGCACCTGCGGGAAAAAATGAATGATTCGGTGGAAAACCCAAAGTATATCAAGACCATATGGGGAGTTGGATACAAAATTGAAAAATAAAATCCTGCAAAGAAAGCCCTATGCCAGATTGATCAAGAAAATGTTTTATCAAACGCTTGGTATCCTTGTCGTGGCTATCGTAACGGTGTTGTTGATTCGTGCCGCCGGACAGGGATATATCGGTAATATGATCACCCAATTCATTTCCCTGGTATTGGGACTTGATTGGGATTATGCCAGCAGTGTCTATCATTATTATATAAGAAACAATCTTGATACCATTATGATGGCCACGATTATTATTTTTTTCATCATCATTTTCCGCTTTTCATTGTCATGGTTTACCCGGTATTTTGATGAAATCGTATCCGGCATTGACCAATTGGCAGAAGAGTCCCCGTTTAAACTTGCCATGAGTCCGGAACTGTTTTTTATGGAAGAAAAACTGAATCAGGTAAAAGATAAACTGGCAAGGCGTGCCCGGGAAGCCCAGGAAGCTGAGCAGCGTAAAAATGACCTGGTTGTTTACCTGGCCCATGATATTAAAACGCCACTCACTTCGGTCATCGGTTATTTAAGTTTAATGGATGAAACGCCCGATATGCCTGTGGAGCAAAAAGCCAAGTATGTC
>CAZACF010000314.1:0-1606 GCA_964483565.1 uncultured Syntrophomonas sp. | reverse complement strand
GACTGGCACGCGTCTGCATCTCATCAAGCCGTTGGGATTCTCGCTGGCGGATCGCTACATGAAAAGAGCCGGCCTGGATTATTGGGAACACGTAAAACTGCAGGTATGGAACGATTTTGCAGAATTTGCCCAAGCTAATGAGCAGCGAAAATGGTATCTGTCCACCACCAAGGCCAAATTTAGTTACGATCAAATAGAATATGGTTCTGATGATATGATCATTTTTGGCTGCGAAACCAGTGGCCTCAGTCAAACGATCCTGGAATGTTATCCGCAGCAATTAATCCGCATACCCATGATTGATATGGGGCGTTCTTTGAATCTTGCCAACTCTGTCGCAGTCATACTTTACGAAGCGCTGCGCCAGCAAGGATTTTCAGACTTGCAATAGGGGGGAAACAATTGATAGCCGGCAAAAAGCCTCGCCTTTGGTTGATCGTGTTGGGGATAGATATAGCAGGCCTGGTGGCCCTTGATCAATATTATATAACCCGTTGGCAGGCAGGGGGCGACGAGCGGGGTCTGTATTACCTGTTGTTCACTCTACTGATAGCAGTATGGCTGATGGCTTTTGCCTGCTTGGTGCGTCAGGTATCTGCCCGCTCCAAGGAGGAGAAGCCAGTAGAACGGCATGGGCAAAAGGCCACACCATTTCGTCCGGTCTCCCTGGAACGCGGTTATCAGGAAGATGAATCGGCTTTTCAAATGTCCCTGAGTTCAGAGGAACAATTGAGTTATTTGAACAAGCTGATTGATAACATTAATGAATTTGTTTGCATATTTGACCGGCAAGGCCATATCCGCTATGCCAACCGCAAAGCCTGGCAAACGTGGCGTTACAGCCGGGAGGAGCTTTTGCAAAAAAAGATCGAAGATTTCTTTCCGGAAGTTTATCGCGATAATCTGCGCGCGGAAATAGACCATATCTTCGCTGTCGGTGATTATAAAATATTTGAAATTCCAGTGCTTTATCGGGATGGCAGTGAACATCCGGTGCAGTTGCACCTGGCTCCGATCAATGAGGAAGGCAACAATGATGCCATTATGGTGCTGGCGGAGGATATCACGGTTTATCGCCAAATCCAGGAAAGTCTGCGCAGAGCCCATAATGAAATGGAAAATCGGGTCAAGGAAAGAACCATTGAACTGGAAAAAACCAATCAAGTATTGCGTTCTCAAATCATAGAGCGGAAAAAAATCGAAGAAGCCCTGCGTATTTCCGAAGAGAAATTCGCCGTCGCATTTCGCCTCAGCCCCGAACCAATCAATATTAATGCCATGAGCGACGGCCGATATATTGATGTCAACGATGCCTGGCTGGCACATTCCGGCTATACCCGGGCAGAGGTAATTGGTCGTACGCCCCAGGAGCTTAATTTGCAGATGGAACCGGAAATCAGCAAGGAACAGTTTAAGCTGCTGAAGAGCAAAGGCTGGCTCAAGGATTTGGAAACCCAATATACCAATAAACGTGGGGAAGTCAGAAGGAGTCTTTGTTCGATGGCAGTGGTCACCATCAACCATGAATTATGCTCCCTGATGGCCTCCAGCGACATCACCGAGCGTCGGGCGATGGAGGAAGATCTGGCCAGGCAAACCGAGAGAC
>CAZACF010000313.1:0-1617 GCA_964483565.1 uncultured Syntrophomonas sp. | reverse complement strand
AGCTGCGCGGCATTATCCAACTGCTGGACATCAGACACCCGCCCACCGAGAATGATATTATGATGAAACAGTATTTGGAGCATTATGAGATTCCCATTCTGCTCGTTGCCACCAAAACCGACAAAGTGTCCCGCAATGAAAAAAACAAAAACCTGGCGGTCATTAAAAAAGCCATAGGGCTGGAGGCCGACCAAACCCTTATTACCTTTTCTGCCGAAACCGGCGAAGGGGTCGACGAAGTCAAAGAAGCCCTGGAAGAGATCCTAAATCCTCCCGAGACTCCTGAGGCAGAGCGGGAAAACCAGTAACCAGCCAAAGCTGCGGTTTGCCTGCCGCAGCTTTTTCTAATTAAATTTCCTATTCAATGATAGCGAAAAATCTATGGGCGGGCCAAAGACGCCACCCGCTCGCGCATATAGGCTACCAAAACCGACCCTTCATCATCTTCCCCCAACTGCCCGGAAAATTTGTCCAGCATCTGAATAACTCTTGCCAGGCCGTTTTCGGCTTGGATGATTTCCAGCGGGGTTTTATCCTCCAGTTCGCGGTGAGGGGTACGGAGCCATCGTTCGGTTTCCTGTTCCTGCAGGACAGTAAACCAGATGGAGGCCAGTTCCACCGGCGGGGGCTGACGGTGTAAATTGCTGTTGACCAGGCGCCATTCCCAGGGGGAGCTGATATCGCCGCCCGGCAGGGCATCCCATTCATACAGATCATTCAGGCTGCCGGCACAAGTGATGACGTAATCCTCTGTCATTGCCACCGCTTTGTTTATTCCCGCCTGTCGGTCCTGATACCAGGCCAGATCCTCTTGTTGATGGGAAAATTCCATATCGGGGTTGGCTTGCAGCCATTGTTGTATGATCGACCGCTGATCCGAGGTCTGCAAAGGCAGATAGCGGATGTCATTGATATTGATCAGCTTTTTGCGCAGGGTATGGTCAAACAGTCCCAACAGGACTTCGGGATAGTCTTTCAATAAAAGGGTGGTGTCGGTCTGACCTTTAATGGCTGCCAGATAACGGATATGTTTCTGCAGATAGGCAGCCTGTCCGTCATTGTTGTCAACCGCCAGAATCATGCCGGAAAAAACCTGGCCTTCCGGGAAACCCACCAGCCGCCCCAGCAATAACAAAGGCTTTTCTTCCAGATCTGCATCCAGTTTTTCCTTGAGCGTGACCTTTAATAGGGAATCGTTGAATATATCGTGCATTTCCAGATAATTTTCCCCGATGGCGGTAGGTTCATAAACTGATAAATAGGAAACTGACAGGGACTGCAAACATGCCTGCAGGTTAGCGGGCATATACTGCTGATGCTGGGCCAGGTAAGCCCCGGCCAAGGTTGAGCCTTCTTCATCGCGCCGGTCGAACCACAGCCAGTCGGAGAAAATTGCTTCCTGTTCGCTGGATAGTTGTTGGTTGACGGTATAATGCAAAAAGTTTTGCTGGGCATCTTTGCGAATTCGTTTGATATTGCCTTTGTAAGCGTCATCCAGTTTGATTTTAACGGCGGCAATCATCTGACTGCAGCGGGTGAACAGGTCGGCGGTCGGCCCATCCTCCAGCACCATGCAGCATTGTTTGTATTTCTTGCCGCTGCCGCAGGGGCAGGGGT
>CAZACF010000312.1:0-1656 GCA_964483565.1 uncultured Syntrophomonas sp. | reverse complement strand
CAAGTTGCGAAAGTACTCGCTTATACTCCCCGAATGTTTTTTGATTTCCTGATCATAGACCTGATGAAGTTTGTCCCAAGCGCAGTCCAACCAATGCACATCGAGATGTTCAGTGCCAATTAAATAAGGAATTTCGGCTAATAGTATTTCCCGATCCTGGTCTGCAAGCGTCACTGTTGCTTTCTCGCGCAGCAGTTCCAGACCCGGAGTTCTGATCAGATTATTAACAAAGGTCGCGGCTACCTTGTGCAGGTACTGCATGGATGGCGAAAGATCATGATCATTTTTTGATGCTCCCAGTAACCACCAGGCGTGATCACGATCAGCTAAATACGCCGCATAGAAATTCTCCTGCCATTCTTCTGCCGCCTCAGACAGACCTTTGCTCAGATATTGCCAATCCAGTGCATATCCTCCGTCAGGCTCGATGATGGCAATTAATTCCCGCTCCAGTTTTTTGGTCATTGGTTGAGATCCCTCTCCTTAATGATAAATGCAAGGTACGATTAACGAGATAGCTTTTTAATAGAGATAAGCCCCAGTCAATTTGATATTAAGCTTGCCACATTATACAATTATATTCTAACAATAATCGTTCTACTGGAGGAATATTGATGGAAAGCCTGCTGGATAGATTCTTACGTTATATCAAAATCGATACTCAGTCTGCCGAGAACTCCAATACCCATCCCAGCACACCCGGACAAATGCAGCTGGCAAAATTGCTGGCCGGGGAACTTCATGAACTGGGCCTGACCAACATAACCATGAGTGACAGTGGTTATGTAATGGCCGAACTGCCTGCCAACAGCAGTAATATTCTCCCCGTCATTGGATTCATCGCCCACCTGGATACCAGCCCGGATGTATCCGGCAAGGATGTCAAACCAGTGTTGTTTCCTGATTACGACGGCCAGGATTTGATCCTGAATCCGGTTGAAAATATGGTGATGAGAGTTCAGGATTATCCTGAACTAAAAGAATATGTTGGACAAACCATCATTACCAGCGATGGCAATACACTGCTGGGAGCAGATGACAAGGCTGGTATCGCGGCAATCATGAATGCCCTGGACATTCTGAAGAGCAAACCGGAAATAAAACACGGCAAAATCGTTGTCGCCTTTACTCCGGATGAAGAGATCGGCCAGGGCGCAGACAGTTTTGACGTAGCCGGATTTGGCGCTGATTTTGCCTATACCGTGGATGGAGGGCCGGTGGGAGAGCTTGAATATGAGACCTTTAACGCGGCAGTTGCCCATATAGATATTCAGGGAATCAATGTGCATCCCGGCACCGCCTATATGCGCATGCAGAATGCAATGCTGACCGCCATGGAGTTGAACAGCATGCTGCCGACCAATCAACGTCCCGAATATACCCGTGATCGCGAAGGCTTTTACCATCTGACCCAGATGAGCGGAACGGTTGAAAAAGCAAACATGACCTACATCATCAGAGATCATGACCGGAATGAATTTCAGCAGAAGAAAGATTATTTACAATCCTGCGTGGATTTTCTTAATAGCAGATATGGCGAGGAAAAGATCGTACTCCAACTGCAGGACCAATATTATAATATGAAAGAAAAGATTGAGCCCTTTTTCCATATCGTGACCCTGGCAGAACAGGCCATGCTGGAAAACAACATCACCC
>CAZACF010000311.1:0-1711 GCA_964483565.1 uncultured Syntrophomonas sp. | reverse complement strand
TTTGCGCTCGACTATAATCAGCAAAACCTTATAAAAAGTATTCGTCAACTGGGGCCGCAGCTTGCCCAGAAGGAAATGGAGATCGACCAAAACCGAAGTGAAGTCTTTGATTTTTCGCTGGTCACTGAATTGGCCAAGCGTAATTTATTGAATCCTCTGATTCCTCCGGAATATGGCGGACGGGGTTTAAATTATTTCGATTATGCGTTGCTGATGGAGGAAATTGGGGCCGTATGCCCCGGATTGGCTGCGGTCATGATCTTCAACTGCCATTTTACCAGTATCCTTGAATCGGTCGGCACCGAGCAACAAAAAGCCAAATACTTTCCGATCTATACCCAGAAAGTGCCCAAGCTGGCTGCCATGGCGCTGAGCGAAAAAAATGCCGGTTCCGATGCGGGCAACATGAGTACCTTGGCTGTAAAAGAAAAGGATCATTATATCATCAGCGGCGCCAAGGAATATGTAACCAGCGGTACCAACGCGGATTACATCATCTGTTTTGCTACCCTCGACCCCAGCCGCGCTCGTTCCCAAATGCTTGCTCTGATTGTGCCTGGCAATGCGCCGGGAATCCGCCAGGGGCAATTTCGCAAAACCTCGGGCATCCGCTACGCCCATTGCACGGAACTGATTTTCGATAACGTATCCGTCCCTACGACCAATTTGCTGGGGTCAGAAGGCAACGGCTATATGATCATTACCCAGGCGATTGATCGTGACAAAGTATTGGCTGGTGCAGTAGGGGTCGGCATCGCTCGGGCAGCTTTTGATATTGCCCTGGCATTCGCCAAAGAAAGGAAACAATTCGGACGCAGTATTTACGACAATCAGGCCATCGCCTTCGAGCTATCCAGGATGGCCGCCCAAATTGAATCGGCTCGAATGGTCGTCTGGAAAGCCTGCTGGTTGCTCGACAATAATGAAGATTTCACAGTCGCCGCCTCCATCGCCAAAATTGCCGGTACCACTGCCGCTGAGGAAGTCGTCGGCAAGGCCATGGATATCGTGGGCGGTCGAGCCTATCTGGAAGGTCATCCGCTGGAGAAAATGTATCGGGATGTGAAGATTTTCAGCAACCTGGAAGGCACCAACCATATCCAAAACGCAATTATCACCTCGCTGCTGTAAAAAACACCGTATTTATAGTGCCGGCGGCTAGCAATAAAACGGTTGGGGGAGAAAATTTATGAAGTCATATGTCTTGTCTATCGACCAGGGTACGACCGGTACGACGATTGTCATTATCGATCGTGAAGGACAGATCGTCGCCCGTGCCAGTCGAGAATTCAAGCAATATTATCCGCAGCCCGGCTGGGTGGAACATGACCCCCGGGAGATTCTGGAGATCACCCGCATGCTGATCCGCCTGGCCATTTCCCAGGCCGAGCTCAACGCCGCACAGATCAAAGCTATCGGCATTACCAACCAGCGTGAAACCACGGTGGTCTGGGATCAATACACCGGCCAGCCGGTATGCAATGCCATTGTTTGGCAATGCCGTCGCACTGCTCCCCTCTGCGAGGAAATGAAGGCCGCCGGTTGGAAAGAGAAAGTTACTGCCCGCACCGGGCTGGTTATCGACGCTTATTTTTCTGCCACCAAACTGGCCTGGATTCTGGAAAATATTCCGGACGCTCGTCAAAAGGCAGAAGACGGTCGTTTGCTGTTCGGCACCATCGACAGCTGGCTGTTGTGGAATCTGAGCGGC
>CAZACF010000310.1:0-1732 GCA_964483565.1 uncultured Syntrophomonas sp. | reverse complement strand
AGATGCTGGGGCTGCAGGTGGCACCCAATGTAAAACCGATCACGGCTGACTACCTCGATTTTGATGAATTGTGGGAGCGCTATCAACAGGTGCTGGCCTGGCTGGCCAAAACCTATGTCAACACCATGAACATTATCCATTACATGCACGATAAATACGCCTATGAACGGCTGGAATTCGCCCTGCATGATCTGGCTCTGCATCGTACCATGGCGTTTGGTATCGCCGGACTGTCAGTGGTAACCGATTCCCTGGCCGCAGTCAAATATGCCCGGGTTAAAGTAATTCGCAACGCTCAAGGCCTGGCGATTGATTATGAAGTGGAAGGTGATTATCCGGCCTTTGGCAATAATGATGCCCGGGTTGATAAACTGGCGGTTAAGGTACAGAAAACCTTTCTGGAGGAGCTGGAAAAGCATCCCAGCTACCGCCATGCCCAGCAAACCCTGTCAATTTTGACCATTACCTCCAACGTTGTCTACGGCAAGAAAACCGGCAGCACCCCGGATGGCCGTAAGGCCGGTGAACCTTTTGCCCCCGGCGCCAATCCCATGCATCGGCGGGATCGGCACGGCGCGCTGGCTTCCATGAATTCAGTAGCCCGGCTGCCCTATCGGTATGCCCTGGACGGTATCTCCTATACCTTCTCCATCGTCCCCGCCGGCCTGGGACGGGAGGAAGCAGAACGTCCCGGCAAACTGGCAGCTTTGTTGGACGGCTATTTCGCCCAGGGCGGCCATCATATCAACGTCAATGTGCTGGAACGGGCCACTCTGGAAGATGCCATGCAGCATCCCGAGAAATATCCCCAGTTGACCATTCGAGTATCCGGGTACGCGGTCAACTTTATCAAACTCAGCCAAGAGCAGCAGTTGGATGTGATCAACCGCACCTTTCATGCGGCATTGTAAATAGTTTCTGGACTCAACCAAGTCGATGACCTTCAAAATTTTCTTGGTAATCTCCGCTGGAGCATTGGTTTTCCTTGATCCGATATGCTGTGAAGTCCACCAAAATGATTACGCTTTATTGCGAACCATTCATGATCTTTAATTTGTTGACCACTAGAAAATATGAGCATGGTATTCCAGCTTGCAAGGGGTAACAGATATGTCAAAGGTGCAGTAGGAGGTTTTAGAATGCAGTCTCAAGCCTATATTCATTCCATCGAAACCATGGGCATGCTGGACGGTCCCGGCATCCGTTATGTAATCTTTATGCAAGGCTGTCCGCTGCGCTGTGGCTTTTGCCATAATCCCGACACCTGGCAGATGCGCAACGGCCAGGTCAAAACCCTCGCCTGGCTGTTGGCCGATATCAAAGACTATCTCCCCTATTTTCGCTCGTCCGGCGGAGGCGTTACGGTAACCGGCGGAGAGCCCTTGCTGCAGGCCGAATTTCTGGAGCTGCTGTTTACGGAATTAAGGAAACTCAACATTCATCGGGTGATCGACACCAGCGGTTTTGCCACGGTGGAGAAGGTGAAAAAATTGATCAGCCTGACCGACCTAGTGATGTTGTCCATCAAACACCCTGATCCGCTTAAATACCGTCAAATCAGCGGACAGTCACCGGATCGGCCCATGGCCTTGGCCCGTTATTTAACCAAAATAAATATACCGGTCTGGATCAGATACGTATTAATCCCTGGTGTCAGCAATAACCCGGCGGATCTGTCCCAACTGGCTGACCTCATCAAAAGAATGCCCAATGTAGAAAAGCTCGAATTATT
>CAZACF010000309.1:0-1747 GCA_964483565.1 uncultured Syntrophomonas sp. | reverse complement strand
AAGCCGGCTACTGCGCTCCGATTAAGAATGTACCCTTCAAAGCTTTTGGCGAAAGCTTTGTCAGCGTTTTGACGGTTGGCACCAGAGGCATGATGCTGGCCGGAGTAATTAGTGAATATGACTGGGAAATCCTGCGCACCATCATTAATGTATATGCTGCTGGTGGCGTCATCAAGGGTGCGGAAATCAACGAAACATATATTGAAGATCTTGAGAGAGAAGGTTTCCTGAAACTGATCGGCAACCAGAAGACCCTGGACAGAATTATGAGCATGGTTACCAAGGGCAAACCGCTCCGTAATTAATCAGATCTGACCAATTGTAATATTTATCGAGGAGGTAATAAGATTGAAAGAAGCTGTTATAGTTTCAGGCGTACGTACAGCAGGAGGTAAAGCCCCGAGAGGTACTCTGAGAGATACCAGACCAGAATTTATGGGTGCCCTGACCATGAAGGAAGCGATAAAAAGAGCCGGGATTGAACCGGGTATGATAGACGATGTTATTTGGGGCGCGGCAACTCCGGAACAGGCTTGCGGCATGAACACCGCCAGAATCACTGCGATTCGCGCCGACATCCCGATACATGTTCCCGCCGTAACGGTCAACCGCTTTTGCTCATCCGGCCTGCAGGCTATTTCCATGGGAGCAGAAGCCATCATCAGCAATCGTGCTGATATCATTCTGGCCGGCGGCATAGAGCATATGAGTATGATCGCCATGGGCGGAGTAACGGTTCCGGACCCGGAAATGGCTATTCATCCTGAGTGGGCAAAAGTATATACCAGCATGGGACAGACTGCTGAAAATGTAGCCAGCAGATATGGCATCAGCAGACTTGAACAGGATGAAATGGGTGTACGCAGCAACCTAAGAGCAATTGCTGCCAGAGAGAAATTTAAAGAAGAAATTGTGCCCGTACCGGTAAAAATTAAAACCCTGGGTCCTGACGGCAAACCTGTAGTCAAAAACATCATGTATGACGTTGATGAGGGAGCAAGAGAAGGCGTAACCGTTGAAAGTCTTGGTAAATTAAAACCCGCCTTTGTTCCCGGCGGCAGTGTAACTGCCGGCAACTCTTCCCAGACTACTGACGGCGCAGCATCAGTCATCGTGATGTCCGCCGACAAAGCCAAAGAACTGGGAATCAAGCCCAGATTGAAATATGTCGGTTATGCGGTTGCCGGTTGTGGACCTGATGAAATGGGAGTCGGCCCGGTATATGCAATTCCCAAAGCTTTGAAACGGTGTGGTCTAAGTTTAAATGACATCGGTTTGATCGAATTGAACGAAGCTTTTGCGTCCCAGGCCTGCTATTGTATCAGAGAATTAGGCCTCAACCCGGACATCGTTAATGTAAACGGCGGCGCCATAGCCATCGGTCATCCCATGGGCGCCACCGGAGCCAAATTAACTGTTACCTTGATGCATGAGATGGAAAGACGCAAAGTTAAATATGGAATGGTTTCCATGTGCATCGGCGGCGGACAAGGCGCTGCCGGCATTTTTGAACTTTGCGATTAATTATGTTGATATTATTAAATTAGGCCAATCTTATTGATCCATTTTTATATGAGGCTGTCCCAAAAATTCCTGAAAAGGATTTATGGGACAGCCTTTTTTAGCAATGCACATGATGGCAGAGCCAGGCAATGGCGCAGCCGAGCCCAAGATGGCGAAGCCAAGAGGGCAGAGCCCGTAAGAGAATGTTGCGAAGAGGTTATGCTTTAGTTTACGCACCCTTCGG
>CAZACF010000308.1:0-1813 GCA_964483565.1 uncultured Syntrophomonas sp. | reverse complement strand
TAGGATTCGAACCTATGACTTCCTCCGCGTCAGGGAGGCACTCTCCCGCTGAGTTAACGGCCCATATCAACAATATAAATTATATCTTCATCAAATCGCAAAAGCAAGTCAAACTCAATACTTTTGTCAAATCAGGTTGCATTGTATGTCCACCTCAGAATCTTCTGTCGAAAACCACCCCTTTTCCTCAACAACCAAACATAATCAGCCGTTTTGTCTAATAGAATGTAGCCGGGGAGGTGAAATATTGAACCAGATGAAAAAAGTCGGCTATGGTTTTATGTTCAGCAGTCTTATCCTCGTCAGTCTGCTGGTCGGGTTTTATAAATTCGCCCTGCACTCCAACATGGAATTCTGGAAAAAAAATCATTTGGTCATTGATCGGGTCAAGACCAGCGAAAAAGCGGTAGCCCTGACCTTCGATGATGGGCCTGACCCGGCTACTACCCCGGCCGTGCTGGCCAGTTTGGCCAAACATGAGGTGCCGGCAACCTTTTTCGTCCTGGGCCAGCGAGCCGAAGCTAATCCCGCTTTATTAAAAAAGATCTCCGCTGCCGGGCATGAGTTGGGCAATCATAGTTACAGTCACCAGGATTTTAATCGCGCCAGCGGTGCGCAAATCCGCGAAGAAATTGTCCGTACCAATAAAATCATCAAAAAACTCTCCGGACAGCAACCGGTTCTGTTTCGGCCGCCGGGAGGCTATTTATCCAATGAAATGATCCGCATCACCCAGGAAGAAAAGGTCATCGTTGCCTATTGGAGCTGGGAAACCGACAGCAAGGACTGGCGCAGTAGCAACAGTAAATATATTGCCGATTATGTAACCGAGCATATTGCTCCCGGACAGATCATTATTCTGCATGACGGCGGCAAAAACGGTCTGATTACTGCCCGGGCGGTTGATCTGATGATCGAAGCAATCAAGCAAAAAGAATACCGTTTTGTAACTATGGGTGAACTGATTAAATTGGAAAATAAGGAATAAAGGCGAAATGAGCCAAATAAAATATAGAAAAGCAAAAGGGAGATGATACATTATGCCCAAAGTTATTGGTTTTTGGCATCTTAAAAACAGCACCAAGCTGATTATCATTTCAATTCTGGCAGCTTTGCTCATGACCAGCAGCGTTTTGTATGTGCAGGCCTACCATAAACTGAAACCAATCTATCAGATCGAAACAGATAAAAAAGTGGTGGCGCTAACCTTTGACATCAGTTGGGGCGATAAAACCCCCATGCCGGTAATTGAAATCCTCAAAGCCAACCATATTAAATCGACTTTCTTCTTGTCGGGACCGTGGGTAAAACAGTATCCGGAAGTCCCCAAACGCATTAAAAGCGATGGGCATGAGATCGCCAGCCACGGCTATCGGCATATAAACTTAAGTAATCTAAGCAAAAACGAAATCAAGGAAGAAATCATGAAGGCTCACCAAAACATTAAAGATGTGACCGGCGCCGACGCCAATTTAATCCGCACCCCCAATGGTGATTACAATGATCAGGTTGTCGAGGCTACCCACGAGTGCAATTATGAAGCTATCCAATGGAGTGTGGATTCTTTGGATTGGATGAATCCGGGCGTCAATACCATCACCGAAAGGGTCAGCAAAAAAGTTCATCCCGGCGCGATTATCCTGATGCACGCCAGTGATACCTGCAAACAAACCGTGGAGGCTTTGCCCCAGGTGATAAAAAACCTAAAAAGTCAGGGGTATGAGTTTGTCACGGTTTCAGAACTAATGAAATTACAAAAGCAAAAACAGCCAGATCAGGTGAAAAAGAGCTAACAAGTATTAATTCAAAAATA
>CAZACF010000307.1:0-1823 GCA_964483565.1 uncultured Syntrophomonas sp. | reverse complement strand
TGAAGTACGGGTGAATTATGTAAAAACCATTGACTCGATGGATAGAGGATTGGCATGGGAATTGAATCATCTAAAGGGACGGTGAATGGAATGCGGAAAGTAAAAAAGCAGGCAAATTTACTGCGGAAGGTTGATCGTCTTTTTCAAACGGTTGATGAAGTTTCAAAAAACTATAAGGAATTTAAAAGAATTATCGAAGAGAAAGATGATTTCCTTGAACCACCGGAACAGGAACATACACAATCCGGGCCAACGAATAGCAAGAATACAGTAAACGATTGTCGGAAGGAGTATTCAGTTGACTTCCGGCTTACGGGAGTGAGCTTCGGCAATTGCCAGGAAGTGATCAGGGGGTTGCGGCATAAAGAGGAAATATGTCTGCACAGAATGCCCGATAATCCTCATGACGCGAATGCTATTGCGGTCGTGAAAAAATTGACCGGAGAGCAAATAGGGTGGATTCCGCGTAGTTATAATGCAAAACTTGCAAAGATGCTGGACAAGGAAGCGGATTGCAGAGCGGAATTGTTATCCATCAACCATAGCCGGGACGGTTTGTATGGAGTGATAGTAAGAGTATTCACCGATGAAAAACTGGAACTTGCCAAGACGCCGGAAAAAAAGCAAGCTGAAGCTAAAAACGTTATAATAAAAAAGAAACCGGGCAGGTCGGTTGCAGCTACGCTTGAAATGGATGATATTACGGAGTTTATTGATGATGACGACTTGTTTCAAGACTATCTGGAGAATTAGTGGGGGCGGATTCATTTTTCATTGGGGGGAGCGGTTTGGAAGATACCTTCAAACGGGTTGTAGATAAAAAATTCCTGGCTCGAAATGTGGCCTGGGAGGATACTGCTCGTAACCTGGAAACGATAGATCGCATGATCAGGGATCACTCAACTGATATGCTCGATCTATTTTTTTTACAGCGCTTGTCTGAACAGGGCAAGGAATTTTTGACTGACGGCTATCAGGCTGCCAAAATCGGTGTTCTTGTACCAGTTGGGTTCTTTGGTTTGCAGGAAGGTATTACAGCACCTGACATTGACATTACTTTGTTGGGAATCGGCAACCATCGCTATTTTCTTTTCCATAGTGCCATCGGCTTAATCGTGCTGCGCTATTTCTATACAAAGTGGAGAAATGAGCGCAGTGACGGATTATTGAGAAAGTGGGGGCAAAAAATAGCCGGTGCTGCGCTTGGTGCGTATGCATTTGGGGTGGGGGTTCACCTTGCTTTGGATGTGGTTCAGCCGAAATCGGTGGTTTTCCCCTTTTTTGGCTCACTGGTAGACGGCACATTGATTGATGACCGGGTATGGTTGCTGGGCAATTCTCTGTGGGCATTCAAAATTTGCGGTGATGTTTTTGCGCTTTGTATGGCGTCTGAACTGGAGGTTGCCAGGTCTTGGGTAAAAGAAAAATTTGAAGGGGGCAGTTTGCATGATGTTTTTAGCGGGAATTGACAGCATGACCATGGATGAGAAAAGGGTGCTGCTGGCACAGTTGGAAAGCATCAACGGATTGGTGCTCCTGCGTGACAAAGCCATGGACGGTGCCCTTAAGGTCAAGAATTTGGTGGCGAAGACGGGTTCGCGCCTGGCGGGGAAAATCAAGCGAGAGGAATGGCAGGATAAAATCGACGATCTGGATCGAAAAACAGACTGGGATGTAAAGGGTTTACAGGAAGCCATCGACAAGGGGTTTGTGTGCAGCAGTGAGCTGGACGACATACGTGACTGCAATTTCTATGTGGTAACCGTACCTACTCCGGTAGATAAAAATAACAATCCGGATCTGACCCCTTTATACAAAGCCAG
>CAZACF010000306.1:0-1823 GCA_964483565.1 uncultured Syntrophomonas sp. | reverse complement strand
AAGCAACCTGCAACGAATCCAACGAACCCACCCCAAAGCCAAGGTCGGTTCGGCCGTCTTGTTGGATGTGAAGGCCGGTGAGGTATTGGCCATGTCCAGCAGTCCGGTGATGAGACCCGATGATTTTAAGGGCAAACTGGATTCTTCCATGGTAACATACTATTTCCCGGCCGGGGACAAATATGATCCGATGGAACCGGGGGCAGCCATCAATCGTGCCATTCAGGCCCAATATCCTCCCGGATCGACATTTAAACCGATCACCGGTATGGCGGCCTTGGAATCAGGTCAACTGGATCCCCATGATTATATCAACTGTCCGGGACGTTATTGGATCGCCCCTTACATTACCTGTACCGGTGTCCACGGCAATGAGGACTATTTCAGAGGTATGGCGGATTCCTGTAATACCTATTTTCAGGAGGCAGGACGCCGGGCCGGCAAGGATCAGATCATTAAAGTTGCCAAGGATTTCGGCCTGGGACAAAAAACCGGCATCGATCTCAGCGGAGAAACCAGCGGTCTGGTACCAACTCCAGCCTGGAAGAAGGAAATAAACACCATTCTCATAAACCGCAAATATGATCATCTGCGCCAGCAGCTGCAGGAAAAATATGAGCTGCTGCTGGCTGCAGCCCAAGATGAGCGGGAAAAGGAAGGTCTGCAGAAACAGCAAAAAAATGAAAGCGCCAAACTGGAGGCCCAGTACAAAATAGATTTTAATTTCGATACCCAATGGCAGGCCTTCGACACCTTTAATATGTCCATCGGCCAGGGCTCCAACCAGTATACTGTGCTCCAACTGGCCAATTACGTTGCCGCCATTGCCAATAACGGTTATCTGATGGAACCGCATGTAGTGAAAGAAATCTCTGATCCCAATAGTGGACAGACCCAAGTGATCAAGCCCAATACCATCCGTAAAACCTCGGTTTCAGCCAGTACTTTGGCTTTGACCAGACAGGCCATGCAGGCAGTAACCGGAGCCGGAGGTACGGGCAGTTTTCTTTTTACCAATTTCCCTGCCACCATCCCGGTAGCGGCCAAAACTGGTACGGCCCAGACCGGCCGGGTCGGTGACAAAACCTTGGGGGAATTTCACGGCGTGTTTATTGCCTATGCCCCGGCCGACGATCCGCAGATCGCTTTTGCCGGAGTGATTGAATACGGTCAGCATGGCAGCGAATCAGCCGGATGGGTAGCCAAAGCCGTATTTGAACAGTATTTTGGCCTGGTCGATCATTATCAGAAAACGGTTGAGGCCGAGGAGCTGGCTCGTGCTGCCCAAGCCCAAAATGACGGGCAGGCCATGATCAGCCCAGGCAGTAATTTAAATTAGCGCGGCACTACTACGTCCCAGGAATAAAATAACAATAAATAGTCGAGACCAATGGCGAATAATCAAATAATTTTCTGAGGGCAGAACGACTGCAAAAGAGGAAATGTGAGTACATTTCCTCTTTTATTATGTTTTTCAATAGAGGTAAAATATGGATTTAAAAAGAACTTAGAATTTTATAATGATTGATATAAAACAGGGTGGATAAGGGAGGCTGGAAAATGTCTGTAGAAGTAACACCGGAAGGAACAGGCTCGGAACTCATTATCAATTTAAAAGCTTGGGGAAGCTTTGCAGATATGAAAGCTGAATTGGAAAAATATCTGAATATGATTGATCCTTATTTGACAGGCAGTCTGGTAAGTATCGATGTCGGTGACAAAAGCATCACCGGGAGACAGCTGCGGGAAATGGAGGATATCCTACTGGAACATGGTTTCCATATGAAGGAACTGCTCAACCAAAAAAATCCCCGCTCTGATCA
>CAZACF010000305.1:0-1828 GCA_964483565.1 uncultured Syntrophomonas sp. | reverse complement strand
GGGATTTTCATTGGGTTTCACCGTGGGATTCCTGGTGCAGGAAAGAGCCGGGGCCGGAATACTGGTCAGTCTGCTGGCGATATTGCCGCAGAATCTGCTTTACATACCCTTGCTGATCATCTGGTCAGTTGTCGCGATCAAGTTTTCCGTGGCGATCACGGTTGGCAGGAATACTACCGCAATGTCAATGGGCCGAGCCTTGGCTGCTTTTACGGTGCAAATGCTGGCGTTTTTGTTGGCCATATTGGTCGGCGCATTTATAGAGGCTTATTTTTCACCCTGGTTTATCCAAATTCTGGTTTGATTAATGGGAGGGAGGAAATAAAATGATTATTGTAGTAGGTGAGTGGAAAAAAAAGGTGGTCAAAATTGTGGCCGTATTGGCCGTGGTGGCCTTGTTTGCCGCAGCCATACCCATGGTTTCCGGGCTGCTCTATGACAAAGTTCCGGTCTTCACCGGATGGTTTGATGACGAACATCCCAGCGGCAATCCTTTGCGGGTGGAAAAAGACGCCACCGGAGTGGCTGAGCAGTCGGAAAGTGTTTTTAACGAGCAAATGGACCGTTTTGTCGTCAAAGTGCAAAACTTTTATTACGAAGAAAAAGAATAGGGAGGAATAAAACTCCTGCTTGTCATATAATGAGAAGAAAATGCAGGAGTTCAAGTGATGGGAAAATTCGTGGCAGAATTTCTGGAATATCTGGGGTTGGAAAAAGGATTGACCACCAACACCCAGGCGGCCTATGGAAGAGATCTGGACAAATTTCTGGCTTACCTGAAAAAGCGCAGGCCAGATGTACTGCATTGGGAAGATGTCAGCAAGCGAGACATCATCAGTTTCCTGGCTTGGCAAATGGATGAGGGGGCAGCCTATTCCACGGTTGCCCGCAGCTTGTCCAGTATCAAGAGTTTTTACAAGTTCATGGTGATGGAAGATCATCTGGCGATGAACCCGACGACCGATCTGGAGACCCCCAAAATCAACCGCAAATTACCCAAAGTTTTATCTATCGAAGAAGTGGACAAACTAATTGAACAATGTAATGTAATGCTGCCCCTGGGCCTGAGGGACCGGGCCATGCTGGAATTGATGTACGGTACCGGCATGCGGGTATCGGAAATGCTGTCCCTGCAGATCGATGATATCAATTTTACCGCCGGATTTCTGCGCTGCTTCGGCAAAGGGCGCAAGGAAAGAATTGTTCCGATCAACCATAGTTCCATCACCTGGAACCAGCGATATATCACCAGATCCCGCCGGGAGCTGCTTAAAAATCAACATGAGAGAACGCTATTCCTGAATGCTCACGGGCGTCCCCTGACCAGACAGGGATTTTTTAAAATTCTGGCTGGCTACGCTGAAAAATCAGGCATCGAGAAGGAAATCACTCCTCACACCTTGCGGCATTCTTTTGCCACCCATCTGCTGGAAAATGGCGCTGACCTGAGAGCGGTGCAGGAAATGTTGGGACATGCTGATATTTCAACCACCCAGATATATACCCATATCACTCGCAGTCATTTGCGGGAAGTTTACCAGCAGTGCCATCCGCGAGCCTAGTAACGGATAGTAGATTGAAGGAGAGAAACGCTTTTCATCAATATAATACTCTGATTTTAAGAGATATCGGAAGAAAATGAAAGTTTATTAAGGGAGGATTTATAATGTCCAGGAGAGCCATAATCATCGTTATGGATAGTGCCGGGATCGGGGCTATGGATGACAGCTATCTCTACGGAGATGAGGGCAGCAACACCATCGTAAATACAGCTCATGCGGTGGGCGGATTACACCTGCCCAATCTGCAGGCTATGGGATTAGGCAAT
>CAZACF010000304.1:0-1847 GCA_964483565.1 uncultured Syntrophomonas sp. | reverse complement strand
AGGATTGTCCTGGTCCATGTCCATAATCAGCAGCAGTATGGGAAACACCAGATAAATACTGGTGGTTGAAGCGGCTACAATACCGGAATCATTAATCAGCAAGGCTACCACCGCAGCGGCGATGATGCCAATAAAACCATTAAAGATGTAAGGGTGTTGCTGGCGCAGTAAACGAATGGCACCGACCGGGTGAACCAGCAACAGTGACAGTACCAGAAGAATGACCATAAATACATAACTCCAGATGGTATAACGAATTAGTTTTAGATTCATCCCTGCCTTGCGTTTTACAATCAGTAAAATCTCCTGCCAGCCGCCGGCAACAATTTGATTGGCAGCCCGACCAATATGGGTTTGCAGTTCTTCCGGTCGCTGCATGTCATATAAGGTTCCACCGGCCGCCACCACAAAAACTGCCCCTATAATTCCCGCTACTGCCTGGAAACTCATTTTTATCTGCCGCAACAGTAAAAATGTGATCAGGTAAGCGACGGGGGCAGTCAGCAAACCATCTGAGTTGGCTCCTAATGAGGGACCAGCAATCAAATAGCACTGCAAAGCAAAAAACACCGCAATGATGGCCAAGAGCAAACGATTTTTGTATCGTTCATACAAGGCTGTACTTACGGCAATACTGCTGCCGATCAAGATCCCCATGTATTCGTTGCCGATGCCATAATAACGAGCTCCGGCCATGGGATCATAGCCTAGCAGGGAACTTTTAATCAAGGGGGCTCCTAAGATAATATCCAGGTCGATCATTAAAACTGTTAAGAGGCTGATTACCACAAAGCTCTCAAATGCCCTGCCCTTACAAAAATGCATTACCAGTTTGGTCAGCACCCAGGTAAAAATTATGGCCGCCACTATATAAAGCCAGTCACCGGGCAGGGGAATTTTATTAAGCGGCAGCAATACCAGCGGGATGCTGACCATGGAAATGATCAGCGGTTTTACGATTTGTTTGCCCGGCTTAATCTGGAAAACCATCAACAGAGCCAACAGGATAACAATGATCTGCAAAACCACATATCCCTTTATAACCACAGGCCGCAGACGGTTGGCGGTGCTGGTGTCTGCCGCCAGATCCAAGGCCGCTGCAAGACTGTCCGTCTCTCCTGCCGGCTTGGAAACCATGGCCTGTCCAATCATCACCCGCTGCTCATCTTGCAGTTGGAAAAAGGCTAAAACGGTAGGAGCAATGTCCGTATTGGCAACAATATAATCACGCCGGCTGGTGGCGGAAGTTAAAGCACCGGCTGAAAAACCTTTGCCGTAGGCCAGCACCGGAGTAAAATTGTCCTTCCTTTTTATGGCCTCATCGGAAGGAGAAATACCGGACAGCAGCAACAGATCTTTTTGGGGGTCGGTCTGCTGTATGATTTGATCAACAATTTGATCGATTTTTCCCAGGAGCAGCTTTTTTTGCAATGCCGAAATCTCCGGCAGGGCTGTATCAGCTTCCTGGAAACGGGCTAAATCAGAGAGGTCGATAATGATAAGTTCGGCTTGGGATTGATAGCGTTTTATCTGTTGAGAAATGAATTCGTAATTGGTTTCATGACTGAAAAAGCTGGCAGGTGAATGACCGCTGACTGCAGGTCCCACATTCCCCATTGGCACCTGACCACGGGCATCCATGCCAACCGCTATCCCGGGTCGCATCCTTTCAGTCCCAATATCACCGTTGCCCAGCACACAGACTTTAAGGTTGTTGGTACGTAATATTTCTCCCAACGCCCCAGGGACCGTATTGACGCTCTCCTCGATCATGCCTTTTTGAATTTCCGGATAATTCACCATCAGCAAGGCGCTGTCAGGACCACTGCTCCCGGTCAGGTTCTGAT
>CAZACF010000303.1:1380-1850 GCA_964483565.1 uncultured Syntrophomonas sp. | reverse complement strand
GGGAAATTGCATGATGGCATCTTCCACTTCCGCCGGGTAAACGTTGTAACCATTGGTAATGTAGATTTCCTTGGAGCGACCTACCATTCGCAGATTGCCGTCTGCATCGATCAGACCCAGATCGCCGGAATAGAACCAGCCCTCGTCATCAAAGGCCGCTTTAGTGGCTTCCGGCAGCATAAAGTATTCTTTGATGACTGAGGTGCCGCGATAAGCGATTTCTCCGACTTCTCCCGGAGCAACTTGTTGGCGATCTGCGTCGGTCAGCTTCATTGCAAAGTCGGGAGCGCATTTGCCCACGGTCAGATTTAGAGTCTCCAGGCTGGCGCCTGGCTCAGTATAGGTGATCAAACCGGATACTTCCGTCAAACCAAGGCAGTTATAGCATTGATCACACATGGTTTCCTTCATTTTTTTCAGGGTTTCGATGGGAGCCGGGGCACCGCTGATCACGACCGTGCGCAGTGAAG
>CAZACF010000303.1:0-1370 GCA_964483565.1 uncultured Syntrophomonas sp. | reverse complement strand
GTATCATAATTGGGCAGAGCAAATTCGATAGCAAACATGGTCGGAACCTGCCCGAGAATAGTGACTTTTTCATTCTGAATGATTTCCAGGGCGCGGGCGGGATTAAAAGGTTCCATAACCTGCGTGGCATTGGCTACGATGGCGGTTGCCCCTACTTCGGTGGCGCCGCTGACATGGTTGACGGGGAGGTGATTAAGCCAGATGTCATTACCGTTACCGTCGCACATGGCCAGCTCTACCAGGCACATATGAATGATGTTGCGGTGGGACATCAACGCTCCCTTGGGGGTACCGGTGCTGCCGGAAGTATAAACGATCAGCAGCCCGTCGTCAGAATCAAGTTCAGCTTCCCGCTGCTGCAGTTGGTCCAGATAAGCCGTATAATCGCCCTGCAGGATCTCCTCCAAACTGATGGCCTGGGGCAGGCGGGGCGCGCCTTTGGCGACAATAATGCTTTTTACCGCCGGACATTGCGGGAGTATGCTGGCGAAACGATCCTGATAATCGATGTCGTACATGGAACGAAGGCTAAAGATATGAATGGCCTGGGAATTGTTCAGAACGTAGGTCATTTCCGGTTCAGTCTGGCGGGTTCCCATGCCGGTAATGACAGCTCCTACCCGTGCAGCTGCCAGGTAAAGATACATAAATTCGGGGCAGGGAATAAATACATAGGCTAAACGGTCACCTTTTTGCACGCCAATTTTAATTAGATAAGCTGCCAATTTTTCCACTCGGCGGGCCAGTTCTCCATAGGATATTCGTTCCTCACCAGCAATTAAAGCAATGTGATCCGGTTTTTGTGCTGCGGCTTGCTTCAGGTAGTCTGACAGTAACCACAAAGCTCCTTCGGTATGGCTCATTTTATCACCCTCCTTGTTCGATCACTTTGACAACATTTGAAATAAAAACAAATCAACCCCGTTTTAGATAAATATTCCTGCGAATAAATATTATGCAATTGTAAGAGAGGGTATGTTTATATTATTGTCTAAATATTCTGAAAAATCAACCAATAATTTAATCTCGTCCAGAAGATGACAGGCCATCGGCAATCTATTATGATTTAATCAATTGATTAGCTTGACGAGGGCGGGATGATTTTGCCTGAAACGATGGGAGCCAGCGCCAGAATTGCAATGATTGCGGTATTTCTTGTGATGTGGGGCGGATTAAACTTCTACTTGGGCTGGCGTGGCTGGCACTATTTTGGCGGATATATTAATCAATTTAGAAGTATTTATTGGGTTTTGCTAGTTTTCCTGGCGGCTGCTTATTTTCTGGGCAGGTGGGGCAATCATCACTATCCTGGGGATGTCAGCGATACTCTTATTTGGATTGGTTCTTACTGGATGGCGTTTCTTTTTTAT
>CAZACF010000302.1:0-1853 GCA_964483565.1 uncultured Syntrophomonas sp. | reverse complement strand
CACAGTGAAATCGGACAGCGCATTGCCCTGGCTTCTCCGGAATTAAGTTCTCTGGCCGATTTGATTTTGAAGCATCATGAGTATTGGGATGGGAGCGGTTATCCGTTTGGATTACAGGGGGAACAAATTCCCTTGGAATGTCGCATAATTGCACTGGTGGATGCCTACGATACGATGACCCATGACCGGCCTTACAGCAAAGCCGTTTCTCCCCAGGAAGCGCTGGAGGAAATTGCTCGTTGCAGCGGAACCCAGTTTGATCCCAAATTAACGAAACTGTTTCTAAAGCTGCTCGGTTATAGTGGATAAAAAGTTTTTATGCGAAGCGAACCGCAGACAAAATCATCTAAACGGACTGATGGCGATGAAAATTAATTATTACCCGTTAATTTAGCAATAAGCGGTCGTTATCCAGCTCGGTACCGCTTTTTTTACCGAACAATTCGATCAGACCTTCCACGGTCATGGCGTTTCTTTCCTCGCCGCTTAAATCCAATATAATCCGGCCTTCGTGCATCATGATGGTACGGGTGCCATATTCCAGTGCGGCTTTCATATTATGCGTGACCATGATTGTGGAAAGCTTGTATTCAGTCACGATTTCACGGGTGATTTGCAATACTTTCCGGGCGATGGAGGGATCAAGGGCAGCAGTATGTTCATCCAGCAGTAACAGTTCGGGCTTGACAATGGTCGCCATCAGCAGGGTCAGGGCCTGGCGCTGCCCGCCGGACAATAAACCGACTTTTTGTTTTAAGCGATCTTCCAATCCCAAATCCAGGCGTGCCAAGTGTTCACGGAAAATGTGTTGATCCTTTTTATTGATCCCGCGCTGCAATCCTCTGATTTTTCCTTTGGCGTAAGCCATGGATAAATTTTCTTCGATGGTCATGTCAAAGGCAGTTCCTTTCAAAGGATCCTGGAAAACCCGGCCGATATAAGCAGAACGCTTGTATTCCGGCCAAAAGGTAATATCCATGCCATCCAGCCCAATGCTGCCTGAATCCACCTCGTGGACACCGGCAATGCAATTGAGCAGAGTTGACTTGCCGGCCCCGTTGCCGCCGATTATATTGACAAACTCACCCTCGGCGACCATTAGATTGATATCCTTCAGGGCATGGTTTTCCATGCCCGTACCCGGGTTGAAAATTTTGCTGACCGCGCATATTTTAAGCATGATTCCGGTCGCCTCCTTCCCGCATGGCATGACGTCTTTTCATGGCTGCCAATTTTTCCTTGATAACCGGTGCCGACAATGCCAAGGCGACGATGGCAGCTGAGATCAGCTTTAAATCCGTGGCCGGCATACCCATCTCCAGAGCGATGGCAATTACCAGACGATAGAGGATGGCCCCTAAAATAACGGCGATTAAACGACGCAACAGACTTTTTATACCAAACAATACTTCACCAATGATGACCGAAGCCAGGCCGATGACTACCATTCCTACTCCCATGCTTATATCAGCAAAGCTCTGATACTGGGCGATCAGCGACCCGGAAAGGGCAACCAGACTGTTTGACAGGGCCATGCCGATCAGGATGGTAGTATCGGTATTGACGCCCACCGCCCGGACCATTTGATCGTTGTCACCGGTAGCCCGCAGGACCAGACCGAAACGTGTCTGTAAAAACCAGTAGAGCAACCACAATGCCAGCAATAATAATACAATTGGAAGAATGACCCCGGCGTATTGCTCCATGGTTTGTCCGGGAAAAGAATCAAACAGCGTGGTGTTGTTTACCAGGGCAATATTGGCCCTGCCGCCCATGACCCGCAGGTTTACCGAATAAAGAGCCAGCATCATCAGAATACCGGCCAACAGGGGCTGGATCTTCAGCTTGGTATG
>CAZACF010000301.1:0-1859 GCA_964483565.1 uncultured Syntrophomonas sp. | reverse complement strand
CCAAAGGAAGCGCATACTTTCGAGAGGTATTAAAAATATCCCGGGCGGTAGCCAGAGAAAGTTCCTTTTCTTTGGCAAAATACTCCGTTAGCAAGGCCTTGCCTTTTTCTATGGCCGCCACGGAGAAATAAAGATTGTCGCTGATTTTGAACAGGTATCCGCTGTCTATTAAATAGGAAATAATTTCATTGAGCCGGGCGTCTTCCATTCCTTTTAAAACTTCGATTTCTTCCCAGCCGGGAGGGTTGAATTCATTTTCCTGGAATTTTCGCTTGATCTCATCGATGATTTTTTGTTCTTTTTCACCTGGAAGTGCTTTATAACCCGGCAGGGTAATGAGCTGGTTCTGACTTTGCAAAACCCCGTTGTCTTCAAAATACTTCAATAAGCCGGTAAAGACCTTGGGATTTAATTGGCTGAACCAGCGGCTTCGCATGTCTTCCTTGGGATAACCCTGACGCAGCGGATATTTCTGCAGATATTCGGTGAGGGTGCTGCCTATGGTTGTGCCCATGGCCTGTACTGCCTGGGCACTAAAATAATGGGCTCCTTTGCCGCTGGTATCGACGATCTTTTCATCGTCCAGCAGCTGCTGCACTTCAGCTTCCACATGGGACTCAGTATTGCCGGTACGGCGTACAATCTCTTGAATCGTCAACGGCTCGGTGCCGGACGCTTCCAGTTCATGCAGTACCAAATCATAGAGGCTGCCTTCTTCTTTGACCATCAAATCATTGAGAACCTCTTCCTTGAAACGCTTTTGGCGGGTGGCATTGGGATCGATAATGGTGCCGCCGCCGATGGTATGCACCGGGGAATAATAACGGATCACGAAAGGATCACCCTTGTAGGCGACCACCTGTTTTTCCATTACGATCTGGGCATAAGCCTCGTCTCCCGGCAGGAGTTCGTCCCGATCCAGCAATACGATTCTTCCCAGGGTCTCATCTGTCCCCAGATGAAATCTGATCCGGTTCCAGTTCTGCAGGGTGCGCGGACTGCTGGAGAGCAGGCGCAGCCGTGCATTTACCCGGTAACTGGGCTCCAGATAACCGCTGCTGGCCAGCAGATAGCCTCTTTTAATATCTGCCAGGTCGATGCCCTGCAGATTAACCGCTACCCTTTGCCCGGCATAGGCAGTGGGGACTTTTTCGTTATGCACCTGTAGCGTCCTGACTTTCACCATGCGCTGGACCGGCATCAGTTCCAGAGTTTCGCCCACGTTGATTTGTCCCGACCATAAAGTGCCGGTCACCACCGTGCCAAAACCGGCAATGCTGAAGACTCGGTCGATGGGCAGACGGGCCTGCCCGAAAACCGGCTTTTCCACCACATCAGCGGCGACTTGCTCAATGGTGGCCAGTAATTCCTTGATTCCGTCCCCGGTCACCGCCGAAACGGCTACGATCGGGCATCCTCTCAAAATGCTTTGGGCGGTATATTCCCTGATTTCTTCTTCAACCATCATCAGCCATTCTTCCTCTACCATATCTTTTTTGGTGATGACGATAATGCCCTGGTCAACCCCCAGCAATTCGATGATATCCATATGTTCACGGGTCTGGGGCATAACCCCTTCGTCAGCAGCGATGGTAAACAGCACCATGTCTATACCGAAAGCCCCGGCCAGCATATGGCGAATAAATCTTTCATGGCCGGGGACGTCAACAATGGCGGCCTTTTGTCCGCCGGGCAGGGTAAAAGGAGCAAACCCCAATTCAATGGAGATGCCCCGTTGTCTTTCTTCTTTCAGCCGGTCGGTTTCAATGCCGGTCAGGGCTTTGACCAGGGTGGTCTTGCCATGATCGATATGTCCGGCTGTACCATGATCAGTCTTTTCATCATAGCGGCGCGTCTCC
>CAZACF010000300.1:0-1861 GCA_964483565.1 uncultured Syntrophomonas sp. | reverse complement strand
TCGTAAGCTGCTTTGGTGTGGTAGTTGATTCTTATTACTTGCGCTGTTCTCATCTCTCATCATCCTTTTCTTTTTATATGTGAAATTAATAACAATATCTTAGCCAACTGTATTGCAATTTGCATGCCAATTTAATAAATATATCGGACTGGCCTGGTAGCTGATATCATCCAACCCGAGATATAATCGATTAAAAACGCGATCGAATAATTAATTTATCATGGTACTTTCTGATCTCTAAACAGATAAATGTTTTGTTGAAACAATATGGCGTGTAATAATAGTGTAACGTTACTGTATAAAAAACATGACGAAGGTTACAAATGTGTGACAGTTTTGTCGCAATGGCAGGGTAGAATAACAATTATTAAGCAGAAAATGATACTTGTGATGATAAATTGAAGAAGTTCGTTTAAAATAATGAAAGGCGATCCTTCCGATGATATAATATTTTTATAAACGTGTCACTGTTTTAGCTGAGGCATAATAATCATTAAGGAGATGAAGCCGGTGCACTTCATGCAGGAATATAAAGAAAAACTTGTCACAGCAAAAAATGCCGTAAAAATAATCAAATCCGGCGATAAAGTACAATACAATTCATATAATGGCAATCCCCCGGCTCTGGATAGAGCGCTGGCTGCCCGGCGGGATGAATTGGAAGATGTTATCCTGTATACCAGTGTGACCATGTATCCGATACAGGCCATTGCCTGCGACCCGGAAGGAAAGCATTTTATTTACAACAGCATGCATGCTTCCGGTCATGATCGCAAATTAGCCCTGGCGGGCAATTATTATTATGCTTCGGTCACCTATTATGAACTGCCAACCATTTTAAAAAATGACCCGCGGGATGTTGTCATGCTGCAGGTCGGCTGCATGGATGAAATGGGATATATGAATCATGGCCCCAATGCTGGACATGCCCAGGATTTGGTCAGAAACGGCAAAAAGGTCATCGTAGAAGTCAATCGCAACATGCCTACCGCTTATGGCGGACATGATGCAGCGGTACATATTAGTGAAGTGGATTTGATCGTAGAGGGAGATCATCAGCCGTTGTTTACCTTGCCGGTGCTGCAGCCTAATGAAGTAGAAAAGCAAATAGCCCGCTGGGTCATGACTGAGATTGAAGATGGGGCCTGCATTCAACTGGGGATTGGAGCCATGCCCAATTTTATCGGAGAACTGATCGTTGATTCTGATCTTAAGGATTTGGGTTGTCATACGGAAATGTTGGCCGATGCCTATCTGAAGATATATGAATCGGGTAGGATGAATGGGAGAAACAAAGGCATCGACAAGGGCAAAATGGTTTATGGATTTGCCATGGGCTCACAGGCTTTATATGATTTTATAGATAAAAACCCGGTCTGTGCCACATACTCCATTGCTGATGTCAATACTCCCCACGTGGTTGCCCGCAATCCGAAAATGATCGCTATCAACGGAGCCATCGAAGTGGATTTATTTTCCCAGATCAATTCTGAATCTTCCGGAACGCGTCAGATTTCCGGGACCGGCGGTCAGTTGGATTTTATGATGGGTGCATATATGTCGGAAGGCGGCAAAGGTTTTATTTGCTTGTCGTCTACCTATACCAATCAAGAAGGCAAGCTTTGTTCCCGGATTCGGTCGACGCTTAGCCCTGGCACCATCGTAACCACACCGCGCTCTTTGGCCCATTATATTGTAACCGAATATGGCATTGCCAATGTGAAGGGCAAATCCACCTGGGAGCGGGCGGAGGCACTGATCAAGATTGCCCATCCCCGTTTTCAGGATGATTTAATTCGAGAAGCCCAGTATATGAATATCTGGCATCGCAGCAACAAGATCAGCTAATCTTGCTCCCGGG
>CAZACF010000299.1:0-1877 GCA_964483565.1 uncultured Syntrophomonas sp. | reverse complement strand
CCAGCAAGATGATCAATTCACCCTCCGGATGATTAGTGGTAATGCCTTGGGCCATCTTTTGCAGAAGCATGGTCTTGCCAGCCTTGGGAGGAGCCACGATCAGCCCGCGCTGTCCCTTGCCGATGGGAGCCACCAAATCGATAATGCGGGTGGATAGTTCGGCTGAATCAGTAGCCAAAGTCAAACGTTGGGTGGGATAAAGCGGCGTCAAGGCATCAAAATGAATGCGTTTGCCTGACTCTTCCGGAGGCAAGGCATTTACGTCTTCCACTTTCAGCAAGGCAAAAAAGCGTTCACTGTCCTTGGGCGGTCTGACTTGTCCCCCCACCCGGTCACCCGTACGCAAATCAAATTTCCTGATCTGGGAGGGCGAAACATAAATGTCTTCATGACTGGGCACATAAGCAAAAGGCCTTAAAAATCCATAACCGTCAGGCATGATTTCCAATACTCCTGAAGCCTGCAGCAATTCATTGGAATGAGTAAGCGCTTTGGTAATTTCAAATACCAGTTCCTTCTTGCGCAACTTGGAATAACCGGCCAAATTGATTTCCTTGGCAATCTGATACAACTCCAGTATCGTCTTGTTTTCCAGTTCCGAAATATTAAGTTTCAAAATGTTCCTCCTCTCGCTGTTGAAGCGTAATAATCTTTAAATGATGCCGTGCCAGCAGGAATTTGGAGACTGCAAAGCATTCATCAACAACTGAATCAGTTCTCAGCCGGTTATCGATTTGTAAGCATTACAAATGGGTAACTACAGTGAAGTTCTTTCCTTGGATAAAGATTCGGACGGGTATATACAGAAGCCGAGGGCAGCCTCTGTATATATTCTTTCCTTTTGTTGATCAAGTAAACAGATATGCAAATCTTAAGCAGTAGAAGAATACTTGATGGAGTTTCTTTAATCAGTATATCATTCCATGGTCATAGATATGCGCTTATCCTTGAATAATGGTTTTTTGTCCAAACAGTGGTTAGCCTCAATAAAACGAACCGTACCTGAGGCGCTGCGCATGACCAGTGTCTGGGTTATGGCTCGCCCTTTGGCATATCTCACCCCTTTAAGCAAATATGAATCGGTTATAGCGGTGGCAACAAAAATCACATCGTCAGATTTGACCAATTCATCAATGGTAAAAAGCTGTGTCACATCCTTAATGCCCATTTCGTGACAGCGCCTGATCTCATTGTCGTCTTCCGGACAAAGACGGGCTTGGAAATCGCCCCCCATACATTTCAATGCCGCGGCCGTGATGACTCCTTCCGGAGCCCCACCGATTCCCATCAGAACATCCACGCCCGAATTTCCATAGGCGGCCGCCACCCCGGGGGATACGTCCCCATCACTAATCAATCGAATACGAGCGCCCACGCTTCTTACCTCTTCAATAATACCCTGATGGCGCTCCCGATCCAATATCACTACCGTGACTTCACGAATTGATTTATCCAGCGCCTTGGCTACCTGGCGCAGATTTTCCTTTACAGGCGCATCCAGAAAGACCCGGCCTTTGCACTCAGCCCCTACGGCAATCTTGTCCATATACATATCAGGAGCATGCAACAAGGTTCCCATCGGAGCAGAGGCCAGAACAGCAATCGCTCCGTTCAATCCTTTGGCCACCAGATTAGTTCCTTCCAGCGGATCAACAGCAATATCTACCTGGGGAGCAACCCTTAGCCCTACTCTTTCACCGATATAGAGCATGGGGGCTTCATCCAATTCGCCCTCACCAATGACGACTACACCATCAATCGAAACGGTGTCAAACATAACCCGCATCGCGGTAACGGCAGCATCATCCGCCGCTTCCTTGTCACCCAGTCCAACCCACCGAGCTGATGTAAGCGCCGCAGCTTCAGTAACTCGCGCA
>CAZACF010000298.1:0-1897 GCA_964483565.1 uncultured Syntrophomonas sp. | reverse complement strand
AAACAGGATTAATCCTGCTGCAGATCAAGGATTACTTTTTCACCGTTTTTCACCATTCCCAGTCTCTCACGAGCTAGTTTTTCAATGACTTGGGGCGTTTTTAATTCCTCCAACTCCGCCTGGTATTGACGGTTCATCTCCAGGAGTTGGGCTTTTTCATTTTTTAATTCCCGCTTTTGGGCGGACAGCTCCAGAATCGTTTTTCCCCGCGGCACAATGGTTAAGAGCAAGGCAATACAAATCAGGCCGCTCATAAATAAACGCATATTTTTATTCTTTGGCTTCATCCTCGTCCCCCCCTGCAAAAATGCCCATTACATCTCCGGGAAGCACAATCACAACTTCATAGCCCTTGCTGCGGGCACGGTTGTACAGAGTGGCAACCGTACTGGCGCTCACTTTCAGAATGCGGGTAATCTCATCGGTGCTCTTGCCCATTTCTTTCAGTACTACTACTTGTCTTTCCCTGAAACTAAGCTTTTCGGCTCCCCTGATTTCGATCTTCATATTTATAACCATAACTCATCCACATATTTTCCACAATATGTGGACAAAAATTTTTTATAATGCCCGCATGATTTAAAGGTCGGGGTCGTCAGGAGGTGCCGGGGGATGATGGTCACGCCATTGCTTGCGAATTTTATTGACCAGCCAGACTCCGGGCTTGATGATCCAACCGGCCAGCAGGCCGGCGCAATGTGCCCCCGCTTCGGCCAAGGCTTGCAAAGGTCGATAAAAGTAAGCAGCCAGGGATCTATAGTAGATGATTCCTCCCAGAATCAGAAAAACAAAGGTGTAGACTCTTAAGGCGCCTTGATTGATCACCAGCATACCCCCTGATACAATCAAGATCATCAGCATCCAGAAAAAAAAGTCCAGCAAATACAAGCTCTGCTTGCCAACTTTTAGAGCCTTAATGCCAAGCTGGTAGAAGTGCAGGACAAGCCCTGCCAGTGCACCTAACAGCAAGGTCAAAATAAATATTTTTATCTGGGCAAACAAACCCAGCAAATGAACCCCCCCTACTTCAACAGTCGGTTAAGGATTGTTTTCCCTTTGTTTTTCAGATTTGTCCCCTGGGGCTTGTAGGCCAGATGGTTTATGCTGCCCATTACCGCTACCTGTCCTTTGTCAAGATTAAGCATGGTGATATGCAGTTCTCCTCCCCCAATTTCCAGATAGCCCATCACCGTTTCGAGAATCACCTCTTCTTCATCGAAGTTGATCACGTTGGTAACTCCGCTCAATTCGATGGATTGGCGATTGGCTATATTGATATGATGCTCGGTCATTGATTTCACCTCCCTTTAATTTTTCTCTGCCATACCGTTATCCAAAAAGGATAATAAATTCGCCTTGAAAATAGCTATGCAAACCATGACTGATTTATTCGTTCGTAAATCTGCAGCCGCTGTCTAATTGCTGAGAAAATGGAAGTCAGAGGATTTTGCATAATTGAGAGTTTTGCATAATAGACATTTTAAAAACTGTAGATTTCCTTTAGAATGTCGCCCTGACAAGGTTAAAATCCCCATAAAAAAACGTCCCGTATCTGCATACGAGACGATCAAATCATTCGATTATTCTATAAAGGTTGCGGGCTTCGCTGGCTTTTATGTTTTCCTTGATATCGAGTATTTCAAAAACGGTCTCCCGTTCACCAATCCGTAAAGTTATTTGATCTCCCTTTTTAACTTCTGTTGATGGTTTAGCTACTCGGCCATTCACCATCACTCTTTCGTTTTCGGCAAAATCCTTGGCTACGGTTCGTCGTTTTATAATTCTGGATACCTTTAGAAACTTATCCAGGCGCATCTTAATCTACGGCATCTTTTAATGCCTTGCCAGCTTTAAAGGCCGGCACTTTGGTAGCTGGAATGCTTATTTCCTGGCCTGT
>CAZACF010000297.1:800-1945 GCA_964483565.1 uncultured Syntrophomonas sp. | reverse complement strand
AAAGAAAAGGCGTGCCTCTCTACGTTCTTGAATAAACGTTTTGCGACACGCCCATCATTTTTTAAATATTTTTTTAAAATGTTTAGAAGGGGATTCGATTGGTGCGCGTCCAGAGTTTCATTTCTTTGGCTGATTTAATCAAGTCATCACGGAAGTCGGGATGGGCAATACTGACCAGAGCGTCTGCCCGGCCCCAGATCGATAAGGCTTTCAGGTTGACTTTGCCATATTCGGTAACCAGCCATTGTACCTGGGTGCGGGGAACCGTAACTACTCCGCCGGGAGATAGCAGGGGTTTAATCCGGGAGTGAACCTTGCCCTCCTTGTCTTTGTATGTTGAGGAGAAAGCCAGGAAAGCCTTGCCGCCTTTGGAGTGGAATGCCCCCACCACGAAGTCCAGCTGCCCGCCTGTCCCGGATATTTGTCTTAACCCCGAGGTTTCCGAACAGACCTGGGAAAGCAGATCGATCTCCAAAATATTGTTGATGGCGATGAAGTTATCGTTCATGGCGATAAAGGAAGGTTCATTGGTATAGTTAACATTACAGGATGCACAGCGGGGATTGTTGTTTAAGAAGTCATAAGTCTCCTGCGTGCCCAGTGAAAAGGCGTAGGTACTCTTGTAAAGATCGCGGGCTTTTTTGGCATTGGTGATCTTGCCGGCTTCATACATGGCAACATAGGCATCACAGAACATTTCGCTCTGAACCCCTAAATCTTTGAGATCTGAATCTGCTATCATGTGCCCGATCAGGTTGGGCAGTGCCCCGATACCCAACTGGATAACCGCTCCGTCAACGACTTCCTCAACGATTAATTGAGCAATTTTTCTTTCTTCGTCAGAGGGTTTGGCGGACGGAGGGGTGGCAAAAATTGGCGAATTGGAACCTTCGATTATATAGTCTATTTCGCTGATATGCACATATTCATCATAGCCTCCCAAACAACGGGGCATATTCTCGTTGGTTTCAACAATGGCGATTTTGGAAGCTAAAGCCAGGCCCCGGTTGTGGGAGTTGCCTAAGCCAAAATTAAAACAGCCATGTTCATCCATGGGGGTTGTCTGTGCGCACCAAACCGAAGGCCATATATGCGAAAAATCAGTATTTACTGCCAGCAGGGTAGCTTCATGATAATTAAAGGGA
>CAZACF010000297.1:0-790 GCA_964483565.1 uncultured Syntrophomonas sp. | reverse complement strand
CCATAATCTCCTGCAGTGCGGTCGATCAAAGTATAATACCAGGAAAAATACTGGAAAGTTTGCTGCTGAGGATCGTTTTTAATTACTTCAGGAACGGGCAGGACTGTTCCTGTACCTCTCAAGGCAACGTTTTCGAGACCATCTCCGACTCGTTTGCTGAGTGCTACGTCAAAATCAACCGGTTTAGTGGCAAACATGCCATAATCGATAATAGCATTGGAGGCCACCAACGAGGCTGCTTTTTCAGCACTGATTAATTTGCTTCTGTACTCGTCCATATAAGTACTCAAGTATCTTCCCCCCTTATTTTTGAAGCCTGCATGAATACTATTGCGATTCAACTGAAAATTCTAAATAATATTACATTATCTATTATTCGGATAAAAATACAGATTTCCTCCCATAAAAGAAAAAAATTATATTTTAGTTATTTAGTTGTCAGCAATTTAGGAAAAGATAATCGTGTGCCCTTAAGTAAATCATTAAAGAGGTATAAGCTTTTTTCAAAGTAAAAATCCAACTAGAAAAAGAACATTATCCGGGATATGATATATAATTAACTCATCAATGGCATAATCAGCCAGAAATAATAGAGGGAGAAGTCAATGTATACGACCAGAATCATAACTGCCGACGAAAGAATTCGCTACAATGAATTCGTTGGTCAGCACCCCAAAGGCCACTTCCTGCAAAGTTGGGAATGGGGTCAGGTCAAACGCGGTATGGGCTGGACACCATTGCCGCTGGTTTTGGAAAAAGACGGGGAGATAAAAGCCACCCTGCTGATTTT
>CAZACF010000296.1:295-1948 GCA_964483565.1 uncultured Syntrophomonas sp. | reverse complement strand
TTGCCGGTAAACATGGACTTGAGCACCGGTATTCCTTCGGAAACATCAAGGTATACATGGGCCAGGACTGTCAGAACAAATAACCAGGTCACAATATAATGGATCACTCTTATGGCGATCAGCCCGCCCAATGCACCGCCCAACCATTCAAAAGTATTGGGTTTGTACAGAATAAATCCTGTAATGATTTGGATTAGCGCCATAAACAGCCAGCCGGTGTACATCGCTTTTTGGCCGGGATTGTATTTGCCGTAGTACGGATGTTCATCAGCCAAAAACATATAGTATTTCAACATGCTGGGCAGTTTTTTAGTGTCTTTGATTGGTTCATAAACGATATTTTTGGCATCTTTGGCAACTATGGCATAATAAACTCTGCCCACAACGCCAAAACACAACAAGTAAGCCATGGCAAAATGGATCATGCGGGGCGTATCCATGTTGTCAAACAGCCTGAAACCATGCGGGCTGTGAATATAATATCCGGTCAGAATCAGCAGGGTGATCGCTATCATATTGGTCCAATGAAAGAACCTGATCCAGACAGAATGTCTTACTTCCATCTCTTTAACCACTTTCTCACCCCCTAATTGATCTGGAATTGGCTGATCACCTTTTTATCTGGAGTCATGATATGGATCGCGCAAGCCAGACAGGGGTCAAAGGATCTGATCACTCTTACTACCTCAATAGGATTCTTGGTGTCGGCAACCGGCGTTCCAATCAATGCCTGTTCCATCGCCCCCATTTTGCCATTATCGTCACGCGGAGACATATTCCAGGTGCTTGGTACAATGGCATTGTAAACCGCAGTTCTCTGATGTTCAATGCGATTCCAGTGACCCAGTGCGCCACGGGCTGCTTCCGTCAGTCCCATACCCTGTGCGGAAGCTGGAATCTTATGCGGGGTTGCTACCGGTTGTCCGGCTTCCAGTTTAAGCGCCCAATCTTTCATGGCATGTGCTACCGCTGAGCATTCAACCGCTCTGGCAAAATGACGGCCCATAACTGAGAAGGCTTTGTCTCCCAGCGCAATAACATCCGGTTGTTTGCTTACGATCGCTCTTGCCAGAGGACCTACTTCCATAACTTCGCCGTTATAACGCGGAGCCTTGAGGAACGAATACGCATCTTTTTTTGTCACATCCGGTTCAACCATGGCCTGATCAGGAGTACCGGCTATCCCGTCTTTAAACCAGGAATATTTGACTTGTTCGGTAATCTTTTCAGGTTCCAGTTCTTTGTATTGCCCCCTCATATAAACACCGGCAGGGAAGAATTTTTTCTTATTAATATGATCCATGCCTTCTTCCAACGGGAAAGCACCGTAGGCCAGCATATTCATACAACCGCGGCCAATATCAAACCAATCTGCATAAGCTCCGGCCACTGCCTTGACAATTGGAATATAGGTATTGTCAACAAAAGAGGTCAGTTCATCCAAACGGCTGACAAATTCAAAGATCTTTGAGGTATCCGGAACTTCAGTCACACCACCAGGAACGATGGCTTGCTGATGGGGCATTCTACCTCCCCAAAGGGCAGTCATCTCATGTGCCTTGCGGCGCATGTTCAAGGCTTCCAGATAGCTGTTCACCGCCAGTTGATTTACATCAGCGGGGAGACGATAATCGCCCTGATAGCGTGGCACAA
>CAZACF010000296.1:0-285 GCA_964483565.1 uncultured Syntrophomonas sp. | reverse complement strand
GCGGAACATCAGGGCCCTGTACAAAATCAAGCGCAGCCAGATGGAAGAAATGTAAAATATGTGATTGTACATAGTTCGACCCGAGAATCAGATTTCTTATAATGCGGCCATTGGGTGGCGGTTCAATGCCAAATGCATTATCCAATGCCAGCGAACCCGCGCTGGCGTGTCCGACCGGTCAAACCCCGCAGACGCGCTGCATGATCTGCTGAGCATCGCGAGGATCACGCCCGCGCATAATCAGTTCCAAACCTCTGAACAGCATACCGCTGGCTTGGGCATTGA
>CAZACF010000295.1:0-1976 GCA_964483565.1 uncultured Syntrophomonas sp. | reverse complement strand
TCAAGCGAAGTCAATCACTGAGGTAATCAGGGTTAATGTTTCAACTCGGGCGTGGGTTCTGTTTATGATTTTTGTATGGATTGCACTTGTATACGTAATCATCGCATTTACTGACATTACAGCCAGCTCCTTCGTCGGGTTGGTAACACTGGAATCAGGGGAAACGATTTCCGGCGGGGCCATCGCCTCCTCATCCATCATGTATCTTATTCTCCCTATCATTATGGGCTTAATGATGAAGTTTTTTAAGCTCAAAGAAGGCATTGCCGTATTGATTTTCCTCCCGCTGGTTGGTCTTGCCATCTGGGCCGGGCAATACATTCCTGTCAACTTACCCATTACCGACCTCCCAACAGCTCAGAAGGTATGGGGTGTTCTGATTCTTGGATATTGCCTGATTGCTTCAGTCTTGCCGATGTGGTTGCTCTTGCAGCCCCGTGGTGCACTGGGCGGATACTTCCTCTATGCATCCCTGATTTTTGCTGCCATCGGTTTAATTTTCGGCGGTTTCACGATTCAATATCCTGCTTTTATGAATCTTGCGGCAGATTCGGGAATGGATGCAGGCTTCTGGTTTCCGATGTTCCCGGTTTTGTTTATAACGATTGCCTGCGGTGCTTGCTCTGGATTCCATGCCTTGGTTTCATCCGGAACCACCAGTAAGCAGTTGGCAAAAGAAAGCGATGCGAAACCCGTTGGCTATGGTGTCATGCTGCTGGAAGGTATGGTTGCAGTTGTATCAATCGCCTGTGTTATGATTCTGACCCAGGATTCTGCAATGGTAACCAAGGCGCCCAACTTCATTTATGCTTCTGCAATGGGCAGCTTTATGCAGATGCTCGGAGTATCTGCAACCTTTGGAATCAGTTTCGGGCTCTTGGCATTTACAACCTTTGTATACGACACACTTGACGTATGTACCCGTTTGGGTCGCTATATTATAGAAGAGCTTACGGGATTAAAGAACTGGGCAGGTAAACTTTTAGGTACCTTGCTGACAGCAGGGATTCCGGTTTTCTTCCTCTTCCAGACCATGACTGATGACAAAGGTAATGTTATTCCAACCTGGAAGATGTTTTGGAATACCTTCGGAGCATCAAACCAGCTGCTGGCGGCATTGGCTTTGATTGGCATCAGCATATGGCTTATCAACACCCGTAAAAACTCCAAAGTATGGCTGGTTGCTTTTATCCCGGCGGTGCTGATGTTTATCATGTCAAACTGGGCACTGGTTATAGCCGTTTATACCGGGTGGTTTTTAGGGCAAGGGAACCAGGCAATTCCCGCCGTTTCAATGATCCTGATTATTTTGTCTGTGCTCGTGGTAGTCGAAACAATCGTTTCCTACTTCAAAAAAAGAAAGCATTCTTTGCCAGCGAAGCCTGGGGGACATATCCCCAACGCGTACCAATGATCATTGGTGCAATTTGCATACAATTTCAGTAACGATTGACCTTATAACGATTATTCTCAAAAAAGGACTAAATTCGATAAACCTCGAAATTAGTCCTTTTTGTATATCCTTTGTAACAGAAGTTATGCAGTTGATTGGAAATAACCACAACATGCAATTCAGCAAATAAAATCTAATAACCGGGTTCCCAGACTTCCATAAAATCCTGTACATTTTTCCAACTATAGATTTGTACACTTTTCTTTATCTGCGGTATTTCGGTGGCCCAAAAAGCTGCCCCGCTGCGTTCTGCGACGCCGTCAAAATTCAGGTCATCAGGGTCAAACTCATCATCGTCCAACATATTGCCGTCCCAGAGTTCTACAGAGTATTCTGGGTTTAAAAACTCACGAAGATCTCCTGCCGCCTGCTCCATGTCATCGTAGAAGTGCACATAAATGCGATTCTCCCCGTGGAGTAAACTCATTGTTAAGCCGCCGTCGCTATCAAACATAAGTTCAAAATTCTTTTTGGATAGGAATTTGCTTTTTCCAGATCAGTATACCACAAGATAGAAAATAAT
>CAZACF010000294.1:0-1995 GCA_964483565.1 uncultured Syntrophomonas sp. | reverse complement strand
TCCCTTCGCTGATCGCTGCGTTGGTGAGCTTTTCGCTCATCACTACCACATAATCCGGCAGTTCACACTGACTGTGTGCATATATCGTAGTGGGGGACATACGAACTGCTGCCCGCACCGGTGCTCCGCGGCGTTCAACTCCGAAGAAAGGCAAAGCCTGACCTTGCTCACCGTTTTCCAGTGCAGCCTGGGCCAATAAATGAGCCAGGGTAACGGAACCCTGCCCGCCAAACCCGTTTATTCTTAGTTCTAACATGTTTTGTTCCTCCATTCTTCTCTTCCCGGATACTTCTGAGGTATATGTTGTCTGAAGCTTGCATGCGGAATCGGTATTCCTGCTTCTATTGCCACCCAACAAGCTGCTTGACTGACACAATTTCCTCGCAGTTTGGTTTTGTTAACTGGCTCCACTTCCAGTTGACTTGATGTTCTGATGGTCAGACCAGTATACCAGATTTTATTCGTAATAAAACACTAAAATTCCTTCTTTTTTAAATAATTTAAGTTTAATGTCTGCAGGAAGGTTTGACCATTAAATGCAGCCCTTATCAAGCTTTTATCATAATTAAAGCAATTGGACATAAAGTTTATAAACCTATTTTATATTGACTGTTCAAATATTACGAAGGATAATATTTATTGTAAGAAAAAATAGAGGAGGAGCTTGCATGCACAAATTAACACAGAATTTACCAATCTGGCGTGATAGTGACATCGATTGGAACAAGGAATTTGAAAAGTATTTGGCGGAGAACAAGACCCTGGCTTTTATGATGCTGAAGAATGCCAAGATTTTCAAAGATAAGGTCATCCTTATGCAGAAAAATGTCAAGGGTGAATGGGAAGCGCTGACTTGGACAGAATTTGGCGAACGGATTACGGCTCTAGCCAAAGCGCTGATTGATATGGGCATTCAGCCCGGTGACATGTGTTCAGTTTTTGCACGCAATTGCTCTGAATGGGCAATATCAGATCTGGGTATTCTGGCAACCAGAGCGGTATCGGTACCGATTTATGCGACCAACTCCAAGGAAGAGGCCGAATATATCATCAATGATGCAGAAGTAAAAGTTGTATTTGTCGGCGATCAAGATCAATATGACCGGGCTGCCAAGATTATCGCCAATAACCAATACCTGCAGTTTATCGTCGCCATGCAGGACAATATCAAAATATCCGGCGAAAAGAGCGAGTATCTTAGCAAGCTTATTGAAAAGGGTAAAAAATTAAAAAATGATAAGGAATTTAATGACCGTCTCAACAATGTTCACCCCGATGATAAAGTTACCATCATCTATACTTCAGGAACCACCGGGAACCCCAAAGGTGCCGTTCATACCCACAGAACTTTCCTGACCGGCATATTTCCTTCATTGCGCTATCCTGAAGCCGGACCCGATTATACCTCGCTTTGCATTTTGCCGCTTTCCCATATCTTTGAAAGACTTTGGTCCTACGGATGTATGAGCATTGGGGTGAAAATAGGTTATTGTCCCAACCCGGCCGATTTCATGGAGTATATGGTTCATTATAGACCGCAGTTTATGACCAGTGTGCCGAGAATCTGGGACAAAGTTTACGGTACCATTCATGCCGGTATGAAAAGCGCCGGCGGAATGAAGTACAAAATGTTTGAATGGGCAAAAGGGGTAGGGATTGAGGCTTATCGCAGCGACCACTACGGATTCAAATATAAAATTGCTGACAAATTGGTTTTCAGCAAGATACGCACCATGTTGGGCGCGGATCAATGCAATATTTATCATATTGGCGGATCTGCCTTTGCCCCTGATGTAAATGAATTCTTCCAGGCGGTAGGGATCAATATAGCCATGGGTTTTGGATTGACTGAGTTTTTCCCGGTTTGTGTAGGTTTCAGAGACAACGCTATCCCTGGTTATTGCGGTGTGCTGTTGTCCATGTGTCAGGCCCGGATTTCGGATGAAGGCGAAGTGCAGCTCAAAGGCGGCATGTCCATGACCGAGTATTACAAAA
>CAZACF010000293.1:0-2048 GCA_964483565.1 uncultured Syntrophomonas sp. | reverse complement strand
TTACAGTGTACAATTATTTTGAGGAGGTTTATTGGATGAAGGTCTATCCTACCAGCAATATTCGTAACATTGCACTTGTCGGCCATGGAGGTACAGGCAAAACATCACTGGCTGAAGCAATGCTTTTTTCCACCGGCGTTTTAAAGAGACTGGGCAAGGTTGATGATGGCACCAGCGTGGGAGATTACCTGCCGGAAGAAGTCAAGAAGAAATTTACGATCAGCGCTTCGCTGATTCCATGTGAATATAAAGATTGTAAAATCAATATCGTTGACACGCCTGGGTATGCTGACTTTTATTTCGAAGTTGCCGGTGCCATGCGCATCGTGGACAGCATGCTGATGATGTTCTCCGCCACGGCTGGTGTTGAAGTACAGACTCAAGTAGCTTGGGATGACTATGCCCAGGTGCCCAAAATTGCTTTTATCAATAAAATGGAACGGGAAAATGCAGATTTTTATAAAGTATTAACCCAAATCAAAGATACTTTCAGTGATCATGTCGTTCCGATTCAATTACCGATCGGAGCAGCTGAAACCTTTAAAGGAATCGTTGATTTGATCAAAATGAAAGCTTTTGTGCTCGAAGCGGGCGGAAAAATGACGGAAACCGATATTCCTGCTGATATGATGGATGATGTGGAAATGTATAAGCTGGAACTGATCGAAGCCGCAGCAGAGGCCAATGATGATTTGCTGACCAAATATCTGGAAGGCGAAGAGATCACTGATGAAGAAATTAAGCAAGGTATCAAAGCTGCCGCTTCCAGCGGATCGGCCGTTTTCGTCATGTGTGGTTCGGTTGTTAACAATATCGGCATTACCGCTTTGATGGACTTCATTGTGGAATGTTCACCCACTCCCGATTGCAACGCAATGGTGAAAGACAAAGATATTGAAAAAGAGCCCTTTACTGCGCAGGTATTCAAAACCATTGCCGATCCCTATATTGGACGTTTGACCATGTTTAGAATATTTACCGGAAAACTGAAAGCCGACAGCGTCGTATACAACGCCAATAAAGAAAAAGAAGAAAAAATAGCGCAGCTATTTGTAATGACTGGTAAAGAACAGGCTGCTGTACCTGAGTTAAATAGCGGTGATATTGCAGCGGTAGCAAAATTGAGCGTAACCTCCACCTCAGACACATTATCAACCAAAGCCAAACCGGTGATAATGGATCCTATAAATTTCCCCATTCCAACCCTTAGTATGGCCATAGAACCAAAAAGCAAAGCCGACGAAGACAAGCTCAGCGGTGCACTGCAGAGAATCATCGAAGAAGATCCGACGATTAGTGTGGCCAAGAACACCGAAACCCATCAGACCATCCTCACTGCCATGGGTGATACCCACGTGGATATCATTTTGGATAAACTATCCCGTAAATTCGGGGTTGATGTGGTCAGTAAAGAAATGAGAATTCCTTATCGTGAAACGATTCGGGCTATGGTTGAAGTAGAAGGTAAGCATAAAAAGCAAAGCGGCGGTCATGGTCAGTACGGACATGTTTGGATCAAGTTTGAACCTTATGAGGATGGCCAGTTTGTATTTGAAGAAAATGTTTTCGGCGGATCAGTACCGCGGAATTTTTTCCCAGCCGTTGAAAAAGGATTACAGGAAGCACTGGATGAAGGTGTATTGGCAGGTTATCCGGTAACCAATCTCAAAGCTACTCTCTATGACGGTTCCTATCATTCAGTTGATTCGTCTGAAATGGCCTTTAAAATGGCGGCCAGACTTGCCTTTAAAAGCGGCATGGAAAAAGCCAAACCCGTCCTGCTTGAACCAATTGTGAATGTGGAAATTGAAATTCCCGACACTTATATGGGTGACATCATTGGGGACCTCAACAGTAAACGAGGCAGAGTCATGGGAATGGAACCTTCTGGCAAAAAACAGATCGTGAAAGCGCAAGTGCCACTGGGGGAAATGTCCAGATATACAATCGATTTGAAATCCATCACCCAGGGGCGCGGCAAATTCAGAATGGAAGTTGACCATTATGAAGAAGTTCCTTCTCAGGATGCCGATAAAATTATCGCCAAA
>CAZACF010000292.1:0-2060 GCA_964483565.1 uncultured Syntrophomonas sp. | reverse complement strand
CAGGATTATCATTCGGTCAGTCTGGGGGATGTGGTCGATCATTTTCAAACCGGGCGGCAGCTCCCTGACAAACCCTTCGTCATCACCTTTGATGACGGCTATCAGGATAATTATCGTTATGCACGGCCGATTTTGCAAAAGTATGGATTTACGGCCACGATCTTCGTTATTCCCCATATTGTAGGCGGTATTAACGATTTTGATTATGATGCGAATCTGCAGCCAAAAAATAAAATGATGACCTGGCAGGAAATCAAGGAATTGAATGCCCAAGGCTTTACGATTGGCGCCCATACGCTCGACCATGTTCAACTGACCAGAGTCAGCCCGGCCGAAGCCCAGCGGCAGATTGCCGAGTCAAAGAAACTGTTGGAGAAGGAGTTGGGGGTAGAGATTGGTTATTTCTGCTATCCTTATGGTGATTGTAACCGAGATGTTGCTGACATGGTCAGGGAAAGCGGCTACCGAGCTGCCACCAGTTCACAGGACGGACTGGTGCAGTCGGATATGTACCCGTATCTTCTGAAAAGATTATGCATCAACCTGGCGACAGTGCTGGGAGACCTGGCCTACTTTGCAGCCATCAAAGCCGGTAGCGTATCTACGGTTTCCATGATCATGTCGGCTTCTCCCCTGGTTACCATGGTATGTGCGGTGCTGTTTCTCGGTGAACGTATAACATTTTTAAAATGCCTGGGGGCCGGGTATATCATCCTGGGAATTTTATTAATTCTATGAAGATCCCGGTGCAGGCACAATTGTTAATAAGTCGCGCCGGTTATTGGGAGCGGCGTTTGCCAAGATTGATAATTATCACCGTGAGCAGTACGGCAATAAATATACAAATGAGACTTTTGCATGCTTCTTGGTACCAGTTCCATTGCCATAGATGCTTCCAAAGTAGATGCCAATGAGAAATCCCCACACACACTATGCCGGCGGCGCAATACTGATCAAAAAAAAAACCTTCCTAGTCTTGACCGGCTAAGAAGGTTTTGTTTGAGATCGTGTCAGAAGGCAATCGCAAACAAATTTATTATGGGCTGATCATGCAAGATTTATGCGATGAAATCTTTATTTTCCTCTCCGCTGGTAGTCCTCGTCAATCCTGCTTTTCCAGTTTTCTTTGATGGTACGCGTTTTACGCAGCTCGCTGACGGCGTCACTGACCGCATCATAGTTCAGTTGGGTGCCGGCGCTGTCGGCGTGGTAGTTGGCGGCCCGGTCGGCTCTGATGCCGAGATCGGCGGCGGCGCCTATGGCATCAATGTTGGCTCCCAGGAAGATGAACTCCCAGCCGTATTCTTGCTGCTGTTTCTCCACCATGGCCTGGATCTTCTTGTAGTTGTACTCTTTGCTGGCGTTTTCCATGCCGTCGGTGGTGATGACAAACATTACTTTTTCGGCGCGCTCGTCTTCACTGGTGTGCTGCTGGGCATTGGCGATCTTGCGGATGCTTTTACCGATGGCATCCAACAGGGCGGTGCAGCCGCGCACATAATATTCCCTGGCGCTGATGGGACGAATACCTTTGATGTTGATACGGTCGTGCAATAGTTCGTATTCATCATCAAAAAGCACGGTGGTGACAACAGCCTCGCCTGCCTCCTTTTGCTGTTTTGTCAGCATGGCGTTGTAGCCGCCGATGGTGTCGCTCTCCAGCCCGCTCATGGAGCCGCTCCGGTCCAGGATAAATACCAGTTCGGTCAGATCTTTTTTCATAGTTGTTATCCTCCTCATCTTTGATGATTCAAGGATAACCATTTTCTGAAACGATCCGGTCGCCTCTCCGGCGACATTTCTATACACCCAGCAGGATCAGGTCGTAATGAAACAAGGCTTCATTGATCTCGAAGATGTCATAGTTGCCGGAATCGATGAAGTACTCGATGATGACGTCGAACTTGCTGCTGCGGGATAAGGCGTAGCCGGCCCGGGCGAGCAGGTCGCGGGTCTCGTCCAGATTCAGCCGCAGGGCTATGGCAAAGGCAATGGCGGTCGGTTTGCCGGGTTGATAACCCTGGTTGCTTTTGATCTTGGAAAAAAGCTTGCGATCGATG
>CAZACF010000291.1:0-2074 GCA_964483565.1 uncultured Syntrophomonas sp. | reverse complement strand
ATGGTGGCTTCGGTACCAGAATTAACCATCCTCACTTTATCTACTGAGGGCAACGCTGCACAGATCATTTCAGCCAGTTCAATTTCCCGGGCACAGGTGGCGCCAAAACTACTCCCCTCCTGAGCGGCCAAGATTATCGCTTCCACTACTGCAGGATGGCTGTGTCCCAGGATAAGTGGTCCCCAGGAACCTACATAATCAATAAACTCATTACCGTCTTCATCGTATATCCTGCAGCCACTGCCTTTTTTCATAATCAGCGGCTCCATCCCCACGGATTGAAATGCGCGCACCGGACTGTTTACTCCGCCCGGCATAACTTGCAGCGCCTGCTGATAGAATTGTTCAGATCTGGTGGTTTTCAATGCTTATCCCCCATTTAGAACCGACTGTCGCCGGTTCGTTTTCAATCAAAAAAGCGCATACTGACCTTTTTTAACTCTCGAACACTCTTTAGGACAATATAATCATTCAACCCTGTCGTTCTGGCAATTCGGCTGATCGTTTCTTCCATTTCCGGTTCACTTCGGCCGTGCACCATGGAAAACATATTGTAACCAAAATCAGGACTGACCTCTCGCAAATAGCAATGACTGATTTCCTTGAACGCAGCCATGGTTTCACCTGCCTGATCAGCATTATCAGGGGTTACCTTCCAAGCTACCATGGCATTGCAGACATAGCCTGCTTGCTGATGTCTGAGTACTGCGCCCCATCGACGCATGATGCCCCGGGTTTGCAGGTTATTAATCCGTGCCAGCACTTCCTCTTCCGATAACTGTAATTCGTCTGCCAGGTATTTTAGCGGTCTGGATTCCAAGGGGATGTCCCCTTGCAGGAATTTAATGATCTGCCGATCTTGCTCATCAATAATAATCATCTTTCATCCCCCATATCGAAAGCAACCTTGATCTTGTATAGTTTCAGGGCCGGCATGGTTAGAATCGGCAGACCGCAAGCCTGCTCCAGATCGAGCAGCTGTTTTTCCATTTCGATTTGAGAAGACGAAGTTAAGGTAAACCAGATATTGTAGTTATGATCGCGTACATAATTGTGCGTCACCCCGCTGAGCTGGTTAATCTTTTCGGCCACTTCATCAATTCTTGCAGAGGGCACGATCATGGCACAAAGTGCAGAACAGTAGCCCAGTCCTTTGGAATTTATAATCCCTCCGATGCGGCGGATCAAACCTGATTCTTTCATAATCGCAATGCGATCCAGCACCTCAGTCTCACTTATCCCCAGTTTAACACCCAGAACCTTGAAAGGCTCACAACTAAGCGGCAGGTCGTTTTGTAAATATCCCAACAGGGCGCGGTCAATCTGGTCCAGTATCATTTTTCAACAGCCTCATTGCGTGGCTTGTACAGACACCAACTGTCTTCTGCCAAAATGCTGCCGTTATAATAATTGGCCCGCGCCCGGCAGCCGCCGCACCTTTCCTTGTAATCGCAAATTCCACATTTACCGTCGTATTGCATGCTTCGCAGTTCTTGTAGAATCTGATTTTCAGCCCATATTTTATCAAAGGGAAGGTCTCTGACATTGCCTAGTTGCATGTTCATGTAAGCACAGGGCTGAACATCCCCTTGGGGGCTAATAATACAGTAGCTGATCCCTGCCAGACAGCCTTTGGAAAAGCGTGTTTGGATCCCTTTTTTATCAGCAACCCTGATAAATTGAGGCGCACAGGTAGGCTTTATTTCAATCGGCACATGTTTTTGTTTTTCCATCAAACGGGCCAGGGTTTGTTCGTATTCATTGACTCGCAGTGCTTCTTCTTCAATATCCGCTCCCCGGCCTGTGGGCACCAGGAAAAAAACGTGATGGCCCATGGCACCGATCTGCACCGCAAAATCTGTGATATCTTCCAATTCAGCCACATTCCAATCCATCACCGTGGTATGGATCTGAAAAGGTACCCCTGCTTCCTTCAAATTTAGCATTCCCTGAATGGTCATCTCATAGGCATTGTCCAATTTGCGGAAGTCATTGTTTTTTTGGGGAACCATGCTGTCCAGACTTACCCCGGCAGCCATAAAACCTGCTTGTTTAAGATTTCTAGCCGCTTCGG
>CAZACF010000290.1:0-2089 GCA_964483565.1 uncultured Syntrophomonas sp. | reverse complement strand
CAACAGTCCGCCACTCATATGGGTGGGGAAGAACCCCGGGCCGATGGCATTGACATAGATACCATAGCGCGCCCATTTGCAGGCCAGGTCTTTGGTCAGGGTATCCACCGCCGCCTTGCTGGCATTGTAGGCCACTGTGTTTTGTGCTTCAGGGGCACATCCGCCTGTGCCGGCTACAGAGGTAACGTTGATGATTTTGCCTCGGCCCTGTTCTTTCATGACTTTGGCAGCCATGGCAGAGAGCTGGAAAAGGCCGGTGAGATTCAGATCCAGGATCTGCTGCCATTTATCCATGGGATAGTTCATGGCATCTGCTCCCCAGGTATAACCGGCATTGTTGACCAGAATGTCAAGTGTACCGAATTCCTTGACGGTAATGTCAACCAGGTTCTGACAGCTGGCCGCATCACTGACATCACAAGCGACCGCAATCGCCCGTATGCCGTTTTCTTCGAGTTTGGCGCAGAGTTCCACGCAGCGTTCTACTTTGCGGGCAGCGATGACCAGATTGGCGCCAGCTTCTGCCAGTCCGGCAGCCATCTGCGCACCCAGACCGATTGAGCCGCCGGTTACGACTGCCGTTTTACCTGTTAAATCAAAACTATCTTTTATTCCCATGTGTTGCCCTCCATTCTTTTTCTATATAAAAACAATCATATGCCCATGTTGTTTTTGTCTCGTCGCTCACCCCCGCTATTCGTTCAACACCTTTACGTACTCGTCATTTCTCTGCTTATTATTGTTTGCAATATTTATGCCAAATGCAGCATAGACCACTGGCTTCGTAAAAACTCCGTTTTGACCGGTTTTCACAGCGTATTCGCCGAAAACCTATCCGTCATCACCAATCGTTTTCGTTACACAGTGTAACATTTGCACAAAAAACGAGCGGTATGGTGTGAACCATACCGCTCGTCGGGGGATAACTAAATCAAATTGTCGCCTACAGGCTTATTTGCAGAGTTCAAAGATTCCGCAAGCGCCCATGCCGCCACCGATACACATGGAAACGATACCGTATTTCACGTTGCGTCTTTCCATCTCATGCATCAGGGTAACGGTCAGCTTGGCACCGGTGCAGCCCAGCGGATGACCGATGGCGATGGCGCCGCCGTTGACATTGACGATTTCGGGATTGATACCCAGTTCTCTTACGCAATAAAGCGCCTGGGAAGCAAAAGCTTCGTTCAGTTCGAACAGACCGATGTCAGCAACAGTCAATCCAGCGCGTTTCAGAGCCTTAGGAATCGCATAAACCGGGCCAACACCCATTTCATCCGGCAGGCAGCCAGCAACAGCATAACCGACATATTTCAGACGCGGTTTACATCCGAGTTCCTTGGCTTTTTCCGGAGTCATCAGAATCACGCAGGCTGAACCATCCGTGGTTTGGGAGCTGTTTCCGGCGGTTACCACACCTGTGGGTGTAAAGGCCGGTTTCAGTTTGCCCAAGGATTCAGCAGTTACGCCTTCTCTGGCACCCTCGTCATAGTCATACATAACGACTTTGGTAACCGGTTTTCCATCTGCGCCCAATGTCGTGGTGCTGATCGGTACAGGTACAATTTCTTCCTTGAATTTTTCTCTGGCAGCAAGTGCTTTGGCATGGCTGGCAGCAGCGAAAACATCCTGGTCTTCTCTGGAAATATTATATCTGGATGCAACATGCTCAGCGGTCTGGCCCATGCTGGTGTAGACGGTGGCCCAGAAGGGATGCAGTGCCATTTCGTTGTTGGGTCTGACGATTCCGCCCATGGGAATCATGCTCATGTGCTCAGTTCCGCCGGCCATCATGATGTCGGTACGATTGGTCATGATTGCTTCAGACGCCATGGAAATGGCCTGTACGCCGGAGGAGCAGAAGCGGTTTACGGTAACTGCCGGAACCTGGTAAGGAATGTCGGCATAGATGGCCGAATTTCTGGCATGGTTCATACCGCAAGCCTGCTCAGGAGTGGAGCAACCCCAGATGATGTCATCGATCATGCCAGCTTCAAATTTGCCGCCGGCTCTTTTCATGGCTTCCTGCATAACGAGTTTACTCATTAATTCCGGTCTGGTATCTTTTAAGGATCCTCTCGGAGCTTTG
>CAZACF010000289.1:0-2098 GCA_964483565.1 uncultured Syntrophomonas sp. | reverse complement strand
TCCTCGATATAATCTCCAGCTTTTCCATCAGTTGTATATTCTTTTGGGCAATCTGAATGACCATATTATCGATGAGTTGACGGTGAAACTCGCATGCCTTGGAGCAGGAATGAAGTATCCTGTCAAAAGAAAGGAACAAAACCTCGCAGTCATTGACTGCCCGGAAGGAAACCGTGCTGTTATAAGATCCGCTACAGACAAAGGTTTCACCAAAAATGTCCTTTTCCGAAATGATCGCCAAAATGGCGGTATTCCCCCAGATATCTTCTTTCAGCATATGCACCATACCGTATAAAACTACGCCAATAGAATGGATGTTATCACCGGAATGAGTGATATAATTTCCTTTTTTATAGAACTTTACATACGGATCCAGACATTGAAGCATAGGTTCCATATCCGTCTTATTTATATTCTGAAAAAGTGGGGCATCACATAGTAAATCGATATATTTTTTCATCTTCTTTTCCTCCGTACGTATTTTATTATTATAGCCTGCTGTATGTTGCATTCGCAACATTGCCCATCTCATTTCTCGTCGTATTTTTAAAAACTGAACTAAACTTGCCATGAAACTCCTTTTTCTATTCAGCTTTACATTTCAGGGCGATATTTTATACATTTCAGGCAAACGCCAACATCTAACCCAAAAAATTTTTTAGTATAAAAATAATACAAATCTTCGGATTTTAGTCAGCCTTAGGAAAAGAGCCTGATCATTATGATTGCTTGGGTGGTGATAGGCTGTGGAATCGTATTTCCGGATTATTAATGAACTATCGGAAAATAACTGCGGAAAAATATTCGGTTTACATTGGTAAAGTATGGGACGAACTTGTCGCACTGCACGAACAGCCGGGTTGCCTCATTATTTGAAAAGGAGAGAAAGATGAGAAGAAAAAAGCGTGTCTTACCCATTATTCTAATTGCCTTTATGTTTATGTCACTTGTGCCTAATATGGCGATGGCAGAATCATTAACAATGTATCAACCCTTTGAATTAGAAGGTATTCCGCTGGTTCAGTTTGTTGATATGGAATACCCCAGTGATGACCATTCCGCCCAGCTGACCAATGTGGATATGTTTAAAATGGGTGGCGTGCCGGTTATTGTGGCCCCCCCTGCAGCCGGTGCACCACCTGTTTTGTACAAGCTGGATCCAACTACACTGCAAGTTGCAAATCAGTTTACTTTAGGTGTTCCCGGCGGATATGACAAGTATGGCAAAACTATTGTAGATGATAATGGTAATATTTATACCATGGTTGGCTATAACAACCTGGAAGAAAATCCGGATAAAGTGGTTTTAAAAGTATTTCAAATCAGCCCAATTACTTTTACAGTGGCTCGCACCGCCGAAATAAAAGGTGGTTTGGCCAATATGACAAATGAACAAAGAATGCAACAATCGGTTAGCAAGCCATTGGTTGGCGGTACTGGCTCAATGGAGTATGCCAACGGCAAGCTCTATATCAATATTGGTAAAGAGGGTTTTAAAGACGGCAACGGCGTTATCCATCAGGCCAATATGAACTATACCGTTGATTGCGCTACCATGGCGGCTAGCTTCGGTATTGACGGTCAATTTAATTATGCTTCCCACAGCTTGAATCAAAAAATGTTAATCGATGGCAACAAGGTTGTAACGGTTGACCATGGTGATGCTCTGCCCAGTCGTTCCCTTTTATTGACTGTTTTTGCGGGGGGTACTCCTCTTACCAAGGCTATCATGGATATGCCGGTGGGTACCTCCGGTGATAATAACACCGGCCTGGCGGTAACCGGGCTTGAAGCTACCGACAGCCACTACTGGATAACCGGTACGTCCCGCGCCAACTGGGATAATAGCGCGGAACCATCCGCAGGCAACAGTAGAAATAAAAATGTGTTTTTAATCAAGGTGGATAAGAATACCCTCGCGGTTCAGACAAGTTGGATCTATGCCGCCGCCAGCAATAGATTTGATTATGCCGTAAAAGAACCCAGATTGGTTGATTTAGGAAACGGTAAGCTATTCCTTATGTTTACCCGGCTATCGTATAATACCACCAACACTTGTTATGCGGTTATAAATAGCGATGGCACAATCAGCAGGAAT
>CAZACF010000288.1:0-2122 GCA_964483565.1 uncultured Syntrophomonas sp. | reverse complement strand
CCTGATCCGTATTAATATACTGAAACGTCAGCCCGGAGTCGGCCGCAATCTGCCGGTAAAGGTCAGGTACAATGCCGGCGTATCCACGTTGCTGCCGGTCATAGTATTCCAGCGGATAAAAATCGGGATGGCCTGCCACATATACAATCTTATGTCTGGCAACATAGTCTTTTTCATGCTTGTCAAACAAAGCAAAAGGAATGAAATGAAAGATCAACATCTCGACCAGCAAGAATGTTGTAAAAGCGATTTTCATTTTGCCCTCTCCCCTCCCCTGGGTGTTTATCTCAGGTTGATTTTTTGCCGTTCAATTTTGCCCCAATCTGTTTTTCGTCTGTTGTAGCCAATAAAGGCAGTAATCCGTACCCAGGCCATAATGAAACGCAGGACAGATATTTCAATTACACACAAACCGGTGGCCTTGATGATATCTGTCAAGTATAGTGTATGATTCTGCGTAAAAATGCGGTTAATGAAAGCTGTCGTGGTCAAAATTACGCCAAAGATGACATAGATCAGGAAAAACATGATCATAAACTTCACATTGATCAATTCCACCAGAAATGCAAGTACAATCGTGATAATCCCGAATAATTCGATAAACGGTGAAGCTAGCTCATAAACCAGGAAATAAAAATAGGATATCCAACTGATCGCTCCAAATCGGGGATTGGCAAAGACCTCTTTGTATTTCCACATACTCTGGAAGAGTCCCAAATGCCAGCGTCTTCTTTGCGAGGTCAAATCATGCAGCCGTTCCGGAACCTGCGTCCAGCAGATCGCATCCGGCGCATATTTGATCAGATAAGGACGATTGTTGGCCCGGCAGAATACATGCAGTTTAACCACCAGTTCCATATCCTCACCGATGGTGCTTTGATCATAACCGCCGGCATCAATCACGATGTCTTTTTTAAACATCCCGAAAGCACCTGAGATAATCAGATTCCCGTTAAACTGATCAAGCAACAAGCGCGATGCCAGGAAAGATCTTTCATATTCCAGCGTTTGCATGGCCACCAGTATCTTGGGCGACAAGCGGTAATTGATCACCCGGCCCTCCTTTATTTTCAGGCCATTGGAGGGTCTGACCAGCCCCCCCGCAGCAATAATGTTGTTGTCTTCGAGAATGGTATTCATAATCTCTTTGAGCGAATTCTGCTGTAACACCGAATCCGCATCCATACAGATAAAATAAGGAAACTTGGAAGCATTAATTCCCATATTCAGAGCATCCGCCTTGCCACCGTTTTCCTTTTTTATCAGGGTGATGGGTACCTTTTGCTGATCGGTGCTGTAGATCGCTCGTACCGGCTTGCATTTGACAGCCCGATTTATCGGCTGGCGGATCTGTTTCATATCGAAATGTTCAATCATTTTTTGGCTGGTACTGTCGCTGGAACCATCGTCCACCACCACGATTTCGTACAATTGGTAATCCAGGCTGAGCAGCGATTTGACCGAATCAACTACCGTGACCTCTTCGTTGTAAGCCGGAATAATAATGGTAATCGGCATATAATAATCGTGGTTCAGCACATTCTTCAGCCGTTCTTTTTTCCGTTTATCAAACAAAACAGTGCCGCCAACGATGACAGACAAGAACAAAAAGGTGGAATACCCTATCAGATAAGCGATAAAAAATATTCCGGTATATTCTATCACAATCCTTATAAAATCCATCGCATCACGTTCCTATCCCATACTGGGTTTGAAATTGGGGTTGTACTCTATAAAGTACTGCAGGATCTCCCGGGCAAAGCGGTCATCGCCATTGATTACCTGAGCGATCTCGGCCAGGTCCATCTGCATAGAAGTCAAACTTTTGGCCGCATTGTAACGGATATACCAGTTGCTGCTGGACAGAGCCTTTTGCAGTGCACCTGCCACATCCTGATCAGGGTAGGCGGCCAATGCCGTAGCTGCCAGCGCCGGGTATTGCCAGCGGTCTTTGTCCTTGATCTGCAGAAAGACCAGCAATTTTTCCCGAGCCGCCGGGAAGGGGTACTTGGTGAAATAGCGAATAATTGCGAATTGGACATCCGGATGAACACTCGCATCCCCCATCAACACCGCCAGTTCTTGCTGGTAGGCACTCGTAGTAAAGCGGAGATAGTCGAGC
>CAZACF010000287.1:275-2128 GCA_964483565.1 uncultured Syntrophomonas sp. | reverse complement strand
TCCTTTTGCCATGTATGTCACCATCCTTTCCGGTAATCGATCTATAAAATAACAATAAAAAAAGCTCTTGCCCCTAAAACAGGGACAAAAGCTTATACTTCTGCGGTACCACCCAAATTGACGATAAATCGCCCACTCATTTTACGCACCATCATGCGCACCCCACTGATAACGGACAGGGTTCCCGTCAGCACCTACTCTCTTTCGATTTCAGACTGCCCTCGCAAGTCCATTCAGAATCATCTCTGCAGCCGCATTCTCACCAACCTGCGACTCTCTGAGTGCATACAATCATTCCTACTTACTCTTGCTCATCGGTTATGGATTATTATTGCTACTGATTCTAACATCCAGAATTATTCCCGTCAATCATAAAAAAAATGCCAGGAGCCTAATCCGGTAAATAATCTGTTCTGACCGGGGAAAATACTTCAATAGCAATTGAATCTTCCATTATCTCTGCAGAGTGCTCTATTCCACCCGGAATTGCCCAACTATCCCTGGGCAACATATCATACTTTTCATCGCCTATCTGCAGAATGATATGACCGGAAACCAAATATCCTACTTGCTCCTCATCATGTTTGTGTGAGGGCAGCTTTTTTCCCCCAGCCAGTTTAAACTCTGTCAAAAGAGAATTATTTCCCCATACCAGCGTCTTGCGAAATATGCCGTCGATAGCTTCCAAATACCCTTCCGAAGAAGATTTATATGTCTTTTGTGTCATAATCAAATTTCCCCTTTACTTTTATAGCTTAATTCATCAAAAGGATTTTTAGCTGACGCCACTTCTTGATGTATAACAACAGGATCCGATATTAGTCCATATTTATCATCTTCCGGATATGTAACCGCAATCGCCGGGTTTTCTCCGGCATATAAAATGATGCTTTCCATGGAATCCCATATCGTGCATAAAAAGAAATGTGCGTATTCTCCTTGCTCAACAATCCTCACATATGTTCCTCTGTTGCCACTAATTGCAGTTGCATCGTCTACGCCTGTTTTCCCTAAATATACTTCAAATTCATCTTTGCATTTAATCGGTACGATCCCATGCCATGTTCTTGAAATCATTTTGGCCTCCTGCGGGTGAATTATTAAAAGTTGATTTTATTTAACAACCAGACCCAGCAGGGAGGAAAGAGAAACTGCCTGCATCGGGGTCACGATGGCACCGTTAACATCTTTGGTGTTTACATTCAAACCTTCAATATCACAACTTCGCAAATCTATTCCTTTAAGACTTGCGAAATTCATTTGCGCCTGCAGCAGATTGGACTCTTGAAATTCAACTTTTGAAAATACGGCATTCTTAAAATCCGAGAAAATTAATTGACATGCAAGGAATGCAACCTGTTTACAATCTGAGAAACTGAAGAAAGCATACCGGCCGTGGCAATTATCAAAAATTACCTCTCGCAAGGTGGCTTCTCCTAAATCGATACCAATCATTTTACAATTTATAAATTCAACTCTATGTAATGATGCTTTACTAAAATCAACATTGGATAAATCACAATTTTGAAATCTCACTCCCATGAGGTCTATCTGTTTAAATTTGATTTTATTGAAAACCACATTATGAAAGATCACATGTTTAAATATCATTCTATCCGCATTATGTTCTTCCAGTGTACAATCATTGATTGTCCCGTATGAAAAAACGGCGTCATCTAATATGTTATCTTCGGATAACTCGATGATGTCCAGGTCGTCATCAAGTACCGGTCTTGGAATTTTTGTCTCAGCCATGTTTATTCATTAGCCCTTTCTTCTGTCCCGTTCCTGTTGCTGCCAGTAGCGCCGGAAATAAGGAGAGCCTTTCATGCTTGTGGGATTGGCACTGTTTT
>CAZACF010000287.1:0-254 GCA_964483565.1 uncultured Syntrophomonas sp. | reverse complement strand
CAATTGGTCTTCCTGTTGCCAGGCTTTTTGCATAAACGCACGTTTCTCATCATCCCCAGCTCGATTGGCTTCCATCTGTTTTACGGTCTGCAGCCATGCAGCCTCCAGTTTATCACGGTTCTGTAAATATTCATCCAGACGTTGTATTTGCCGGCTGATCACCATACGGTGAAACAGCTCCCGCTTTTGCCAGTAACCGACCGCCTCACCCTGTCGATCTTCACTGAAGACTACCGGATTATTATCCATAAACC
>CAZACF010000286.1:0-2148 GCA_964483565.1 uncultured Syntrophomonas sp. | reverse complement strand
ACCCGGTCACGGTTCCTCAGCAATATTTCCAGTAATTCATATTCCTTTAAGGTCAGCTCCAGACGTTGACCCTGATGATAAATTTCATATTGATCAGTCTTGATGACGAAATCGCCGATGAGGGTTTCTTTTGCTTCCTGAGCAGGATTTTTCACCCCCCGGTTGCGGCGCAAAATCGCCTTGACCCTGGCAATCAGCTCTCTTACACTGAACGGTTTGGTCATATAGTCATCTGCCCCCAGTTCCAACCCCAATACCTTGTCAATTTCTTCTTCCCGGGCGGTCAGCATAATAATTGGCGTTTCGTCGTTGTCGCGGCGCAAATCCCGACAGATTTCCAGGCCGTCCTTGCCGGGCAGCATTAAGTCAAGCACAATAAGATCCGGTTTTTCGTCTTTGATTAATTGCCAGGCTTGGTTGCCGTCTTCCGCTGTAACCGTGGCGAACCCTTCTTTGGCAAGGTTGTAACTGATCAGTCTGAGCAATGATTCCTCATCATCCACGACCATTATTTTACCTTCCATTTTAAAACCGCTCCTTATAATACTATTTATACATCGTATCGTTATAAGCTAATACTATACCGAAAAGCAATCATTTAAAACAACCCTTTCGCTCGCGAGGTAAATGTTGCTGTAATGGACGGATTTATTTACAGGTATAAAATCCCGGTAGGTATACTATTGTCTGTAATACAAAAAATATAATGGCAACCAAGACGCAGATCATCTGAGCATGGGCTAATAAATATAAATAAAGGAGCAATAGAATGGACAGTACTGCCTGGGAAGGTTTTCAGAATGGGGCTTGGAGCGAAGAGATAGACGTTCAGGATTTTATTCAAAGAAACTATACTCCCTATAACGGCGGTGATGATTTTCTCCGCCCCATCAGTCAACAGACCTTGCAACTGTGGGAAAAAGTCAGGGTATTGTTGCAGGCGGAGCATCAACGCCAAGGAGTCTATAACATTGATACCAAAACCGTCTCATCCATCATCTCTCATGCACCCGGTTACGTAGATCGCAATCTGGAGCTAATTGTTGGCCTGCAGACTGATGAACCGTTAAAGCGCGCTATCATGCCGAATGGCGGCATACGCATGGTGCGCTCCGCAGTCGATGCCTACGGGTATGAACTAGATCCGGAGATTGAGTTAATTTTCACCCATTACCGCAAAACTCATAATCAGGGGGTTTTTGACGCCTACACCGAGGAGATCCGCAAAGCCCGCAAAGCCGGTATTATAACCGGATTGCCGGATGCTTACGGTCGTGGCCGCATCATCGGGGATTACCGCCGTATAGCCCTTTACGGAACCGATCTGCTGATAGAGGACCGGCAAAAACTATTAGCCGGTTTAGAGCGGGATAATTTTACCGAGGAATTAATCCGCCAGAGAGAAGAGCTTACCGAGCAGATTGCATCCTTAAAGGAACTGGAAGAAATGGCTGCATCCTATGGATTCGACATTACCCGTCCCGCCCGCCATGCCAGAGAAGCTTTCCAGTTTGTCTATTTTGGCTACCTGGGTTCCATCAAGGAACAAAACGGAGCCGCCATGAGTCTGGGCCGGGTCTCAACTTTTCTGGACATCTATCTGCAGCGCGATCTGCAGCGCGGTGACATCAACGAAGAATTTGCTCAGGAGCTGGTTGATCAGTTCTGTATGAAACTGCGTATGGTGCGGTTCCTGCGAACATCTGAGTACAACGAATTGTTCTCCGGTGATCCGGTCTGGGTTACGGAAGCCATCGGCGGCATGGGAGTGGATGGACGAACCCTGGTGACCCGCAGCTCCTTTCGTTTCCTGCATACCCTCAATAACCTGGGCCCGGCCCCCGAACCCAACATTACCGTTTTGTGGTCAGCGAACCTGCCCGCCTCCTTTAAGGAATTTTGCACCCGCACTTCGATTGCCAGCAGTTCCATCCAGTACGAAAATGATGACCTGATGCGTCCCTATTGGGGAGATGATTACGGGATCGCCTGCTGCGTTTCCGCCATGCGCATCGGCAAGCAGATGCAATTTTTCGGAGCCCGCGCCAACCTGGCCAAAGCCCTGCTGTACGCCATCAATGGAGGGGTTGATGAGATGCTGGGGCTGCAGGTGGCACCCAATGTAAAACCGATCACGGCTGACTACCT
>CAZACF010000285.1:0-2148 GCA_964483565.1 uncultured Syntrophomonas sp. | reverse complement strand
GATATGAACCAATGGCTAGGTCCGGCGATTTTCACCGACGCCCCGCTTGGTCACTGGCGATTTTAAGACGACAAGGAGGTGAAAGAATGCTGACACCCGAAAGAAAACTCGAAATCATCAAAACCTATCAGGTACACGAAAACGATACCGGTTCACCCGAAGTACAGATCGCCATCTTAACCGAAAGAATCAACTATCTCAATGAACATCTCAAAGCCAATAAAAAAGACCATCACTCCAGAAGAGGTCTGCTCAAAATGGTTGGCCAGAGACGCTCCCTTCTGGATTATCTTAAAGACAATGATTTCGATCGTTATCGCAACATTGTTACGAGACTTGGACTTCGCAGATAAAGAGCGGTATGCCGCTCTTTCATTTTATCTTGCTGCATAATAGCAGCCAGATTGATTAACCGAAAGGAGAGATTACCATCGTTCATAAATATCAGACAGAAATAGCCGGACGACCCTTGATCGTGGAAGTTGGACAAGTCGCCAAGCAGGCCAACGGCGCCGCCCTGGTCAGATATGGCGATACGGTTGTGCTGGTCACCGCAACAGCCACCAAAGATCCGCGTCTTGGCATAGACTTTTTCCCGCTGACCGTAGACTATGAAGAAAAACAATATGCAGTCGGCAAAATTCCCGGAGGGTTCATCAAACGCGAAGGACGCGCCACCGAGCTGGCCACCTTGTCCGCCCGGCTGATTGACCGTCCCATCAGGCCCCTGTTCCCCAAAGGATTCCGCAACGACATTCATGTCGTCGCTACCGTGCTGTCCGTGGAAAAAGACAATGCCCCCGACGTTACCGCCACCATTGGCGCATCCGTCGCCCTGGGAGTCTCCAATATCCCTTTTGCCGGACCGGTCGCCGCCGTCATCGTCGGCATGATTGACGGACAGCTGATCATCAATCCCACCGTCGAGCAGATCCATCAATCCGATCTGCATCTATCCGTCGCCGGAACCAAAGATGCTATCATGATGGTCGAAGGCGAAGCCAATGAGATCCCCGAGCAGTCCATGCTGGATGCCATCTTTTTTGCCCACGAGGAGATCAAACGCATTGTCGCCTTCCAGGAGCCCATCATTGCTGAACTGGGCAAGGAAAAATTTGCAGTGGTTACCCACGTCATCGATCCCGAACTGGAAGCAGCCGTGCGCGCACACGCTGTAGCCATTCTCGAAGAAGCCGTCAAGAACCCTGACAAAAAGGCCCGCGAAGCGCGCATGGATGAAGCCAGTGCTGAAATCGTAGCCCATTTCGCCGAAGCCTATCCCGATGATCTGGGCGACGTTAAGACCTTGATCGATAAGCTAATGAAAGAAATCGTTCGCAAAATGATCCTCGAAGACGGCGACCGGGTGGACGGTCGCAAACTGGAAGAAATCAGACCGATCAGCTGTGAAGTCGGCTTTTTGCCCCGCCCGCACGGTTCCGGTTTATTTACCCGCGGACAGACCCAGGTACTCTCCGTGACCACCCTGGGCCCCCTCAGCGAAGAACAACGCCTCGACGGACTGGGCATCGAAGACACCAAACGCTACATCCATCATTACAATTTTCCTCCCTACAGCGTAGGCGAGGTCAAGCCTATGCGCGGCCCCGGTCGCCGGGAAATCGGCCATGGAGCCCTGGCAGAACGGGCCCTGGTACCGGTCATTCCCTCACCCGAAGAGTTTCCCTATACCATCCGGGTGGTTTCCGAGGTGTTGGAGTCAAACGGTTCCAGCTCCATGGGCAGCGTTTGCGGCAGCACCCTTTCCCTGATGCATGCCGGCGTACCTATTAAAGCTCCCGTATCCGGAATTGCCATGGGACTCGTTAAAGGCGAAGACAAATTTGCCATCCTCAGTGATATCCAAGGCATCGAAGATGCACTGGGCGACATGGATTTCAAACTCACCGGCACTGAAAAAGGCGTGACCGCACTGCAGATGGACATTAAAATCCTCGGCGTCAGCCGCGAGATCGTATCCGCCTCATTAAAACAAGCCCGGGAAGGCAGAATGTTTATCATGGGCAAGATGATGGAAGCCATCTCCCAACCCAATGACAAGCTGTCCCCCTATGCCCCGCAGATGCTCAGGATGCAGATCAAACCCGACAAGATCCGCGAAGTCATCGGCCCCGGCGGCAAAACCAT
>CAZACF010000284.1:0-2157 GCA_964483565.1 uncultured Syntrophomonas sp. | reverse complement strand
GCTGCTCAAAGCCGAAAAATATGAACATCAGTATCCCTTCTGCTGGCGCTGCAAAAATCCCATCATCTACCGGGCGACCGACCAATGGTTTGCCTCCATTGACGGCTTCCGCCAGGACGCCTTAAAGGCTATCGATGAGGTGCAATGGATCCCGGCCTGGGGACGGGAGCGTATCTACAACATGGTGCGTGACCGCGGCGATTGGTGTATTTCCCGACAGCGCACCTGGGGCGTGCCTATTCCCATCTTCTATTGCGACGGCTGCGGCGAGACCATCGTCAACAATGAAACCATCGAACGCATCAGCCAATTGTTTGGGGAACACGGCTCGGATATTTGGTTTAGCAAAGATGCAGCTGAATTACTGCCTCTCGGTTTCACCTGCCCCCAGTGCGGAGAGCAGACGTTTAGCAAGGAAACAGATATCATGGACGTCTGGTTTGATTCCGGTTCTTCCCATATGGCGGTGCTGGAAACCCGACCGGAGTTGAGATGGCCAGCTGATCTGTATTTGGAAGGTAGCGATCAGCACCGCGGCTGGTTCAATTCATCCCTGTCCACCGCCGTGGCCGTGCGCGGTACGGCGCCCTATAAAAAAGTCCTGACCCACGGTTTTATCGTGGATGAAAGAGGCTATAAAATGTCCAAGTCACTGGGCAATGTGGTTGATCCGCTGCAAATGATCAAGGAACTGGGCGCTGATATCCTGCGTCTGTGGGTGTCATCAGCTGATTATCGCAACGACATCTCCGTATCCAGCAACATCATCAAACAGTCCAGCGAAGCGTATCGCAAAATCAGAAACACCTGCCGCTTTATTCTGGGCAACATTTATGATTTCGACTCCAGCCAGGACGGCGTTGCCTATGAAAAGCTGGGCGATCTTGATAAATGGGCCCTGCTCAAACTGGAACAGGTGGTACAGCGAGTCACCAAAGCTTATGCTGATTATGAATTTCATATGGTGTTTCATACCGTGCATAAATTCTGTACGGTCGACTTGAGCAGCATTTACTTCGATATAATCAAAGACCGGCTCTATTGCAACGACAAAAATGATCCCGCCCGCCGGGCTTCCCAGACCGTACTCTGGCAACTGATCAATGATCTGGTGGTCATCCTGGCCCCGGTTCTCGCTTTTACCTGCGAAGAAATCTGGTCCTATATCCGCAAGGAAAACGATCCTGTCAGCGTACAACTGTTATCTTGGCCCCAGACCAACGGGGTCCATCAGAATAAAGAACTGGAAAATAAAATCGATCGCATCCTGCAGGTGCGCGAAGTTGCCAGTAAAGCCATGGAAGAAGCCCGCGGCCAGAAAATAATCGGCCATTCGCTGGGTGCCTGGCTGACGGTCTATGGCGAGCCCGAATGGCTGGAGTTGTTGGCAGCCACCAGCGAACTGGACAAGATCCTGATCGTCTCCCGGATCGATCTGGAGCCCGCCGCCAATCGCGGCCAAGATGCCGTTGCTCTGGAGGAAATCAGCGGCATATGGATCGAAGTACAAGCTGCTGAAGGGCACAAATGCGAACGCTGCTGGATCATTGATCTGTCAGTGGGAGCCGACGGCCAGCATGAGAGTCTTTGTCAACGCTGTGCTCAGGTCATTGAGCAGATGGAGGGTTAAGATGGCCAGTCCCGAAGAAGGTAATCGCATCATTATCACCGTACTGGGTCACGACCGGGTCGGCATTATCGCCATGGTTTCCAACATTCTGGCCGACAATGATATCAATATCCTGGACATTAGCCAGACTATTTTGCAGGGCTTCTTCACCATGGTTATGGTGGTTGATTTCACCCACAGCAAAATTGATGTCAAAGAACTGCAAGAAATCCTGGGCGGCAAAGGACAGGAAATAGGCCTGCAGATCACCGTCCAGCACGAAGACCTGTTCAAGTACATGCACCGGATTTAACTGATTTGATCTTGAGACTAAAAACGTTAGGTTCGTCTGAGGTTAATACTTAAGTCCGCTTGGGGGCCGGTCTTTTGACTGGCTAGATTGGCAGGATTAGCGCTCATTTGCTTCCTCGGGGTCTTGGTATTAATACGTGAGTCTCGTTTTTGGGTAACGTATAATTTTATTAAACTGTTAGCGTTCTTTGCGTCGTTGTGTCTCATCGCACGGCTGTCGCCTTACCCCCCGGCGC
>CAZACF010000283.1:0-2157 GCA_964483565.1 uncultured Syntrophomonas sp. | reverse complement strand
GTCGCCAACACCACATGACCGATGAGCAAGGGCCATAAGGTACTTTTATCCATGCCCAGCACCACGATCAGCAACACACAGATGGAAAATCCGGTGACCACGTCGGCGTTGACAATGGGGATCTGATTGGCTGCCACCACAAAGCCGCGCATGCCCTTGCGGGAATAGAAAGCGCCAATGGCGCCCATGGTGCCTAAAATGGTGGCAATCACCGCACATTTGAAGGCCAGCGACAAGGTTCCCATGATCATCTCGGTTAATTCCGGGGTGGTAAACAGTTTCACATAATTTTGCAGGGAAAAATGTCCCGAGGTGCCAATCGTCGGGGTATCCATAAAACTATACACCGCCAGAATGACGATCGGAAAATACATGAAAAGCAACACGATTCCCAGCCAGGCTGAACCCAGTATTTTTTTCATCATAGGACTGCCTCGCGATCTGATTCCTTTTCAGAGAATCCGTTGGTTGACCAGGTGATGAGGAAGATAATCAGCAGCAAAATGATGGAGATCATGGAACCGCTGTGCCAGTCAAAGGCATTAAAATAGCTGCCGATCAGGCTGCCCATGATATAGGTACTGTTATACAGCATATCCAGGATGACGTAATTGGTCATGGCCGGCAGGAATACCATCGTCACCCCGCTGATGATCCCCGGTATGGACAGCGGCAGGGCCACTCTGGCAAAGGCTGCGGTTCGGCTGGCGCCCAGGTCATAGGCCGCTTCCATCAGGTCCTGGTCCAGCTTCATCAAGGTGGTGTATAACGGCAAAATCATAAAAGGCAAGAAATCAAAGGTCATGCCGATGATGGTATTCATAAAGGGATAATAGGCCAGATTCCCTTCCAGCATGGTGAGAACTTCCTTTAAGGCCAGGATTCGCAAGGTGAAGTTGACCCACATGGGGGCAATAAAGAGAGCCAGCAAGACCGTTTTTTGCCTGATATTGCTTTGCGCCAGGATGTAGGCCACCGGATAGGCGATCAGCAAACACACCCAGGTGGTGGTCAGGGCAATCAGCAGACTGTAAAACAGCGTGCCGATGGTATTGGGGCTGGTGAAAAAGTCGGTCAGATTGGCCAGAGTAAAGTTGCCCTCACCGTTGGTAAAGGCATAATAGATGATCACCAGCAGCGGTGCAATCACAAAGCAAAGCAGAAACACCGCATAAGGGATACTCAGCTGCTGCCGCGCAAAGCGATAGTTCATATGTGCTCAGCCTCCGCTCGCAGGGATAATTGAATGCTGGCTTTGGGGATAATGATGCTGACATAATCATCTTCATTCCACAAGCTCTGATCGTGCAGATGAACATCTTCGCCGCTTTTGGTGCGGACAATATAATGATAGTGATCGCCTTTATAAATGAGGGAAATAATATTTCCCCTGGTTCCGCCGGCGTCAATATCATCACTCATGGCCGGCGCCTTCACCGGCACTTTGACCGTTACCGGCGTGCCGACCACATTGATTTTGTGGCCGTATTGATCGTGTAATACATGTTCGCTGATGCTGGAGCCCGGATATAATTGGGTGATATCGCATTCGAATTCGCCGTCGGCGAAAGCCACCCTGTCGATGGCCGTAATCTCGCCTTCATAAAGATTCAGATTGGTTTCGGCGTGAATGACATGAATTCCGTCGGGTTCGATCTGCAGACCGACTGCTTTGCCGATCTCGGCAATTTTGGTGCTTTTCACCCGGATCTCATTGTCCCCGGATTGAACCACGATCTCATAATGCATCCCCTTGAAGATGACATCTTGCACCATCCCCTGGATCTGCCCGCTTCCCATCATCGTCACCACCACGTCCTCCGGCCTGACCACCGTATCCACATCTGCTCCGACCGGAAGATCATCCAGGCAGTCGAATTCCGCCCCGCAAAAACGGACTTTCCTGCGGCCGCTCATTTTGCCGGTAAAGATATTGCTTTCGCCGATAAAGTCAGCCACAAAGACGGTTTGGGGTTCATTGTAAATCTCTTCCGGGGTGCCGATCTGCTGAATCATCCCGTCACTCATGACCACCACCTTGTTGGACATGGTCAGCGCTTCTTCCTGATCATGGGTGACATAGATAAACGTAATGCCGGATTTTTCGTGCATGGATTTCAGCTCCAGCTGCATTTCCTTGCGCATCTTTAAATCCAA
>CAZACF010000282.1:0-2158 GCA_964483565.1 uncultured Syntrophomonas sp. | reverse complement strand
CAGGATACTTTGGCTGCTTGGCTCGCGGAGACAATACGAAACAATAATGTATCACCAAATTTTTTTCGCTTTTATTGACCCAAAAAAATATATTAAATCCCAACCCAACAAGGGTTTGCAGATGGTTCTCGAGTAGATTGGGTTTGAACCAGCCAACATTGATACAGCAATGCATCAGGCTTGAGATCTCTGCCTTCGGCTCATCAACGAACTATTATTGCGAAAAAGAACCTGTACCGGCTAGCAAGCAATGCTTCGATACAGTACTGTATCAAATATATCACATGTATTGCCCAAAGGAAAACTCTCAATTTGTGTTTATCGCCCGAATCGTATTAAAGAAGGCCTTTAATTGGGGTTTTACAGTTCATGGCATGAATATTGCGAAGATAAATTAATAGATCATTGGCATGGAGGTATTAAACCATCACGATCGAGATCAGTGCATTACATCCTATATCGTTTAACTTATTGAAGGAGGATAAACATGATTACAAAAAACATTTGTGTAATTGGAGCTGGATTGATGGGCCAGCAGATCGTATTGCAGGCTGCCGTTTGCGGATTTGAGGCCAGCTGTGTTGAAATCAATCCGGAAGCCTTGCAAAAGGCGCAAGCTTTTGCGGAAAAATGGCTGCAAGGGCGGGTCGACAAAAATGTCATGACCGCCGATGAGGCACAACAAGTAAAGGATCGGCTCCTTTACACCACTAATCTGGAAGAGGCTGCCATTAAGGCTGATCTGGTCATCGAAGCAGCCATCGAAGACCTGACTGTAAAACGCAGCCTGTTCGCTCAGCTGGACAAATTTTGCCCCGAACATACCATTCTCAGCACTAATAGTTCCTATATCGTCAGTTCCAAAATAGCCGATGCCACCAAGCGTCCCGACAAAGTTTTGAACCTGCATTTTTTCAACCCTGCCCTGGTCATGAAACTGGCCGAAGTGGTAAAAGGGCCCCATACTTCCGATGAAACTGTTGAGGAAGTACTGGAAGTCAGCCGGGCTTTGAACAAAGTTCCTACCCTGGTCAAGAAGGAAATCTATGGATTCGTTTGCAATCGTATTTTCAGTGCCATTACCCATGAAGCATTATACATGCTGGATCAAGAAGTCGCCTCGATCGAAGATATCGACAATGCCATCAGAAATGGCCTCGGTCATCCCATGGGACCTCTGCAGTTGTTGGATATGACCGGAATTGATCTGGAGTATAAGGTATCCATGGACCGTTACCGTGAGACCGGAGATCCGACTGATAAACCCAGCCCATCGATTGCGGAAAGATATGCCCTGGGTCATTATGGCCGCAAATCCGGCAAAGGTTTTTACCAGTATTAAGAGCAAGTAAAAAACTCGGGGGTAAAAATCATGACGTACAAAAATTTTATCATTGATATCGCGGATAATATAGCAGTCGTACAAATCAACCGACCGGAAGCCCTGAATGCTTTAAGCAGAGACATGGTGCTGGAGCTGGAACAAGTCTTTATCGCCTTGGAAGCTGACGATACCGTTCGAGTGGTTATTCTCACCGGCAGCAAACATTTTGCTGCCGGTGCTGACATTAAAAATATGCTCGAATTTAATCCCGAACAGGCCCGAGCATTTTCTTTCCGGCACGTTTTCAACCGCATTGAAGCATTTCCCAAACCAGTGGTTGGTGCCATTTCTGGTTTTGCCTTGGGCGGTGGCATGGAATTAGCGATGGTGTGTGATCTGCGTATCGCTGACAGCACTGCCAAATTCGGTCTGCCGGAAATCAATCTGGGGATATTCCCCGGTGCCGGTGGTACCATTCGTTTGCCAAGATTGATCGGTGCCACTCGGGCCAAGGAAATGATTTTCAGCGGTACGCCGATCAATGCGGAACAGGCACTGCAATACGGACTGATCAACAAAATCGTCGAAGATCCCTTGGAAGAAGCCAAAAAAACCGCCCGTATGCTGGCCAGCAAACCGCCGGTTGCCTTAAAACACGCCAAACAATGTATAAACATGGCTTTCGATATTGACGGTCAGAAGGCGATCGAATTCGAATCGATCGGTTTTGCCGCATGTTTTGCCACCAGCGATCAGCGCGAAGGCATGAAAGCATTTACCGAGAAACGCAAACCTGATTTTAAGGCTCGCTAAGAATGGTAAAACGCGGCCAGC
>CAZACF010000281.1:0-2187 GCA_964483565.1 uncultured Syntrophomonas sp. | reverse complement strand
GGATGATTTTATCGGTATTGACCAATTCTTCCAGGCGGTGGGCGCTCCAGCCGACGATTCTGGCCATGGCAAATAGAGGGGTGTACAGCTCAAACGGAATGTTTAGCATGCTGTAAACAAAACCACTATAAAAATCAACGTTGGCGCTGACGCCTTTATATATCTGCCGTTCCCGGGCGATAGCCTCGGGAGCGGTTTTTTCGATCATGGTATACAGTTCAAAATCAGCTGTTCTGCCTTTGGCGTCGGCCAGTTTCTCCACAAAACTCTTGAACACCAGCGCGCGGGGATCGGAAATGGAATACACCGCGTGCCCCATGCCATAAATCAGGCCCTTATAGTCAAACGCCTGTTTGTTGAGGATTTTGCTCAGGTAGCGTTTGACCTCGTCTTCATCTTTGACATCCTTCACATGGGTCTTGATGTCCTGCACCATCTCTGCTACTTTGTTGTTGGCGCCGCCGTGCTTGGGGCCTTTGAGCGATGACAAGGCTGCGGCGATAACTGAATAGGTATCCGACCCCGACGAGGATACCACCCGGGTGGTAAAGGTGGAATTGTTGCCTCCGCCGTGTTCCATATGCAGAACCAGCGAGGCGTCCAACACCACCGCCTCCAGCTCGGAATACTTTTTGTCGGGCCGCAGCATGCGCAGAATGTTTTCCGCCGTCGACAGCTGGGGATCGGGGCGGTGAATGTACAGACTTTCGTCGCAATCGTAATGGTTGTAGGCATGGTAGCCATAGACCGACAGCATGGGGAAAATACTGATCAGGGTCAGGCATTGACGCAGTACGTTGGGCAGCGATAAGTCGAACACCTTTTTATCATAGGAGGTCAGGGTGAGGATGCTTTTGGTCAGGGAGTTCATGACGTCTTTACTGGGCGCTTTCATGACTACGTCGCGGACAAAGTTTCTGGGCAAAATCCGGCAACTGGTCAGAATCGAATTAAACTCGGCCAGCTGGTCGGGGTTAGGGAGCAGGCCAAACAGCAATAAATAGGTGATTTCTTCGAACCCCAAGCGTTTTTCGTTGACAAACCCCCGCACTAAATCAAGAATATTATAGCCGCGATAAAAGAGCTTGCCGTCGCAGGGGACCAATTGGCCGTCGATCTCCTCGCGCGATTGGATCATGGAAATGTTGGTAATGCCGGTCAGTACGCCCTGGCCGTTGAGATCCCGCAAGCCGCGTTTGACCCCGTATTCGGCATACAGGCGGCTGTCGATCAAACTGTTTTCATAACAAATCTGGCTGTATGTACGCGTAAAATCTTCTACTGCATGATTCATAAATTCACTCCTTCGTTTATCATTTTATCTCTATTGTCGATGTAGCTTTTCTTGTTCCTATCTAATAATACACAAAATCACTCCGAGTTATTTCATATTATACCGTAACTTGGCTACACGTAACTTGTAATAATCTGGGGAATGACCCAGACGCAAGTCAAGAACCGTCCCCAACTTGCGTTGGCTTTTTAAGTTATTTTTAACTGTCACCCCTATCAGGAAAAAAAGGAGTTTTTGCGTGCTTGTCGAAGACGTTAAATTATTCCTTGGGAATTGCTTAATTATGGTAATACCTTTAATTAAACCGTTAGCTGTTGGCGATGGAGAACATAGAAGGATTTTGAGAAGGCGGGGGATTGTAATGAAAAGAAAGCTATGCTTGTTGATCGGATTGATGATTTTGTTCCTGCTGCCGGCCAGCGTCGCCGGAGCTGAGACAATTACCGGGGATATCCTGGATCCCGGCGGCAACCCATTGTCGGCCGAGATGGAGGAAATGCTCTACATGGAGTGTGAAACTCAGGACGGGAGTGGGTACGGGTCTGGCTGGACCACAGCTGATGAACTGGGAATCCATTATGAGGTGGAGATCTTTGGTTCAGGAACCTTTACAATCTGGGTCACCACCACGGACGAGTGCCAGTATACCAGTTCAATACCACAAACCTTTACGATTGTCAGCGGTGATCTTACAGACCAGCCTATCCGGTTGACCTATCCGGCGGTGACGGGAACGATTTTGGCACCGGACGGTGAAACCACTTATATCCCGACGGAAAATGATTACATACAGATTATCGTAGAAGAACCCGGCGAATATTTTCCGGTGCAGGTGGCCTCTACCTCTGTGGCGGCGGACGGGACTTATCGTCTGGGCGGTATCGCGCCCGGCA
>CAZACF010000280.1:0-2195 GCA_964483565.1 uncultured Syntrophomonas sp. | reverse complement strand
CTGGTGGTCGAATACCTTTCCGCCACCCTGGGCGCCAAGCATTTTGGTTCCAGCAAATACGGGACTTATGGCGCGTTGCTGGGCACCTTGCTGGGGATCATTATTTTCGCCCCGATCGGGATTTTTGTGGGTCCATTTCTGGGAGCCATGGCGGGAGAAATGATGTCTGGCAAGGATATGAATACGGCAGTTAAGACTTCCTTCGGAACGATTGCCGGTTTGTTTACCGGAATCGCCTTTAACCTGGCGCTGGGTCTGGGTATGTTTATTTCTTTTTTAATCATCATCTTTTAATTGCACCCAAGGCATTTATGTGCTAACCTTAGCAAATCAGAAACCAGCAAATTAGGGGGTATTGGCGTGGATAAAGAATACATTATGCAAAAATGCAAGGATGAAAATGTGAAGTTTATCAGACTGCAGTTCACAGATATCATGGGAGTATTTAAGGCCATCTCCATTACCGTTGATCAATTGGAAAAGGCCCTGGATGGTGAATTGATGTTTGACGGTTCCTCCATCGAAGGCTTTGTGCGAATTGAGGAGTCTGACATGTATCTCAAGCCGGACCCCGATACATTTGCGGTTTTGCCCTGGAGCAACCCCAGATCGACGGGAAAGACAGCCCGCATTATTTGCGATATATATGGCCCGGACGAAACTCCTTTCAAGGGCAGCCCGCGCTATATCCTGCAAAAAGCCTTGCAGGAGGCAGCTGAACTTGGTTATGCCATGCAAGTTGGGCCAGAACCGGAGTTCTTCCTTTTCAATCTGGACGAGAACGGGCAGCCAACCCTCAAAACCAATGACAAAGCCAGTTATTTCGATCTGCCGCCGGTGGATATGGGCGAAGAAGCCCGTCGCGAAATGGTGGAAGTGCTGCAAACCCTGGGGTTTGAAATCGAGGCAGCCCATCATGAAGTAGCCCCCGGTCAGCATGAAATTGATTTTAAATACACCGATGCGCTCAAGACCGCTGACAATATCATGACCTTCCGGGTGGCGGTGCGCATTGTTGCTCAGAATCATGGACTGCATGCCACCTTCATGCCCAAACCGGTCTTTGGGATTGCCGGGTCAGGCATGCATATGCATTGCTCCTTGTTCAAAGATGGAGAAAACATCTTTTATGATGCCAGCCGGGAAGACGGACTCAGCGACACCTGCCGCTATTTTATCGGCGGCGTCATCAAACATGCCCGGGCGATTTGCGCCATCACCAACCCGACGGTTAATTCCTACAAACGTTTGGTGCCCGGTTATGAAGCCCCGGTTTATATTGCCTGGTCATACAAAAACCGCAGCCCGCTGATCAGAATCCCGGCCCGCCGCGGCATTGGCACCCGTATAGAAGTAAGAAATCCCGACCCCAGCTGCAATCCTTATCTGGGTTTGGCGGTGATCTTAAAGGCTGGTTTGCATGGGATAAAAAATAAAATCGCTCCGCCCGACCCAGTAGAACAGAATATTTTCGAAATGGATCTGGCCGACCGAAAAAGACAGGGCATCCTGTCCTTGCCGGAAAATCTTTATGAAGCGTTGGATGAACTGGGCAAGGATGAGATTATTAAGGAGGCTCTGGGAGAACATGCTTTTTCCCGTTTCGTCGCCGCCAAGATGAAAGAATGGGAAAATTACAGCTCCCGGGTATATGATTGGGAGATCGAAGAATATTTGGCCAAGTTTTAAAACGCAAGTGGGGACGGTTCTTGCCTTGCTTTCTGTGTAACTTTATACGTCAGGCATTTAAGTGATTTGTCGCAAAACAATAGCCGGGAATGAATTCCCGGCTACTATATTTTGCTGAGCGTTAGCGCCATATGGCAGCGTCATTTCATAGCTTGTGCTGCTACATTCTCCGCATCAAGCCCGCTACTTTCCCTAAAATCGTGACTTCCCTGGCGATGATTGGCTCCATGGCGCTGTTTTCCGGCTGCAGTTTGATATGATCAGCCATTTTGTAGTAGCGCTTTACGGTAGCCTCATCCTCCAGCATTGCCACCACGATCTCTCCATTGGCCGCATCCCGTTGTTCGTGAACAATCACGTAATCATCATCAAAAATACCGGCATCGATCATACTGTCGCCCTGTACTTTTAATATGTAATAATTGCCTTGACCGAGCAGATCCACCGGCACGGCCATGTAATTGTCAATATTCTCTTGAGCGAGGATGGGGATACCGGCCGCAACT
>CAZACF010000279.1:0-2230 GCA_964483565.1 uncultured Syntrophomonas sp. | reverse complement strand
CTTCCATCATGACCTCGGCAAAGGCCTGGTTGAGCATATCCATTTCCGCCTGGAACTCACCGTAGGTTTTGTCCATATATTTACCGCCGATGATAACCGGTTCATTTTTCATGAATTCTGGTACTTTGAGATCCATGGTGATATTGGTAAAAGGGGTCTGGAAGCCTACCCGGGTGGGCACGTTCATGTTAAAGACAAATTCCTGCAGCCCCTGTTTGACTTGTTTGTAATCCAGCTTGTCATAATAGATGAAGGGAGCCAGGAGGGTATCAAAATTTGAAAAGGCCTGCGCTCCAGCTGCTTCGCCCTGCAGGGTGAAGAAAAAGTTGACCAGTTGCCCCAGGATGGAACGGAAATGTTTGGCCGGGCCGCTGGCTACCTTGCCACGCACGCCTTTGAAGCCTTCCATCAGCAGGTCATGGATATCCCAGCCCACACAGTAAACGCCCAGGATGCCCAGATCGTGGATGTGAAAATCTCCGCTGCTCTGCATTTCCTTCATCTGGGGAGTATATATCTGATCCTGCCAGTATTGGGATACAATCAAAGAGGAGATGTGGAAATTCATCCCTTGCAGGGAATAGGTCATGTTGGAGTTTTCTTTGACTCTCCAGTCATTTTTCTCCAGATAATTGGCAATGATCTGATTGTTGAGAAACAACTGGCCTGCTTTGCGGATATCGTCGTGCTGCTTGCGATAGAGTATGTAAGCCTTGGCTGTCTTGTAATGGCCATTTTTAACCAGCACCTTCTCGACCAGATCCTGGATGCCTTCTACGGTAGCGATTTCATCATCGTCTACATACTGGGCTATTTCTACAACTTTATCTGCCAGTTCTTTGGCCGTGCTAAAATCCTTGCCCCCTACAGCCCTGGCAGCTTTAAAAATCGCCTGGGCGATCTTGTCGGTTTCAAATGGTACGATTCTTCCGTCTCTTTTTTTAATCCTGCTGATGTCCATGCCCATCCCCCTTGCTTTTTAATGATTAAACCACAACATGTATTGTTTAAAATATTTCAAACCACTAGATGAAGTATATTTATTATCATACGCTGAGCAGAAAATAGCAAGTAGTTATTTAAACATTTTGGATAAATTTATGAAGTTTTATTCCATATTACATCATTCTTTTTACAAATTCGCAGACGCACACTTTTTTCCAGGATTGATAGACAAAATAAAGCAGAGTCGGCAACACTCCCACTCTGCTGTATTTTTGTTTTTATCATTTTTGACTTTCTGTCGACTATTTTCCCCCTGACATTTTTTGATTCAGCAAAGCCTGCACTTTCAGAGGCAGTCCAAATAGATTGATAAACCCTTCCGCATCCTTATGGCTGTAAATTTCATCTGCGCTGAAGGTGGCCAGATCCTCCAGATAGAGGGAATATGGTGAACCCGAGGTTACTGCCGTACAGCTGCCTTTGTATAACTTCACCTTCACTTTACCAGTTACATTCTTCTGGGTCTCATCTACGAAAGCATCCATCGCCGCCTTGAGCTTGGTAAACCAGTTGCCGTCATACACCAGTTCGGCATATTTGACCGCCATTTGTTCTTTGAACTGCAAGGTGCGCCGATCCAGGGTGAGACGCTCCAGTTCTTCATGGGCCGTATATAAAATCGTACCTCCGGGAGTCTCATAAACACCACGCGACTTCATGCCCACCAGCCGGTTTTCCACCAGCGAAACGATGCCCACTCCATTGGCGCCACCCAAGCGGTTTAGCTCGGTTAACAATGCAACCGCTCCCATCTTCTGACCATCGAGGGCGACCGGTATGCCCTGTTCAAAGGTAATTTCTACATAAGCCGGTACATCCGGGGCCTCTTCGGGGGGAACGGTCAGCATATACATTTCGTTTTTTGGTTCGTTGGCGGGGTCTTCCAGATCACCGCCTTCGTGGGAGATATGCCATATATTGCGGTCGCGGCTGTAGATTTTTTCCTTGCTGACCGGTACTTCAATCCCATGAGCAGCGGCATAATCGATGGCATCTTCCCGGGATCTGATATTCCATTCCCGCCAGGGAGCAATGATTTTCAGGGAAGGATTGAAAGCATTTACCCCCAATTCAAACCGCACCTGGTCGTTGCCTTTGCCGGTAGCGCCGTGGCAGACCGCTATGGCGCCTTCCTGCTCGGCGATCTCAACCATTCTTTTAGCCATCAACGGCCGGGCAAAGGAGGTTCCCAATAAATATTTTTTTTCATAAATGGCGCCGGCTT
>CAZACF010000278.1:0-2230 GCA_964483565.1 uncultured Syntrophomonas sp. | reverse complement strand
CTGGAAAAGGTCTATGAGATCAACCGCAGCTTCCGCAATGAAGGCATTGATACCCGCCATAACCCGGAATTTACTATGTTGGAAATTTACCAGGCCTATGCTGACTATCAGGTCATGATGGAGCTGGCGGAAAACATGGTGGCTGAAGTCATGCAGAAGATCAACGGCAGTACGAAGGTGAAGTTTGAAGGGGTCACCCTTGATTTCACCCCGCCCTGGCATCGGGTTACCATGCTGGACGCGATTAAAAAGCATGCCGGCGTGGATTTTTCATCTATTAGCAGTGATGACCAGGCACGTGAAGCGGCAGCCCAACTGGGCTTGAAAGTCGATGCTCATAGCACCCGCGGCGAGATTATTAATGAAGTATTTGAAGAATACGTCGAGGATAAGCTCATTCAACCGACCTTTGTTTACGGGCATCCGGTGGAGATCTCTCCGCTGGCCAAACGCAATGCCCAGTATCCGGAATTTACCGACCGGTTTGAAATGTTTGTCATGCAGCGGGAGATTGCCAATGCTTTTTCCGAACTGAATGATCCCCTTGATCAGAAACAGCGTTTCCTGAAACAGGTGGAAAAAAGAGCCGGGGGAGATGCCGAAGCCCACATGATGGATGAAGACTATATCAATGCCCTGGAATATGGGATGCCTCCGGCCGGAGGTATGGGGATCGGGATTGACCGCCTGGTCATGCTGATGACCGATTCCTCCTCCATTCGGGATGTGATCCTGTTTCCCACCCTGCGGGCCCGCGAGTAGCAAATGAATAGATAATTATTTAAAAATCCCGTCTCCGGTGAGGCGGGATTTTTTGTGTCTAAAGGTCGATGGCACGAAGCTACGATGCTGCGATGCCAAATGGCATTGTCTGCTGAAAACGATTGCCAGCAAGCAAATCGCAGCCGGAGTGTCGGCTACTGGTAACGAGCCAGCCCTTGCTGGACAGCCTCCAGGACTGCTTCGTTTTCATCGATCCGGTAGATGCGGGCCGGCTGGCCTTGGCTGTCCAAATCGGTGGAACTGAAAAATATAGCGGCCTTAATGCGCGGGTAACGATCGATGTGGGCGAACATGTCCTGCAGCCAGCGCACTTTATCCCCGCCCACGGAATTGCTGCCAAACTCGGTAATCATCAAAGGCAGGTCAAAGCGCTGGGTATATTCGGCATAGAGCGGGTCATAGATGTCGTCGAATTCCCGCCAGCGTTCACCTTCGTAATAGGTGCCGGTATTATAACCGGTCAGGCCAATAATATCCACATATTTGCTGCCTGGGAAATAATTCAGATAATGATTCCAGGCAAAATCAGGGAAGGACAGGTCATGGGGGTTCCATACCCAAATGACATTGTCAACCTGATGGTCGGCAAAAATCTTGTAAATATATTTCCAGGCTTCGATATACAAATCAGCGTCGTTGCCGTAATGATAACTGCAATAAACACACCAGTCACCGTTCATTTCATTATTCAAGCGAAAAAGAAGAGGATGGCCGAAGTCTTTTATATCCTGGGCGTATTGCGCCAGATACGCATCAAAAGTACCGTTCAATAGCTCAGGAATGATTTTTTCATTAAACTGGGCCAAGGGGATTCCCCTAGGGTTATAGGGGGCAGCCGCCTCGGCAAACTCAAACCCCAGCTGCAAGGTCAATTCGATCAACTTCTGATCGGCCCAGGCGCTTTGCAATTCCTGCACCGGCAAAGGTTTGTCGAGGTTCTGGTAACGGATCAGAAAATGAAAATCATAATTGAGGCGGTCTTCCAGCCAGGTCAGATTTTTCATTTTAGCGGGGGCGGTTGGCTCATAGATGCCCCATTTCAAATCAGCCTGATGGCCGAAATACTGATCGTACACCGTTGTGGTTTCTGAATTCCAGTTTTTAGGCTGGGGCTGATAGACGATTCCCGCCAGGTCATTATTCTTTTCAATGGGACGAAAACTCTTGACCAGTTTCATGAACTCCCGGTCGTCGATGGGCTGGCTGGATTTTATCACGATGGTATAAACCTGATGGGAATTCTCCACCAATTTGATACAAAAGTAATGGTTTTTATCATTTTCAACCCGGGCCAGCTTGGCCCGCTGCCATTTGGTGAGATTAGCCAGGCGTCCGTTAATGACAGAATACTTGTTGAATTCCACCTGGATGCCTTTATCACGGGCCAGAAATCCGTTGCTGTAACCGATATAGGCTTTGGCGTCGCTGATTTTGCCGGTAAAGTTAT
>CAZACF010000277.1:0-2236 GCA_964483565.1 uncultured Syntrophomonas sp. | reverse complement strand
AATGGAAGGCACAACCGTTTCCAGCTGTACCCAATGGCCTCGTCACCGTAGCATTCATCGCCTTAGTATGACAGACTCGGAGTTGATATAGAATTTTATGTCGCAATTATATGTGGTATTCGCGAAGAATAGTAAAAATCCTGCTTTATGAATATAGAATTATTTACTAGCAAGTAAAAATGATTTTGATATTTGCATGAAAAACAACCAACCTGTCATTCATTTTTCAATTTACTTAACCGTGCTTATAAAGATGTCGGTGTTGGCTCTCGCCGTGCACATGACAATATTCGTCGATCAGGTTTACTGCCATCAATAGCTGTTTATCCTCCAGCGCCTCCTGGGAAGAACCATCATAAACCAGTCGATGTTCTTCGGATAACACCAGCGCCCGCTGGGAAATGGCATGGGCAAGATCCAGATTATGGGTTGAGGTTATGATGGTACGTCCACGTTTATTCAGTTCCAACAGCAGCTCGACCAACCAGCGCTGCGTTTTGGGATCCAAACCGTTGGTGGGCTCATCCATGATCAACACCTCAGGATTCAGAATCAGAGCGGAAGCCACGGCTACTTTCTTCTTTTCTCCCCCGCTCAGACGATAGGGTGACCGCTCTGCCAGATTCTGAATGCTTAACATTTCCAAAACGTCTTCAACCCGTTTTTTCACTTCATCTTTTCCCAAACCCAGCTGTAATGGTCCAAAAGCCACTTCATCCCAGACCCGGCTGGTAAACAACTGGGCATCAGAGTTTTGGAAAATAAATCCTACCCTACGATGGTATTTTTGGGAAAACTGATTGTCTTCCAGTATTTCCTCCGTGATTTCCTGTCCAAAAGCACGAAAATGTCCGGAGGAAGGAAAAGCCAGGCCGCAAAAGATCTTTAACAGCGTTGACTTTCCGGAGCCGTTGGCTCCCAGCAGACAAATACTCTCACCCGCCGCAATCTCCAGACTTAATTGATGAAAAAGGTATTCATTTCCGCCATAACTGAAGTTGATCCCGTCTAAAGCAAAAACCTCGATTGCCAAGCCCAAGCCTCCGATGCTGGTTATACTCTATTTATCCAACTTATCACATCTTAGCAACCAAATCCAGTTGCTTGCATTCTTCCGGCTGCAATGCCACCGACTCCCCGGTATAACAGCGGGCACACATGGCCTGGTAAACTTCCTCTGAAAGCGCTATACTGCGGGCAAACAAAGCCGCTATCGAAGTCCCCAGCTGAGCCCTCTGCCATTTCGCAGGCAAATTTCCTACCGTGCGAAGACTGCGTGCTTCAAACATTTCAATGGAAATGGAAAGAAGAACGATCAAATAGCGATAAGCCATCTCGATAATCATGATAAATAAATCCGGAACCCGAATGACCCGCAAGGATTTAAATATATCCGCAACCGGTGTGGTCATTACCAATACAATGCCCAATGACAGTGAAATTCCTACTCGCAAGAACAAGAAGGCGGCGGCGGTTGCTCCCTGCCGGGTAATATAGATGATGGAAGGCCAGTCAATTCCTAACCAATAAATAGACTGCTCAGACTGATACAATATCAATAAAGGCGTTCCGTCCATCCAAACATTCAGGGTAACCGGTAAACTGAACAGCAAAGTCATCAAAGGAATTAAACCCCAGATCCGTTTTTGTAAAATCAGAACCGGCAGTTTTGACATCGTCATCAAAACCATGGTGGTCAGCCACACAGCCAGTAAAACCGTGAACTGCCGGCTAATGCCGGCAACCAGAACCAGACCGAGCATCCCTATCAGCTTGATTCCCGGGCTGACCTTTTGCAGCAGTCCGTTGCGTCGGGCATACTGTTCGGTTTGCAGATCCTCACAAATAACCGCCCGTATACTGCGAATACTTTGGGTTAAGAAATTGCTGTTGCGGCCCTTAATCTCGGCATCTGTTTTATTGTATAATTGATTATCATCACTCATCCATTCGGGCAACCACATATTGTTTCCTTTCATCAAATACCATATCAACCATGTAACTGGCAAACCTAATTGCTTGGTGGAGCAAAACCATCTATCTGTCCCCTTCCGGGAGAAATGTCATTTTTCCCCGGAAGGCTTTACAAATCAATTACGCCTCTTGGTCCTTGACTATTTTAGAAAACAAGCTGACGATCAGCACAACTAATGCCGCCCCAACTATGGCTGACAATATATAGCCCACGGCTGATTGGGCAAAAGTAGCATCAAGGCCAGGTACACCATAATCAGGC
>CAZACF010000276.1:0-2243 GCA_964483565.1 uncultured Syntrophomonas sp. | reverse complement strand
TGGATGGATTAAAAAGAGCCCTGGCCTTCCGAATGTATGCCCGCTTGAATAAACAATCCATTATCGAAGAAAGCCCGCATAGTATCGTTTTTCAAATGAATGACTGCCGCGTCCAGTCAGCCCGGAAACGCAAGGGGCTGGCGGATTATCCCTGCAAATCAGCCGGCTTGGTTGAATACAGCCGCTTTGCCTGGGAAATCGATGAACGCATCCAAACCGAATGTATCGGCTGCCCGCCGGATGATCATCCCGATGACTGGTTCTGTGCCTGGCGTTTCACGATCCCTGAATAAGCTGTTCAGGATGCGGCTTCAGCCGGCATCCTGTTGTTGCCGTTTACAACAGACATCTTGCGCACGAGTTGCAACTTGCACATTAAGATAAAAAATTGTTTACCAACGGATGAACCCTGAATGCTGAGTAACGATCCACCAGAAGCCGCAGGAGGAGATGCCATGCAAGTTGTCAAAGTTGAAGAATCAGTTGGCACCGTTTTATGTCACGATATAACCCGAATTGTGATCGGCGAAGGCAAGGGCCCTGCTTTCCGCAAAGGCCATATGATAACTGCTGAGGATATACCTGAATTGCAGAAACTGGGCAAACGCCATGTCTATGTATGGAAATTGGATGAAGGCATGGTGCATGAAAACGATGCCGCCATTCAAATCGCTCAGGCCATCACCGGCAGTGGACTCACTCTGAGCGAGCCAAAGGAAGGCAAAGTCAATCTGCTTGCCAGTCATGCCGGCATGTGCTGCATCAATGAAGAATTATTGTATCAGATCAACATGATTGAAGAAGTCATTGTGGCTACAAGAAGCAACCGCCGCTCCATTCAAACAGGGGAAATGGCTGCCGGGGTTCGTGTGATTCCCCTTGTCTTTGCGAAAGAGAAACTGACCTTGATTGAATCGCTTCTCCACGGGAACAAGCTTATCCAAGTAAATCCCTATGCCAGTTTGCAGGCCGGTATTGTGATTACCGGCAACGAAGTCTATTCAGGGCTGATAAAAGACCAATTCGGTGCCGTACTCAAACAAAAACTGGCCTCGTATGGCTGCAGCTTTATGGGCCAGACAATCGTACCAGATGACGTTGCCAGGATCAGTCAGGCCGTTCTTCAACTGGTAAAAGCTGGCGCTCAGATTGTTTTGGTCACCGGGGGGATGTCGGTCGATCCGGATGATGTTACCCCTTCCGCATTACGCGCCGCCGGTGCCGAAGTGATCAGTTACGGCGCACCGGTATTGCCCGGCTCCATGTTAATGGTCTCTTATCTGGGCGACGTACCGGTATTGGGATTGCCGGGCTGTGTGATGTACAATCAGATTACGGTTTTCGATCTGGTTTTGCCGACGATTCTGACAGGCGAAAAAATCACCCGTCCCCTGTTGGTGAAACTGGGGCTGGGTGGTCTTTGTCTGAGCTGCCCAACCTGCCATTATCCCAATTGCACATTCGGTACCGGCGCATAGTTTTTTATTATATTCGCTGATAGAACAGCCCTCACCCACAAAAATACCGTCCCGGAAATCTCCGGGACGGTTGTAGTTACTAGAGGATTTTGTTGCTGCGCCGCCATATCTTCATCTTTTCTGCTTCTTTTATCAACTCATCGCGAAAATCAGGATGCGCCAGACCAATGATTTTTTCCGTTCGCGCCCAGGTGGAAGCCGCTTTCATCGATTCCCAGCCATATTCCGTCACAATGATATGTACCATTTGACGCGGAACCGTAGTAATGCTGCCCATTCCCAGGGTAGGCACGATGCGCGAACGCATTTCTCCGTCTTTGGTTTTGTAGGTGGACGGCAAACAAATCAGACTGCGTCCTCCCTTGGACCAGAAGGCCCCCAAGGTGAAGTCTGACATACCCCCATTGCCGGAAATTTGTTTGAACCCAGAACTTTCGGCATTCACCTGCGTATACAGATCGACCTGAAGCGCCTGGTTGATGGAAATGAGATTATCGATGGCCGCCACCCGGCTGGGATGATTGACATAGCCAACATTATATGAGGCCAATCCGGTATTGTGATCGATCCAATCGTACAGCCTCTGGCTGCCCAAGGTGAAGGTGTAAACCAGTTTGCCGTCATCGACGTTTTTGCGGCGATTGTTCATCTTTCCTGATTCCCACATGTCCATAAAAGCATCCACCAGCATCTCGGTGTTGCCGCCCAAATCTTTAAGATCGGTATCGTTGATCAGTTTGCCGAGCAAGTTGGGCATCGAACCGA
>CAZACF010000275.1:0-2273 GCA_964483565.1 uncultured Syntrophomonas sp. | reverse complement strand
CGCAGATGTTCAGCGATCCTGGGCTATTGGAAGTTAGATTTTACAGTGATGCTGCCGGTTCTAACCTGACAGCCAAAGCCAGCTTGAACGCTTCTCATCAACTGGTTTTCCAAACAGCAGATAATTGTTTCATCGCTACAGCAGCCTTTGGTTCAAAATTTGAACCGACGGTGATTTTACTGCGGCAGTTCCGGGACAAATGTCTGCTAAGCAACCTGCCGGGACAGCTATTTGTCGATTTTTATTATCGTTATTCGCCGCCGGTTGCTGATTTCATTGCCAGCAGCAGTTTGCTTAAAGGCGTGGTTCGTATTTTGCTGATTCCTTTGATTGGGGTGGCTTATCTTTGCCTGCATCCGGTCTGGTTTTTGGTTCTGTTATTTCCAGCTATAATGGGGAGGTTTGTATTTGTACGAATGAAAAATAAAGCTGTCGGATTAATATCCCTGATTGTATTTTTTATGCTGGTTGTGTTCATTGTCCCCTCAGCTATTGCTGCCACAATTCATGATATAGATGACAATTCCCTCAGGATCGGCAATGATGTGTATTCGCTGAGTTCCAATAATCTTACCAATGAAAATATTATCAATTCCCTGCTGAAATCAAACCAGGTATATTTCAAAATTGGCGGGCACTGGTATGATGTTTTTGCTGCTGAAAGTGATGCCGCGCTGGGTGTTCCTGCCAACGCCCTTAACAGTAATATGGTAGCTGGTTGGACCGGATTGGATAAGTGGTATAAGGCGGGCAGCGAAATTGCTACTATTACAAGCATTACACTGCTAACAGCTCCTTTGAACTTGACGGCTACGGCTACAGGAAACACACAGATCAATCTTGCCTGGAATGCGGTAACGGGGGCAGCTTCCTACAATATTTATCGGTCATCTGCCCAGGCGGGTCCTTATACCAAAATAAACAACAGCTACAACAATCGTTTCAATGATACCAATCTGGCCGTCTCCACTGCTTACTGGTATCGGGTTACAGCCGTCAACAGTGCGGGGGAGGGGGCTTTTTCAGCCTCAACATCTGCCACGACCCTGGCCGGTTTTAATACCTATCTGAATAATGCCAGGACATATTATATGATCAAGCTATCTCAGAGTGTAACCAGGCTTTATTATTGAATATGAACAATGCTGAAGTATATGTGATTCGAGGAGCATCATATTTATGGCTGAATCAATATCCATCCGCGCTTAATGATTTTAATTCTGCCCTGACGATTGATCCTAATAATGCCATGGCTTACTCAGGCAAAGGCTGGTATTATCTTTACACTGAGCAGTTTACTGACGCTATAACGCATTTTAATACCGCCATTTCTCTTGATTCTGCACTTACCCTGAGCTACAAAGGGCGCGGGCTTTGTTATGCTTTCTCGGGACAACCGAATTCTGCATTACAAGATTTTTCTTCCTTTATTCAACATGATCCCAACAATGCAGACGCCTATTTCCTACGGGCTGCCACTTATTTTGAATTGGATAATAATCAATCATGTATCGCCGACTATAACCAGGCCATTTTGCTCAATCCGCAAGATGGTTATGCTTATAATAACCGTGGTGCCGCCTATTATATGATGGGTGAAACCCAGACTGCCATAAATGACTATAATAGAGCAACGCAGCTGGTCTCCAACTACTTCTTTGCTTATAACAATCTGGGCGTGGCATATAGTGATCTTGGCCAATATCAAAATGCTGTCAATGCCTATAACACAGCCATCTCTATGGAACCTCAATACGCCCTCGCCTACAGCAATCGAGGTGAAGCCTATGCTTACCTGAAGCAATATCAGAATGCCCTATCTTCATGGGCGCAGGCAATTGCGATCGATAATGAACTGGAACCCGCCTATAATTGCCGGGGCTGGTACTATTGCAATTCCAATCAATACAGTCTGGCCGTGGCTGATTTTACCACAGCGCTGCAACTCAGTGCCAATAATTCAGAAGATAACAGCTTTAATCCCTGGAGATCGATCCATTATCAGGTTGGTTCGGGCAGGGCGGGTGCATTTAACGGCCGGGGCTGGTCTAATTATTATTTAAATATGTATAACAACGCTATTTCCGACTTTACCAACTGCTTAAGTATAAATCCATATTATGCCAATGCTTATGATGGACGGGGCTGGTCATATTATATGCTGGGTAACTATACGGAAGCCGTATCAAACTTTACAAATTGTATTGCGCTGGCTCCGAATAATATTAATGCCCTAGATGGCCGGGGTTGTTCATATTATTGGCTTTATCAAT
>CAZACF010000274.1:0-2278 GCA_964483565.1 uncultured Syntrophomonas sp. | reverse complement strand
GTATTTAACGCACTAATCATTACAACCGGTATGGGATACTGCGGCATTAGACGGCGAACAAATTCAATTCCGTTCATGCGGGGCATTTCAACATCCACGGTTAAAACGTCCGGCTCCAGTTCGATAATCATATCACTGGCTTCATATGGGTTGGCCGCTTTACCGACCACTTCCATGGTGGGGTCAAGCGATATCTCCCGGGCCAGCATTTCCCGAAAAACGGCGGAATCATCTACAATCATTACTTTGATTTTTTTTGCCACGATTATCTATCCCTTTCTATAAACGGCCGGCATCACATATTTGTAGTTGGTTTGCTGACGATTGATCGATTCACTGTGTCCGATAATCAGATAACCGCCGGGAGCAGTACAATCATAAAAACGGTTGATAAGCTCTTTTTTGGTCTCGTTATCAAAATATATCATAACATTTCTGCAAAAGATTACGTGGAACTTCTGTTTAAACGGAAAGTTTTTCTCCATCAGGTTAAAACGGCGAAAAATAACTTCATCTCGTATACTCTTGATTAAGCGCTTTCCCTCTGGAACCGGCTCAAAATAATTCATTTTCCATATGCCCGGCAATTTTTTTATTTGCTCATCAGCGTAAATAGCCTCCAAAGCAACTTCCAAAACAGGCAAGGATATATCTGTGGCCAGAATTTTTTTATCCCATTTAGCTTTGCCAAAATAATCGTTGAGAATCATGGCTAAGGTATAGGCTTCTTCACCACTGGAACAACCGGCGCTCCATATACGCAGATCCTTGCTGACTACGGTGGAGGCTAAATTGGGCAGGATGGTATCACGAAAAAAATCAAAATGTTCTGTTTCCCGCATAAAAAATGTGTAATTGGTAGATAATCGATTAGCCAGGGCAGTCGCTTCCAGTCCGGTTTTGTCATTGGCGAGATAATTAAAGTAGGAAGAAAAGCTCTCGTATCCTCTCTCCCTTAAATAACTCTGCAATCTACTTTCCACCATCGATTTTTTCTGGCTCAAATCAATCCCAAATCTCTGCCGGGTAAATTCACTGAATTTAACAAAATCATCATCACTTAAGCGTTTCATTATTTCACCTAATTTCTGATTTTATGATGAAACCAAACGGCCCATTTATTTTGCGATATGGTTGGTTTGAAACAAGCTTGGTGCCATATGGCACCGTTGCTTCACTTTCAGGATGACAACGGGTATTCCGGCTGGTATAAAAAATGGTTGGATGGCTGGGGCGACCAGCCATCCAACTGCCTCGATTAATACTTGCCGAAATCGCCGTCATCCAGGGAAATCCTGGCTTTGCGGGTTTTGGTTGCGGCGGCTTCCTTGGCTCCCATCAGATACAAGTCGGGTTCCGGTCTGGCTTGGGTTTGTCCCACCGCCATGTATTCCAATTCCGGGTATTTATCTTTTTTCCTTCTCAGATTGAAGCGTCTGACGCGTTCTTTCATTACACCGGCCTGCTGGGAGAGTTCTTCGCTGGCTGCCGCACTTTGTTGGGCAGTAGCGGAGTTGGTCTGGACTACCTGGGATACCTGTCCGATGCCTTGATCCACCTGGGCGATACCGGTGGCCTGTTCATTGGAGGCGACGGCTATATCTCCCACCAATACGGCTGCCTGACTGACCCCTTCCACGATTTTGTTCAATGCCTGGGCCGTATCGTTGGCGATCTTGGTTCCGGACTGTACTTTGCGAATCGAGCCTTCAATCAGATCAGTGGTTTCCTTGGCTGCGCTGGCACTTCTGGCCGCCAGGTTTCTTACTTCCTCGGCAACCACCGCAAATCCTTTGCCGTGTTGTCCGGCCCGGGCCGCTTCTACGGCAGCATTAAGCGCCAATATATTGGTTTGGAAGGCTATTTCATCGATTACTTTGATGATCTTGGAAATATTGGCGGAGGATTCATTAATTCCTTCCATGGCATCCAGCATTTCTTTCATTTGATCATTTCCCTGAGCAGCATTGTCTCTGGCATTGAGCGCCAATTCATTGGCCTGGTTGGCATTGGCTGCATTTTGCCTGGTCTGGGCGGCGATTTGGGTGATGGCAGCGGTCAATTCCTCAATCGCGCTGGCCTGTTCATTAGCCCCCTGAGCCAGTGCCTGGCTGGAATCGGAAACCTGCTCGGAACTGTTGGCTACTTGTTCAGCAGCATGGTTGATGTCACCCATGATTTCATTCAACGATTCAATGATGCGTTTAATGGCTGACGATATGTTGCTTAAATCACCGGGATATTCTCTTTCAATACTAATTGCCAAATTGCCATTGGA
>CAZACF010000273.1:0-2288 GCA_964483565.1 uncultured Syntrophomonas sp. | reverse complement strand
TGATCGGGCTGAAACCGGTCAAAAAGAATATCGCTGAAATCAGTGCCTACGCCATGATCCAGACCAGGCGCAGCCAGCAATCCCTGAAAGCAGATCCGACTGCGATGCACATGGTTTTCCGCGGCAATCCCGGCACCGGCAAGACCAGTGTGGCCCGTCTGCTGGGAGGGATTTTCAAGGAAATTGGCATTTTATCCAAAGGCCATCTGCTGGAGGTGGAACGGGCTGATCTGGTCGGAGAATATATTGGTCACACTGCGCAAAAAACCCGCGAAGTGATAAAAAAGGCCAGCGGCGGCATTCTGTTTATTGACGAAGCTTATACCCTGGCCCAGGGAGGCAGCAAGGACTTCGGTCAGGAGGCCATCGCCACATTAGTCAAGGCCATGGAGGATCAACGCCATGATCTGATCGTAATCCTGGCCGGTTACTGTCTGGAGATGGATGCTTTTATGCTTAGCAATCCGGGTTTGCGTTCCCGTTTTGCCTTACAGATACATTTTTCCGATTATGAGAGCGAAGAGCTTTTCAACATCGCTTTGCAGATGTACAATGAACGGGACTACGAATTGAGCAGTCGCTGCCGCTGGAAATTAAAATGCATCCTGGATGACTTTGTGAAGAACCATCATCCCCACAGTGGCAACGCCAGATACGTACGCAATCTAGTGGAAAGATCAATTCGCCAACAAGCCTTGCGGCTGGTTGAGCGTGAGAATTTAAGCCGTAAAGATTTGATGATGATTGAAGAAAATGATGTAAGCGCGCTTGATCAGACGAATTTTTTAAGTTATTAAGTAATTTAGAAAAGTGGTGTAAAATTGAACGCTTTAAACCTGATCCGTCAAGCGGAAAAGGACATGCGGGAACGGTTTGCATATTATGAAGAAATCGCCTATGACAACCAGGCTAAAGTCTTGAAAGCATTTCAGGATCATCGGGTCAGGGAAGGTTATTTTCAGTTTTCCTCCGGGTACGGTTATGGAGACCTGGGTCGGGACGAATTGGAAAGTATTTATGCCCAAGTATTCCAAGCCGAAGATGCCATGGTGCGTTCGCAGATTGTATCCGGTACTCATGCCATCTCCGCCTGCCTGCTGGCCGTATTGAGGCCGGGAGATGAACTGCTGTCGCTGGCGGGCAGCCCGTATGATACCCTGCGCAATGTCATCGGCGTGAATAATCCCCATCGAGGCAGTTTAATCGAGCGGGGCATAATGTATCGTGAAATTCCCCTGCTGCCATCGGGTGATGTTGACCTGGCGGCCATCCGCCAAGGCATTTCCAGTCAAACCAGAATGGTGCTGATTCAGCGTTCACGAGGTTACAGTTTGCGTCCGGCCCTGAGCATGGAAAAAACAAAACAAGTGATCGCGGCAGTTCGGCAGACCAAACCGGATACGATCATCTTTGTGGACAACTGTTATGGCGAATTTACCGATCGATGGGAGCCAACTCAACTGGGAGCGGATTTAATGGCGGGGTCACTGATTAAAAATCCCGGGGGAGGGCTGGTGCCTTCGGGCGGTTATATCCTGGGATGCAGTGATCTGGTGGAAGAAGTGGCATATCAGATTACGGCGCCGGGTCTAGGCAAGGAACTGGGAGCCAGCCTGATCAGCAATCGCCTCCTCTATCAAGGCTTGTTCATGGCCCCCCATACGGTGCTGCAGGCCCTGAAAACCGCCTGCTTGCTGGCCTGGATAGGAGAACATTTTGACTATCAGGTCTTGCCGCGCTGGCAAGAAGCGCGCGGAGACATCGTCCAGGCCGTACAGATGAGCAATGCTGAGGAAGTCATCCGTTTCTGCCAGATCGTGCAAAGTGCTTCGCCGGTTGACAGCGATGTTAGACTGGAGTATGGAGATATGCCTGGTTATACCGACCGGGTGGTGATGGCGGCGGGCACCTTTGTCCAGGGTTCTTCCATCGAATTGTCCTGTGACGCGCCGCTGCGCGAACCATATACGGCCTATTTTCAGGGAGCACTTAGTTATGAACACGGACGTTACGTGGTTCAGCAGCTGATCGAACAGCTTCTGGGAAAAGCGTAAATCAATAAGCCAGCCAAGAATCCAAAAAATATAAGGGGGATTATAAAATGAGTACAGGCGCAGTTATTTTGGCCATAATCGTTATTCTGATCGGGATTGCGGGCATATTTATCCCCTTTATCCCGGGTATACCACTGATTTTCATTGCGATTTTGGCGTATGGATGGTATGAAGGATTTCAACAAGTTACTGCTTATTATGTAGCGATTATGGCAGCGTTAACTATCTTGTCGC
>CAZACF010000272.1:0-2305 GCA_964483565.1 uncultured Syntrophomonas sp. | reverse complement strand
ACTTTAAAATTGAATCCAGAAGTGGTTCAGGAAATGCAGATGGAACTAGATGCTATACAGGAAATAGAAAAAAACATGCTCTCCGAAGAAGGGCTTATTGGCAGCAATGGAAATTCCGGCATTAGTTTAAAGCAAAATGCAAATGTTTTCCAAAGAGTTATCGCTTATCTTGACTACTTAGCTATGTAAGTATCAAGGGGATGGGGTTTTTGACAATACCTCCAATCTTAGGTAATTTGGATTGGGGGTGTTATTCTGCCAAGAAAAGCCAGGGAGAAAAGCGAAAGCGGAATATACCCGAGCCAACTGAGGAACGCTTGTAAACGCTAAAATAAAGTGTACTAAAAGGGATGCAGACATTATTTTGAACTTACTCATGCTACTAAACAAACACTTCGTCTATAAGCACGTTTTAAATGAATATAGTATAAATTTTGTTACACGAAGAACGTCCCGGTGTAACGCTATGCTTGTTTATTTTTTCACAAGTTTATGTTATGCTAGAAAAAACATAATTCCGCTGCGTTACGAGATGCTTCTTTTAACAAAGCGCATATGTATAACTGACACACGAAGAGATGATCTGAGGTGTAAGGGCAGAAGCATATCACGTATTTATGCGCCTTTACCGGGCGCTTTTTTATTTGCAATAAAAAGGAGGTTTGACAATTGGAAACCAGAGTAGCCATTATCGCCATCATTGTGGAGGAAGCCGGTTCGGTTGAAAAACTGAATCACCTTCTGCATCAATTTGGACACCATATTATTGGCCGCATGGGTCTGCCCTATGAGCGAAAAAACATCAGCATTATCAGTATCGCCGTAGATGCCCCGGCCGACATTATCAGTACGCTTTCAGGCAAACTCGGTATGCTGCCCGGGGTTAGCTCCAAGGTGGTATATGCCAAGCAGCCTGGCAAAAATGATGGTGGTAAAAATGAAAGCACTGATTGACCGCCTGGAAAAGAAGCATGTTTTAAGCAAGCAGGAATTTACCCGCTTGATTGCTAACCGCCATCCAGAGCTGGATCAATACTTGTTTGCCAAAGCTGTGGCTGCAAGCCGGCAGATATTCGGCAATAACATTTATATCCGCGGTTTGATCGAATTAAGCAATTACTGTAAGAATGATTGTTTCTACTGCGGAATCAGAAGAAGCAACCGCCATATCGAGCGTTACCGGCTTACCGCTGAGCAGGTGCTGGAATGCTGTCAAACCGGATATGAGCTGGGTTTTCGCACCTTTGTTGTGCAGGGCGGTGAAGATGCTTATTTTACGGACGAGCGGCTGGAAAAAATAATTCGTACCATCAAGAGCCGCTATCCTGATTGCGCGCTTACCCTTTCGGTCGGGGAAAAACCATGGGCGTCTTATCAGGCCTATTATGACGCCGGCGCAGACCGTTATCTGCTGCGCCATGAAACGGCCAACCGGGAGCATTACGGCCAGCTTCATCCCGCTGCGTTATCAGGGGCCAATCGCCAACAATGCCTGTACAATTTGAAAAAAATTGGCTTTCAGGTGGGCTGCGGAATCATGGTCGGCTCACCCTATCAAACCGCCTCGAATCTGGCTGAGGATCTTCTGTTTATGCGGGAATTGGAGCCTGAAATGGTTGGCATCGGTCCGTTTATTCCCCAACACGATACGCCCTTTGCGGATCAGCCGGCCGGTACGCTGGAGTTGACCCGGTTTATGCTGGGACTGGTTCGGCTGATGCTGCCCTATACCCTGCTGCCGTCCACCACCGCCCTGGCAACCATCCATCCCCAGGGCCGCGAATTAGGTATCCTGGCTGGTGCCAATGTAGTCATGCCCAATCTTTCACCGCGGGAGGTCCGCAAAAAATATTTGCTCTATGACCATAAAATCTGTACAGAAGACGAAGCGGCGGAAGGCTTTGCTGATTTACAGCAAAAAATCGTTACAATCGGTTACAAGCTAATCGTTGACCGCGGAGATTATCAATCCGGCCATGAAAGACATAAAATTTAGCTAATCTTGACTGAAGGGAAAGGCTGGCATCCTGACCCGATTAAGAAAGGAGCAAAAAAATGTACAATCCCCAATCACCCCGGGCAGAGGAATTCATTTCCCATGAAGAAGTGCTGGAAACCCTCCAGTATGCACAGATGAACAAACACAATGCTGAACTGATCGACACCATCCTGGCCAAAGCCAGACTGAAAAAAGGACTTTCCCACCGGGAAGCGGCCGTGCTGCTGGACTGTGATCTGGAAGAAAAGAACCAGGAGATTTATGCGCTGGCCGAACAGCTTAAAAAAGATATTTACGGCAACCGCA
>CAZACF010000271.1:0-2309 GCA_964483565.1 uncultured Syntrophomonas sp. | reverse complement strand
CAGACGGCTCAACAACAAACCCAGGAGAGTCATCACTACCAGCATGGTCAGGATAATCACCGCCAATGAGGCCTGAAATCTGGCACTTATCATAACGATAACTCCTACCGTGGCAGCGCAGGGGATCACTATACTTAACAGCGTAATGACAATAAAGCGCTGGGCATCATTGGGCAGGATACGGGTTGCCATTACCGCTGGCGTGCGGCAGCCAAAACCAAGTGACAAAGGAATGACTGCCTGTCCGGATACGCCAAACAACTGGCCGAATCGTTCCATTGCCACAGAATACCGGGGCAACAAACCAGTGTCCTCCAATATTGCCATCAGCAAGCTCACCATCAACATTGCCGGCATAATAATCGTAAAGGGTATCACCAATCCTTCCGGAATCGCCTTGGCCAATACCGTGGTTAAAAAACCTGCCGGCATGATCGCCAAAATCCAGTTGTGCAGCATGTTGCTCAACGGTTCAAGCAATTGACTGATCGGTCCTTCGCTAAAGCTGATGAATTTTGTTAAAACCACCAGCGCCAGATAGGCAAGCAACAACAGGCTAAATGTGCCAACATAAGGGCGGTCAATAAAGGTTTGCATATCGTTGATGAGGCTGTGTGCAGACGGCGTTTTAAATGAGCTCACGGCCTGGGCTGTTTTCCGGGCCTTTTCCGCCAGTTGCAAATCAAGGTCAATGCTGCAGGACTCTCTGGATACTGAACAGCTTCCACAATTTCCCGAACAACTCGTGTCTTCCATTAAAACAATCCGCTGCAAACCTTGCCGGGAAAATTCTTTTTCCGTGCCAGCATCCGGGTTTTCAGACAGTTCCTCAAGAAATTGTCTGAATTCGATGACACCTTCATTGTTCGTAGCCGAAAAAGCAATGACTGGACGCCGTAAAATCCTTGCGAGTTCCGCCACATCGATCTGTATTCCCAACTCCCGGGCGCGATCTACTTGGTTGAGCAGCACCAATAACGGATAACCCCGCTCCAGCAATTCATAGGTTAAGACCAGATTTCTTTCCAAATTACTCGCATCAACGATGTTGATAATCAAATCGTAGTTCTGTTCTTCCAGAAGACCGCGTGTCAGCATAGCTTCTTCCCGATCCGTATAGAGCGAATAGACCCCTAACGTATCGTAAAACGCAAACTCCACCTGCTTTATTTTTAAAACCGCTTTTTCGATTTCTGTAGAGGTCCCCGGATAATTGGAAGCAAAAAACTGACTGCCGGTGAGCAGATTAATGACAGAACTCTTCCCCACATTGGGATTCCCAACCAAAACCAATTTCAAAACAATCGCCTTCATTTCCACAAGGATTTCGAAAACATTACTTATCCACTAAAGCATTCCCAAAAGCGGATTATTCCTGCTCACATCGTAGAAAAGCAGGCAATCAAACCAATCTCTCTGGAACGGATGATTCTCAATGGGATGAATAAACAACCCCGAATGAGAACCATTATCATTCTATCCGATAATTGTGATTTAAACAATACAAATACACAAGCATATTCATATTGTGCGCATATAATCTGGAGCAATTAAAAAGATTTATAAAAGCGTTTCTACAACCCCCGGCAATTAAATAATATCTCACGCTTGACAAGAAGACGGTACCACCCTATTATTAAAATATAGTTATGAACATATGCTCGTTTAAATTATTTATTTTGATCGAAAGGATGTGAAATCATGTCTGGTAAAATTGCTGTTTGTTCAACCGGCTCAACCCCTTCTTCTCTTGTAGATGAAAGGTTTGGCCGTTGTGCCTATTTCATGATCTGGGATCCGGCAAGCAAGGAGTATAGCTCTCTGCCTAACACCGTTACCGATTCCGCACACGGTGCAGGAACAGGGGCGGTGCAAACCCTGCTGGAAAACAAGGTAGCTCTGATTCTCTCGCAAAGAATTGGCCCGAAGGCCTTTGCGGTCGTTGAACAGGCCGGTGTAAAAATCTTTTCCGGAATCACCGGAAAAACTGTTGCCGAAGCTCTGCAAAGCTATGAAAACGGTGAATTAAAGGAATTATTGACCCCCAGTAATTAAACCCCAAACAAGGGTTGCTGCTTTATTTGCCAGACCAACAAAGCAATAGTAATATTGAAAATTAAAAACGTATTGAAACAGGAGGTAGTTAACATGTTGATTGCTATTCCAGCGGAAGGCAATATGGTTTGTCCTCATTTTGGACATTGCGAAGTATTTGCCATGTATGACACAAATACCAAAACGTTAAAATCACTGCCCAACCCTGGACACGAACCAGGCTTCCTGCCCGGCTTTCTGAAAGAGCAAGGGGT
>CAZACF010000270.1:0-2336 GCA_964483565.1 uncultured Syntrophomonas sp. | reverse complement strand
TAATAATCTATAGATAAAGGGGAAAAATGAAAATAATTTGAAATACGGGAGGTCGCCCAGATGGGATGGAAAGAAAAAGGAAATTATATTATAGAAGAGATCGAAGTGGCAGTGGACGGTCTAAATGAACGGATCAAAGAACTTGTTCAGGAAGGTAACGTTCGCCGCCTGATCATTCGCAAGAACAATGGCGACAAGATACTGGAGGTGCCGCTTACGGCGGGTGTGGCTGTGGGTAGCGTGATCGCTGTCATTTGGCCTGTAGTTGCTGCTGCAGTAGCGATGACCGGATTGCTGACCCGTATAAAAGTTCAGGTTATACGAAAATGGGATGATCAATAATCAGCATTTAACAGTCAATTACGACATCATATGATATGATATAAATATATAAAAAATGGTAATAATCTTGGCAAACAACTTCAATAAAAGGAGGAATTGGACATGCGTTTAAGTGCTCGCAACAATTTAAAAGGCAAAGTTATTAAGATCGTCCCAGGTACTGTGAATACAGAAGTTCATCTGCAGCTTGGCGGAGGGGAAACCATCGTCTCGATCATTACCAAGGAATCGGCCGCAAGCCTTGGCTTGGAAGTGGGCAAGGAAGCCTATGCAGTTATCAAGGCCTCCAGCATTATGATTGGAGTAGACCATTAGAAATCAAATATAAGCAGAAAGGTTGATTCAAAGCAACCATAAAATAACATTATCCTAAAAAGCAGGCCCATATTACCTTTTAAAGTCGTATAGGCCTGCTTGTTTTTGGATTTGGGGGAAGGTATTTTTAGGTTTGGTTTTTAGGAATCCATCTTTTGCTTGCCGGTTTGTTTTTATTGACATTTACTGCAATATCCGTAAATTTCAAAATAATGATGAAGCGGCTTGAAGTCATGAATTTCAATAATATCTGCTATTTCCCGAGCCATCGGGGCAGGCAATTGTATTTTCGATTCCCCCGCAATTTATGCATACCAAATGATGATGGTGTCCGGCCAGGGCCAGCTCAAAGCGGGCCTTGCCATCCGCGAAAATTGTCCGGTAAATGGTGCCTGTCTCCGTCAGGACTTCCAGATTGCGATATACTGTGCCCAGACTTATTTTAGGATGTTTTAATTTTACTGCATGATAGATATCTTCGGCAGATAGATGCGAAGCCTGACCGGATAGCGTATCCAGGATTGCCTGGCGTTGCTTGCTGTTACGGACCGATCTGGGGTTGAGGTTTTCGGTGGATACTTCTGCCATACTATTGACTCATTCATATTGATTTGGCTTTTCCGAAGAGACTCAGGATAAACAATATGCTGGCACAAAGAACGATGGTCGCGCCACTGGCGGTACCACACTAACAGGAGCAAATGAGACCACTCAAACCGGAAACGACGGCGATAAACAGAGCGTACAGATGGTATTGGCACATATTAACGGCTATATTGCGGGCAGCTGCGGCCGGCAGTACCAGCAGGGAATTAATGATCAGGATTCCCACCCATTGAATGGACACTGTTACCACCAGGGCTACAATGATACTGAAAGAAACCTCCACCGACCGGACTTTGACTGCGCGGCTGCGGGCCAGGGATGGATTTACACTCACCAACAGCAATTGGTTAAAAAATCCCAACCAAAATAAAAGTACCAGCAGCAGGACCACTGCAAGAATTATGATCTGACCGGAAGTAAGACTTAAAAGATCACCGATAAGAAAGTTTGAATATTTGGCAAAACCGCCCCCCGGGGAGAGGATAACGATTCCCAGAGCTACTGCCGAAGATGAGAATACTCCGATAATGGTATCCGGCGAAGATCTTCCTTTGGCTTTGACATTGGAGATGGCGATGGCCAATATTAAAGAAAATGCCAGCATGGATAAAAGGGGATCTTCCATACCCAGGATGGCTCCGATAGCAATGCCGGTCAAAGCCGAATGGCCAATGGCATCGGAGAAAAAGACCATTTTATTGTTGACGACCATGGTACCCAGGACAGCAAAAAGCGGAGTTACCAGAACACAGCCAGCAACGCATTGAGCATGAATTCATATTGGGCCCATTCAAACGGCAGCCAGCTTTGCAGCCATATATATAACATTTCCGTTCTAATTACCATCCTTCAGGTCGATGATTTGACCCTGCGGCAGCGAAGGCACTGTGATGCGGCCAAAAACATCCATTACATAAGGGTCATTAAAAACCTGGGCTGGAGTGCCGCTGCATTTTACGGTCTGATCAAGGTAGACGATCCGGTCTGCATAACGGGCCATAAGCGGCAGATCGTGCGATACCAGAATGATCGAAAGGTAATAGCGGTGGCGCAGATCAGAGACCATTTGGAAA
>CAZACF010000269.1:0-2339 GCA_964483565.1 uncultured Syntrophomonas sp. | reverse complement strand
GAATCGGGACGCGAAGAAGCGCCTCCGATGTCAATTATATCAGCACCTTCGGCTTGCATTGCCCAAGCGCGTTCATAAGCTTTTCCAGGATCCAAAAAACGGCCCCCGTCACTGAAGGAATCAGGGGTTACGTTAAGAATCCCCATAATGACAGTTCTTTTCCCCAAGGCCAGTCTTTGCCCCTGGGCCAGATCCAAACTAACTCCCTCTTGCTCCAACGATTGGAGTATTATTTCTATTTCCCCAGCTACCTGTCGCAAACCAAAGGGCTGTTTTTTTAATTTCTCCACCAGCAGCCCATACTGCTTCAGGGTTCCCATCAACAGTATGTCACCGCAACCCTTATCACCGCTGGCTGCCGCCCGGGCAACGGCTGCTTCACCACCCTTGGCCAGCATTTCCTGCTTGATAAGGTTGGCTGCCCGGTGGGAAATATTCTTCAGCTTTATACAGCGAAACACCGCCTTGGAAATCATATATTCAATACCCGCAGAACTAGCCCCGATCTCTTGCAGGTATTTTTTTGCTTCCGCCCGGCTTTCTATTAATACGGCATGAGCCAAATGATCACCTCAAACCTTAATATGCAAAAGTGGTTACACTGAATTCCTTGTTGCCCCGTTTGGGACAGGTACTTCGTTCTTCACACTGACTACACACCCGGGACAGATTGTCAGCGCGATGAATTCTTTCCCCCAAAAAACTCATGTCCCGGCTGATGTTGCGATGTTCATAGATCGCCCGGCAAATCAGGCTGGTTTCCTGAGGATTAAAAAAGGCACGCGGTAATATTTCGCGTGCCAGGGTTGCCCCGAAAGAAGCATGGTCAACTCCTTCCCGGTATTCTTTCCATTTGCCTATGTCATGCAACAAGCCGCCGGCATAAATACATTCTTTGGCGGCCAGTTTTCCGCTTACCCCGCTTTCTCTTACAAAATAGTTCAGATCATTATGCTCCAGAACCAATATGTAAGCGATCCGGGCCACATCGATGTGATGTTGCAGACCATGCTGACAATATTTAATCACATTTTCGTCATCAGTGTTGCGCTTCATATAATTGATATATAATTCATCCTGTAAAAGCAATTCCACCCGCTTCAATATCGTCACCCCGCCGAATTTAATGCCGATTGTTTAGTATATATTAAACATAAAACCGATAAATCCTGCTTTACAAGCGATTATATTTTATTCTTCTTGGGTTTCTTCTGTCACTGCCGGTTGCGGCTCTGTTGCCGGTTGCCCTTCGAGCATGATTTGTTCAAATTCATCAGAATCAATCGTTTCCGCCTCTATCAAGCGATCCGCGATCCGGTGCAGCTTCTCTATGTTGTCGCTCAAAATCTTTTCCGCCTTGTTGTAGCTGGTATCCATATAATGAGATGCTTCTTTGTCAATGGCATAGGCAATTGCATCCGAATAATTCCGATCCCGGGAAATATCCCGGCCTAAAAATACTTCTTCGCTCTTATGTCCAAAGGTCAGCGGTCCTAAATCTTCACTCATGCCATATTCGGTGATCATTTTGCGAACAATGCTGCTGGCCCTTTCCAAATCATTTTGGGCTCCGGTACTAATATCATTCAGCACCAGGGCCTCTGACACCCGGCCGCCCAGCAAGGTTGTCACCTCGTCCAGCATGTATGATTTGGTAATATAGTTGCGGTCTTCCTCCGGTAAAAGCAAGGTATATCCTCCGGCCCGCCCACGGGGTATAATCGAAATTTTATGCACTTTATCAGTGTGGGGCAGGAAATATGAAACCAGGGCATGGCCAGCTTCGTGATAAGCCACCAGTTTCTTCTCTTTCTCCGAAATGACCCGGGTCTTTTTTTCCGGACCGGCGATCACTCGCTCGATTGATTCCTCCAACTCCTCCATCCCCACGGTGTTTTTATCCCGTCGGGCCGACAACAACGCAGCTTCATTGACCAGGTTGGCCAAATCCGCCCCGGTAAAACCAGGCGTGCGTTTAGCCAGGATCTCGAGGTTGACATTTTCATCCAGGGGTTTATCCTTGACATGGACTTTGAGAATCGCTTCCCGTCCTCTTACATCCGGACGATCAATCAGGATATGACGGTCGAAACGTCCCGGCCTAAGTAAAGCCGGATCAAGTATATCGGGTCGGTTGGTGGACGCCATCACAATGATGCCTTCATTGGTGCTGAACCCATCCATTTCCACCAACAACTGATTCAGAGTCTGTTCCCGTTCATCATGACCTCCGCCCAGACCGGCACCCCGCTGACGCCCGACCGCATCGATCTCATCGATAAACACGATACAGGGGGCATTTTTTTTAGCCTGTTCAAACAAGTCGCGTACCCGGGCTG
>CAZACF010000268.1:0-2344 GCA_964483565.1 uncultured Syntrophomonas sp. | reverse complement strand
TCCATTTGTGGGACGGTCAATGATTTGCTGGCCTGCGGGGCGACTCCGCTCTACCTGTCAACCGCCTTTATTATCGAAGAGGGCCTGCCCCTGGCAGATCTTCGGGCGATTGCGGCCTCCATGGCCAAAACTGCCCGAGAAGTTGGCGTCAAGCTGGTTACCGGTGATACCAAGGTGGTGGAAAAAGGTAGTGCTGACGGAGTTTTTATCAACACGACCGGGATCGGAATCATTGCGGAAGGGATTGACTATCGTCCCCAACGGATTCGACCTGAAGACAAAGTGATCGTCACCGGCTGTGTTGGCGACCATGGTCTGGCGATCCTGGCCCGGCGCGAAGGTCTGACCTTCGACACCCCGGCCACAAGTGATTGTGCTGCGCTTTTCCAATTGGGAGAGATGATATCCAAATACGGCAATGCGATAAAATGTATGCGCGATCCCACCCGCGGCGGTCTGGCTACAGTACTGAATGAAATCGCTGTTCAGGCCGATATCAGCGTCCAGATCAAGGAATCTGCCATTCCGATTGCACCGGCCGTACAAGGAGCCTGTGACATGCTGGGCATGGATCCCCTTTATATGGCCAACGAAGGCAAAATGGTGATATTCGTGGCAGCAGAGGCAGCCCATTTATTGCTGGATGATTTGCGCAAGCTTTCCCAGACGCACAATGCAGCCATCATCGGCCAGGCAAGTAGCGAACCGATCGGTATGGTTCTGATCGAAACGGAATTAGGAGCGCAGCGCATTTTGGGCGTTTTAGAAGGGGAACATGTACCCCGTATTTGCTGAAAAATTTTACAGTGATCAGAAAAGACGTGTATACTGATATAAAAAAGTGACGAGGTTGCGGGTATGCACAAAAGAATTGCTTTCCAAGGTCTGCTGATCTCCTTTTTTATGGCCTTCCTTATTTTTGCTATAAACTCGCTGCCGGTTCAGGCAGCCAGCAGCGAGGGTGGTCCTACAGCTTATATCGTCCTTGTCGACAAGCTTTCCATCAATGACATCGATCCGGTGGCAACACCGGCAATATATCGTCTCACGCAGCAGGGAGCAGTGGGTTTGGCCAGCAACCGAACCTTGCGGGGACACAATACCATCGACTGCAGTTTGACCTTGGGCGCTGGCAATCTGGCTCGCGGTTATCTCAATGGATTAATGGGTTTTAATCAAAATGAAATGGTGCCGGAGCGGAACAAGACTGCCGGGCAGTTATATCAGAACCTCACCGGCATCAGTGGAACAGACAGCGCCTTGCTGATGGTAAATTATCCGGAATTACAAAAAGGCATGCTCGAGGAGAGTGTAAGTACTGTTCCTGGAGCGTTGGGGGAAATATTACGAACCAGCCATCTAAAAGTCTGTGTGCTGGGCAACGGTGATATTGGGACTGAAAGGAAGCGGCCCGGCATAGCTGTTGGCATGGATGCCCGCGGACAGGTGCCGATGGGAGATGTGAGTTCTGCTGTCAGCAGTCTGTCTCCTGCCAGCTTTCTCAGTCATGAAACCAATTACGAATTCATTTCCCAACAGATAGAGCGATATCAAACCCAAGCCGATCTTATCATTATCGACCTTTCTGATCTAGCCCGTTTCCAGGAGGCGGATACAGCTCTCCCGGAAATTTCGTTATTTCAAAAAAAGCTGCTGTTGGGGAAAATCGATCGAATTGTTGCCCAAATAAAGCAGCAGACCGATCCGCAAAAAGATCTGTTGTTGCTGTCAGGGATCTCTCCTTCCGATGAGGCGATAAAACAGAAGGACAATTTCACCCCTGTCCTGGCATATGGCAAAGGTTTCTCAGCGGGTATTCTGACTTCCTCCACCAGCCGACGTGATTATATTGTTGCCAATACGGATCTTGCCCCAACCGTTCTGAAGTTCTTTGAACTACAAGATGAGCAGCGGGTGATGATTGGTCAAGCCATGATTTCCAAGCCGGCAGGAAAGACGGAAAATCTTGCTGCGGCCATGGAGCTGGCTGCAGATACCAGCACAGCCAACCGTCTGCGGCCTTTGGTTATAAAGGGCTATGTGGTTTTGCAAATCATTATTATCTTGTTGTCTCTGCTGGTGGTCTTCCAAATCAAGCGGGGCAAACAAATCATTAAACCGCTGATCGTTTGCATGGTAAGCATTCCTTTGATACTGCTGCCGCTCAATAAAATACCCATGCCCGGTGACTGGCTCTATGTGGTGGCGGCCATTCTTCTAACCTGGGGGCTGACCATGCTGGTAATGCATTTTTGTAAAGGCAGCGCATTCGAGAGCTTTGTGGTGATCAGCCTCATAACAGTTTTGATGATCGACCTGGACATTATCCTGGGAGCACCCTTGA
>CAZACF010000267.1:0-2347 GCA_964483565.1 uncultured Syntrophomonas sp. | reverse complement strand
ATGTTAATCAGCAAATGGCTGTCATTGATATAATAACCCATGATCGGCTGCCCATTTTCAAGGCTGGTATGCCAGGTTACTTTATTGCGATAAAACCAGGGGTCTTCCATGCCAATGGTGGGATTAACTTCCTGATCTATTCCTGCGATTCGTTTCAAACTATCCCTGACCACTTGTCTTTTTAGTTCGAGCTGCCGGGAATAACTGACATGTTGATAGGAACAGCCGCCGCATTTTTCATAATGCGGGCAAGGAGGATTGGTACGGTCTGGCGACTTTGTTATCACTTCAAGCAACCGCCCGCGTTGATAATTCTTTTTGCTCTCAATAATTTCAATACTAACTGTTTCGCCCGGTATGGCAAACGGAATAAAGGTCGCTTGGCCGTTGATCCTGGCAACACCTTCCCCAGCGTGACTGATTCCATCCACTAAACATTTCATTTTGATCCCATCCTAAGAATACGGATAAGAAGAATTGACTCCCTCTCCGTTTTATTTTTTTCCTTCAACTTGTTTGGTATCCTTGTTTAAATTCTTCGTCAATTCCAGATCAGCGAAGGCTTCTGTATCAGGAATGCGCAATTGAAAATCATTAATAAAATCAATTTGTACCGTACCATTAGTCAGATATGCATCAAGCAAATGACCACCTTTGTTTTTATCTTCAGATAAATAGTGCATATGCCATCCGGGCAGATTAATTCCTTCCACATAGTCAGGACAGCGTATCGCGACGATCGTTCCTGGCAGATTTTTATATGTATCCTATTTCATTATAAGCTCCATTGTTAAAACCTGTTGCTTTTTCTGCAGGAATACATCTAAACACATTTCTCATTATCCTCCAATTATCTTCGCAACCGGAAATCAAATTTCCATAATAAGATTTCTATTTAGCTGTTTAAACCTCTCTAACCGTTTTGGACAAAGTATCATAAACTGATACAAACAGTTAAAAGGTAGCCGGATCATTGACTTTCCAAATAAAAAAAGGAAATTTAGCTTTCCAGCAGAAAATATAACAATTAAGTAATCATCTCGCCCCAACCAGATTAAGATGAGTCCGCCATCGGAGGTAAAATTGTGTTTGTTGGTATTCTGTCAGCAGGCATTTGTTTTGTTTATGGCGAAAAAACATATACAAAACGAAACAAGGGAGCAAATCATGAATAACACCAAAATAAAAAGGTTAGTATATCAGTCCTTACTGATATTATTCTGTATGCTACTGGTTGGCTGTGGCGAAACAGATATTAGAGAGCCGATTACTGAAGATAATCTGAGTGGTTTGCGAGTAGGGGTAATGATTGCTTACAGCCCTGATTATCTACTGACCAAAGACAGTAAGGGAATGGAAATCTATAGGTATGATGCCTACAGTGATATGTATCTGGCTTTAACTTTCAACCGAATTGATGCAATAGCCACTGAGAGGGAAGATGCTTATTTTATATGTCGGGAAGAAGGCGATTTTGAGATAGGTCCGGCGATCACCGAACTTTCAGGATATGGCTACATGTTTAATTCTGATCGCAATGAACTTAGGGAAGATTTCAACCAGTTTATTAAGGAATTTCGTAAAACCGATGAATATGCCGACTTGTTGAAACGGGTAGAGGAAACGAGGAATGCACCGTACAAGGCGAAAAAGGTGGAAAACATTGTGACTACCAACAAGGTGATCAAGGCTGCCGCCTTTGACGGTTGGGAACCAGTTTCCTACACGAATATCACAACCGGTGAGTGGGAGGGTTGTGATGTAGAGCTTATCACCCACTTTGCCAATAGTATTGGAGCCAAAGTGGTTATAGAGGACAAGAGCTGGGACCAGATGCTAATCGAGATTGCTAACGGTAAAGTTGATCTTTTACTGAATCCGGACTCCCTCTTAATGGCTAAGGATCTGGAGATGAGTGGAAACATCATAATGTCAGAAATTGTACATGTGAAAGATATTGTAATGGTGATTAACGAGGAGGAAAAGTAGTGGAGGGAATAATTGAAGGTATAAGGGAATCTATCTATCTAAATCTGATTTATGAAAGCCGATATTTGTTTATCGTTGATGGCTTGGGCATGACCCTGTATTTGACAGTAATGACGTTTCTTCTGGGAACGTTGATCGGAGCTGTATTCTGTTGGCTGCGGCGCAGCAGCATCAACCTGATATCGCAGACGGTTATCCTGATTAAAAATCTATTTATCAGGTTGCCAGCCCTGGTACTGTTGATTATGTTCGCCTACATGCTTTTTGCGAATTCAGACATTGATATCGTGTTGCTGGCAATACTTGCCTTTGCGTTAAAGACTGGATCATACATATCCGACATTATGTACACGGCTCT
>CAZACF010000266.1:0-2355 GCA_964483565.1 uncultured Syntrophomonas sp. | reverse complement strand
TCTGTAACAGCCGACTCTATATCCTGTTTAGATTAATGCCAGGTTTCGTATTCTTTGATATTTTCTTTTGTCACAACCGCCAGCGGACTGTTTACCTGCTTGGGAACATCCATGCCCTGAACGGTTTTCAGCGCCAGCAAGATACCCGCTTTGGCATATGCATCCATGGAATAGGCGATGCTGCCATCGAGCTTGCCGGTTTGAATGGCTTCTTTGGCTTCATCGGTGAAATCCACCCCAAAGACAAATCTGCCGTCTCTTTTACCTGCCGCGGTCAATGCGTCAGTGGCAGCCAGAGCCATTACATCGTTACAACAGAAGATGCCTTTGATATCAGGATTGGACTGCAACAGGTTGGTAGTAATGTTATAGGCTGTATTGCGATCCCAATTGGCAGGTTGGATTGATACCAGATTGATACCAGGGGTGCTTTCAAACACTCTTTTAGCCCCGGTTGTTCTGCCTTCGCTTTGCCCTGCACCGGGTATTCCCTGGATAATGGCGACTTTTCCGCCGTCCTTGCCAATTTTCTCAACAATATACTGGGCAGCTTTTTCGCCCTGTTCTTCAAAATTTACGGTGATACGACCATCAAGATAACCGCCTGCCTGGGTGAGTGCATCCACATTAATGCCAGGGCCCAGGTTGACCACTTTAATCCCTTTTTTATTGGCTGCTACGACTCCCGGCACCAGATTGAATGGTTCGATCGGAGACACAATTAGCCCTTTATAATCCTTGGCAACCATGGCTTGCAGGGTTTCCAGCTGGGATTTGGTGTCGTTTTCGGTTGGTGCCGCCATTACTTCCACAGTAACCCCCAGTTCTTTGGCAGCTCGTTCATATGAATCTTTGAGGGAGACCCAATAAGGATTGGCCAGGGTAATGACCAATATGCCAATTTTTTCACCTTGTTGAAGTTTCGGCAGGGGTTGCAGCTGATCCATTAAAACTTTTTCGTTTTCCGCTACCTTGCTGTCAGCGACAGGAGTCTGGGGAACGGGAGCAGGGGTTTCCTTGTCGGACTTTATCTGGGCTGAGCATCCCCCGATGGCCAACAAAAAGAAACTTAACAATAATACCGCGATCAATTTTCTATTACGTTTCACACTAATCCTCCTTCGTAATCGTTCCGTGTCCCGGTGCATTTCTGAGTCGCAACTCAGAAATAATAACCGCCACCAGGATAATTAAACCGATGGTAAGTTGCTGATAATATGAGGGTATATTTAAAATCGTTAAACCATTGCGCAGCATCCCCAGCAACAGACAAGCCATGATGGTTCCGGTGATGCTTCCTCTCCCTCCTTTCATATCCGTACCACCCAATACAACAGCCGCAATGGCATCCAATTCCAACATCCAGCCGGCTAACGGTTCTGCTGTGTTCAACCGGGCAGTGACGACCAATCCGCCGATCGCTGCAGTCAATCCGGAAATGGTGTAGACGATAGTCTTATAGGTTTTGTGGGCCACCCCGGATCTGCGCAGCGCCTCTTCATTTCCACCCAGAGCCAGGGTATAATAGCCCAATTTTGTCCGGTTTAAAACCAAAGCTGCCAGCAAAGCAAGCAAGATCGCCATAAGGATAGGAGGATTGATAAAACCTATATGACCGCTGCCCCACCAGGTAAAGCTGGTGGGAAATCCATAGATGGGAATGCCCTTGGTAAGTATGAGAGCAATCCCCCTGGTTACCGACATGGCTGCCAAGGTAACGATGAAAGGACTGAGGTTGAGCTTGGCAATTACCAAGCCATTAAACAATCCTGCTGCAGCTCCGGCAACCAAACCCAGGCAGATCGATAATTCAACCGATAATCCGGCATGCATCGCCAAAGCCATACAGACTCCGCTCAGTGCTGCGATGGCCCCAATCGATAAATCAATCCCGCTGGTACAAATGACAAACGTCATGCCTAATGAAACAATCACCAGTAACGCGCTCTGATCCAGAATGTTACGCCAATTATCCCAGGTCATAAAAAAAGGGGAGGCATGATTCAGCACGGCAGCCATAATAATTAAGATCAAACCAAGTAATATCTGGGAAAATTGCTCATTCCATGACCTTAATAAACGCTTAACTTGCAGCATCTTTTTGCACTCCCGTAACATCTTTGGTAATATGCGCAGTTCCCATAATGAGTTCAACGATTTGATTAGGTTGAGTATCTGAAGCCTTGCAAACTGCTGCAATTTGTCCATGGCGCAATACACATATACGGTGCGCTATCTCAAACACATGATGGAGATTATGGCTAATTACCACAACTGTCATCCCCGCCCGCGCCAATTCTTGCATGAGTGTGATCACTTTGGACGACTCCTGAACTCCCATAGCCGCAGTAGGCT
>CAZACF010000265.1:0-2357 GCA_964483565.1 uncultured Syntrophomonas sp. | reverse complement strand
CGATTTACAGTGAAGGTCAGCGCCGTTATGTGGAATCGCTGTCGACTTATGCCCGGCAATTTTTAGGACAGATGAACAAACCTGATGTTGATTATATTGAAGGGTTGTCCCCTTCGATCTCCATTGATCAAAAGACGACTTCCAACAACCCCCGTTCGACCGTTGGCACGGTGACAGAGATATACGATTACCTGCGGCTGCTGTTCGCCCGGGTGGGCAAACCTCATTGTCCCCATTGCCATCGAGCGATCCAGCGACAAACCGTCGATCAGGTTGTGGATACGGTGCTGGCGTTGCCGCCCGGCAGCAAGATCAAAATCCTGGCTCCGGTCATCAAAGCCCAGAAAGGTGAGCACCGCAAAACCATGGAAGGTCTTTTCAAAAACGGTTTTGTCCGCTTGATGGTGGACGGCTATGAATACAGTTCCGAAGAAGAGATCAAGCTGGAGAAAAACAAAAAACACAACATCAGTGCCGTAGTGGATCGGCTGGTGGTCAAGGCGGACATCCGCAGCCGTCTGGCTGAATCACTGGAACTGGCTTTTGAGATGAGTGAAGGGATTGCCATGGTATTGAAGTTGGGCGATGCCGGCCAGGATGAAGAGATGATCTTCAGCCGTGATTTTGCTTGCCCTGAATGTGGCTTCAGCCTGCCCGAACTGAGCCCGCGTATGTTTTCTTTTAACAGCCCCTTTGGCGCCTGCCCGGAATGCGATGGGCTGGGGGAGAAACGAGAGATTGATCCTGACTTGGTCTTAAATCGAGAAAAAAGTCTGGAAGACGGGGCGGTAATTCCCTGGGCGGGTTATTTTCACAATTATTATCGTCAACTGCTGGCCGGCATGGCCAAAAAATACCAGATCCCCATCGACAAGCCCTTAAAGGAACTGAGTGACAGTCAGGTTCATGCCATTTTATACGGCAATAACGGGGAACGTTTTAAAATCGAATATACCAACTCTTATGGACAAGAACGGGATTTCAATTCTGCCTTCGAGGGGGTAATCAACAACCTGGCTCGCCGTTATGCAGAAACCAAGTCAGATGCCTCGCGGGAAGATCTGGAGAAGTATATGACCAGCCGATGGTGCCAGCATTGCCAGGGGAAACGACTGCGCCCAGAGATCTTGTGGGTTCTGTTGGACGAGAAGTCCATTTCTGATGTCAGTGCTTATTCAGTACGGCAAATGCAGGATTTCTTTACCAACCTGCGCTTGAATGAGCGCGATCGTCTCATCGCCAGCCAGGTAATCAAGGAGATCAATACCCGCTTAGGATTTCTGATGGATGTGGGGTTGGATTACTTGACCCTTGACCGGGTAGCCGGCAGTCTTTCCGGAGGGGAGGCCCAGCGGATTCGGCTGGCGACGCAGGTAGGGTCATCCTTGATGGGGGTGTTGTATGTCTTGGATGAACCCAGTATCGGGCTGCATCCCCGCGACAATGACCGCTTGCTGGTTACTTTGAAAAGACTCCGGGATTTGGGCAATACGGTCATCGTGGTGGAGCATGATGAGGAGACCATGCAAAATGCAGATTTCATCGTCGATATCGGGCCGGGTGCCGGGGTACACGGCGGGGAAGTAGTGGCCGCCGGCAGTCTGGATGATATTATGCACAGCCAAGACTCCCTGACCGGTCAATATTTATCCGGTCAGCGCAGTATAAGCATACCCGCCGAGCGCCGCCCTGGCAACGGACATGAATTAATTATCCGCGGCGCCAGGGAGCACAATCTGAAAGATATTGATGTGTCCATACCGCTGGGCAAGATGGTGGTTGTGACCGGGGTGTCAGGTTCCGGCAAGAGTACCCTGATCGAAGATATCCTTTACCCGGCATTGATGAAGAAATATTACGGTGGCCGGCACCGGCCCGGCCAGCACAAGGAACTGGTCGGGGCCCAATACCTGGACAAAGTTATTAATATTGACCAATCCCCGATCGGGCGCACGCCCCGTTCCAACCCGGCGACCTATACCGGAGCCTTTGACGGCATACGGGAGCTTTATGCCAATACCACCGAGGCTCGCATCCGAGGTTACAACGCAGGACGCTTTAGTTTCAATGTGCGCGGAGGCAGATGTGAAGCCTGCTCGGGCGATGGCATCATCAAAATCGAAATGCATTTTCTGCCGGATGTCTATATTCCCTGTGAAGTCTGCAAAGGCAAACGCTATAATCGGGAGACCCTGGAAGTCAAGTATAAAGGGCACAATATCGCCGATGTTCTGGCTATGACCATCGATGAAGGGGTGGTACTGTTTGAAAATATCACCAAGGTGCATCGTAAGTTGAAGGTTTTACAGGATGTTGGTCTGGGTTATATGCAATTGGGGCAGCCGGCTCCGACCTTG
>CAZACF010000264.1:0-2387 GCA_964483565.1 uncultured Syntrophomonas sp. | reverse complement strand
GATCGTTGCGCTTTACTCTCGTTCCGCGCAAGAGTTATATTATCATCCTATTCGACAACTGTCAACGTAATTTAACTGTTTTTTTAAATTAGCACACCAGGCAACGTGTCCCGTTTATTGGCATCCGAACAAGCTGGGCCTTGCTTTCGAGTCATTTATTAGTCCTTTATTCGAAGATAATTCCTGTTATTTTGACGCTATTTTATGCCAAATTGCCAATATTAAATGAGTAAATTGATCCATGCGGATAATTAAATTGGATAAATCAATTGATATTTTACTCCCATAATTCTATTTGTAATGCTAACATCTCCCTGCTATAATAGGAATGCTGTTTTTATATGAAGAAATTGATTTAGCTCATCTCATCGGGAAGGATACTTTCTTCTATAATATACTCCTTAAATTTAATCATCTGGTTAGGAAAGGTTTTTTTATAAATGACTCAAAAAGCACTAAGAAATATAGCAATCATTGCCCATGTCGATCATGGTAAGACTACTTTGGTCGATAAACTGCTGAAACAGAGCGGATCGTTTCGAGACCGGCAAATCGTACCGGAACGGATAATGGACAACAATGAATTGGAAAGAGAACGCGGCATCACTATTCTGTCTAAAAACACCAGTATTTTTTACAACAATGTAAAAATAAATATCGTAGACACGCCTGGTCATGCTGATTTCGGCGGAGAGGTTGAACGGATCGTCAGAATGGTTGATGGAGTTTTGCTGCTGGTCGATGCTTTTGAAGGCCCCATGCCCCAAACTCGCTTTGTGCTCAAGAAAGCTTTGGAAGCCGGCTTGAAACCGATCGTGGTAATCAATAAAATTGATCGCCCTGATTGTCGTCCCGATGAAGTGTTGGATGAATTACTGGATCTGTTTATCGACTTGGGCGCAGATGAAGCTCAACTCGATTTCCCGGTTGCCTTTGCTTCCGCCAAGGGTGGTTTTGCTAAAATCAACATGGATGATCCAGCGGATGACATGCAGCCTTTACTGGATATGATCATTAATGAAATTCCCACCCCCGGGGGCGATGCCGAAGCACCTCTGCAATTGTTTATTTCTTCGATTGATTACGATACCTATGTAGGCCGTATCGGAGTTGGTAAGATACTGAACGGAACGGTAAATAAAAATCAGGAGGCCATCCTTTGTAATAAAGAAGGTAAACAGCAAAAAGTCAAAATCAATACCCTTTATTCATATGAAGGTCTTAAAAAAGTTGAAATAAGTACTGCCCAAGCTGGCGAAATTGTTGCCATTTCAGGCATTGAAGAGATCACCATTGGTGATACGCTGTGCAGCGTTGAGGCGGTCAATCCAATCGAATTTTTAAATATTGATGAACCGACCATCTCCATGAATTTTGTCGTCAATACCAGTCCTATGGCCGGATTGGAAGGCAATTATGTCACCAGTCGGCATTTACGTGATCGCCTTGAAAGAGAACTGCTTTCCAATGTTTCACTACGAGTGGAAGAGATCACTCCGGATTGTTTTAAGGTATCAGGCCGTGGCGAACTGCATCTTTCTATTTTGATTGAAACTATGCGCCGGGAAGGTTTTGAATTTGCCGTTACCCGTCCTGAGGTTATCCTGAAAACCATGGACGGAAAAGTATATGAACCGATTGAAAGGCTATTTATTGAAGTCCCCGATGAGTTTGTGGGCACGGTCATTGAAGGCGTTGGCAAACGCAAAGGTGAACTGATGACCATGCTGAATGGTACCGGCAGTGTAATGAAACTGGAGTTTTTGATTCCCGCCCGGGGACTGATCGGTTATCGCAGTGAATTCATGACTGATACCAAAGGCAATGGGATCATGAATCATACCTTTGAAAATTATGAACCTCACAAAGGCGAAATCAGTACCCGCAGCCGGGGTTCGCTCATAGCTTCTGAGTCCGGCACGGCTATTACCTACGGATTATATAATGCGCAGGAAAGAGGAACGCTTTTTATTGATGCGGGAACCGAAGTATACGCCGGAATGGTGGTAGGTGAAAATGCCCGCAGCGTTGACATTACCGTCAATGTTTGCAAACGCAAGCACCTCACCAACACTCGTTCTTCAGGAGCAGATGATGCGTTGCGTCTGATCACACCGGTCAGCATGTCGCTGGAAAAATGTCTGGAATTTATCGACGATGATGAACTGCTGGAAGTCACCCCTAAATCATTGCGGCTCAGGAAGACCATCCTGGATAAGGGCGAACGCGACAGGGCAGCCGGCAATCGCAACAAAAACAAGGACTGATAATCAGATCATTTGTCCGCTGTTTGGGGGATCCCAGCAAATTTCGGAGAGTGTTTTTAGCGGATAAATTTAAGTAATTATCTTCATCTATCAGAATCAATTGTTACGGGCATAAAATAT
>CAZACF010000263.1:0-2391 GCA_964483565.1 uncultured Syntrophomonas sp. | reverse complement strand
CTTATGGTCCTTATCAATCTCACGGCCAACTATGGCCTTTTGTTGATTACCTCCGGACATACTTCTTACTATGGTTACGGGTCCCTGACCGCTTCTAACATCATATTGATCAATTAAGCGTTTCGCATAATATTCATTTCATGAACTTATTGATGAAGTTATAAAAACGGAAACCCTACGAGTTACTTTTCCTGCTAGAAATAATCTTTGCACCTATTTTGATTGCCTCTATAGAAACTTAGGCGGCATGGTGGAAGCCGAATACCCGGTCATATCAGGAATTGTCTGCAATCCCTTGGTGATCAGCAGTTTGGAACTTCCTTCTGCCAAAATCCTACCCTTTTCATTCTCCACCAAAACATGGGACAGACAAATGGTGCGTCCAATTTTGATCCTTTCCCCCTTGGCAATAATCGTCCCTTCGTTTACGGAAGCTAGATTGTGAACGTTGACATCCATGGAAATCAAGCCTACATCTTCGGGTAATTCCGAATAGGGGGCCCAATAGGCGGCAGTATCAATGATGGATGAATATACCCCACCCTGAATGGCTGCATAGGGGGAAAGATGTTTATCCTGCAGGACAATTTTTACCACAGCATAACCAATCCCCATATCATCAATGACCATGGAAAGGTTTTGAAAATAGGGAGCACGGTTGATCAATCTGATCAACTCCTGGATATGTAAACGATTAATTTTCACTCAAGCATAAATTCCTTTCTGTTTTTATGACTATTTAATTATGTCCTTTTTTTCTACAAGTGGGCAACGAATATATTTAAAAATAAAACTTATCTCGATTTCCCTACCCACAGTCTTTTTTCTTGTGCAGATCACCCGGCTGGTATAACAACACAGTTTTAATCATTGGTCACAGTGACCACTTCAACCCAAAACCGGGTTTTAAGGGTGAAGCAACCTTAAGTTTATGACCAATTCTCATTTTGAAGCCATTAGTCGGGATTATTCTGAGGTGAAAAGTCGTTTTTTTTGCTCTCCGGATGCCAGGCATCCGGTGGCGGTCCTACCGCCAACATCCCCACCACCACTGTCTTTCCCAGATGTTTGGCATACCCTTTGGTTTGATCAAATTCCTGGAGGGCCAGGCCTTTTTCACCCTGAATCAAGTGTTTGCCGGCAGTCAGGGCACTACCGGCGGTCACTGCTCCAGCCGCTGCAGTGTAGGCAATGCCCTTGCCCACTCCGGCCATCATTTCCTTGCCGGCCGTTTTGCTTTGTAGCAGGCCATTTTTCTTTTTTTCATCATCCTTGGACAGATATCCAAATCCGGCTTCGAGCCCCCCGTCCACCACATCGGTCATGGTTTTAACTGTTATCTCCGTTGCCCGTACCGTGCCGGAACCAATTTCCGAAGCGGTTTTGACAATGTCTTTTGGCCCAAATTTGTTTTCGATACCTTGCGCCGATTTGGTTATAATTACATCTGCACCGCCGGCCGCCATTCCTACCATTGCCTTGAATGCCTTACCGAATATGGTCATCGGTGTCACCATTCCTTTTCAATCTTGCTATACTTTATACTTATTTTACCCTATTTATTACATCATTGATGCTTGTTTCTTTCATATCTGTTTTACCAGATAAGCACCTCAGTCCAAAAATACTCAGGCAGGAATATGCCTCTTTTATCAGAAACCTCCATTTATTTACACCCTCAAACGGCTGGGCTTCAATCTCATATCTGCCATGTCTTTTTAGTTGACGATAAGCTAATCCGCAGCTTGACAGGAGCTATATCCCACTTGAATAAGCCTCCCCGCCAAGGGGCAGCTGTTATCATCAATTATTTACATTGACACATTTTTGTACCATATGTGTCACGTTTCAATTGTTTCATTTCATATATGTTACACTTTCGGTACAGTTAATGTAGTCATCCCAAGGCCAGTCTTGACTGCTAGGCATAATGATTAAATCGCCTAAAATTGGGCTTTTATTATTATATTAGAGATTTATTTCACATTTGGCACGTAAGTTGCATTATATATGGTCAAACGAAAGCAAAAACCAAAAATATTATGAAATTGAAAGGGGCGGTAAACATGAACGCAATAAGAGATATGTATAAAAAAGCCAACGTAGAAACCAAAGTAAACAAACCTGATCTGACCTTGGTAAAAAACGATGAATCCAACAAGGATTACAAACTGGCAGACGGCAGATGGGTCAGCAAAGATTACCTCAACGAAAAATTGGCTTACTTCTACGAAAATGGCGGACCGGTTATGGATATCTAAGTAAGAAAAACAGCTTACTTATAAGGAAAGGAGATGACAGTATGAACGCAATTAGAAGAATGTACGATCCTGCATACGCCATCGAAGTCAAAACTAAAAGAACCGACCTGCTGGTAGTCAAAAACAATCG
>CAZACF010000262.1:0-2415 GCA_964483565.1 uncultured Syntrophomonas sp. | reverse complement strand
GGCGGTTCACTGGCGGGCGGCTTTTATATGCTGTGGCTGGTGCTGGGGGCGGCCTTGGTAAAAAAACCGGGGACCGCCACCCTGATCGGGCTGGTGCAGTCCATCATGGTGATAGTGACTGGTTTTTACGGTACGCACGGCATCGCCAGCCTGATTACTTATACCCTGCCGGGATTGACGGTGGATCTGCTTTACTGGATTACCCGCCTAAAGGCAGATGAGAAGATGGCCATGTTTCTGGGCTGCATCGGTGCCAACCTGTGCGGGGTGGTGCTGTCCAACCTGGTGTTTTTCCGTTTGCCCCTGATTCCGTTGCTGTTCAGCTTGAGTGCCGGGGCGTTGTCAGGCGCTCTGGGCGGCTTGCTGGCCTGGCTGGTGGCGCAACGGTTCAGCAAACTTAATATTTGATTAAGAGCCTAAACATTAATTTATAGGAATGAATGAGAATGCAGAGAAGCAGCCGAATTATTGCCATGGTGCTGACCGTGTTGGTCATCACCACCGCCATCGGCGCGGGATTAAACCAGCGCTATGCAGCGGAGAAGAAGGCCTTGCTGGAGGCCGCTGAGATTGCTGTGCTGGAAAATGGTCGGGAAAAGGCGCGCCTGGATATGACTGTTTTGAGCACGATGAAAACCGTTGAGTTTACCGCCCATCTGAAGAGTAGCCTGATGGAAAAACCGCAGGAGCATACCTATAGCGGCATCGCTCTGGCAGAACTCTTTACCGCCGCCGGCATCCCCCTGGAAGGCAAAAAGCGGGTGCTGGTTCATTCCGTGGACGGTTATATTGTGCCGCTCACGGTCGAAGAAATTAAGGAATTTGACAACATTTATCTGGTTTATCAGGATAACGGCAGCTATCTTGGATCTTACGGGGAAGCAGACGGACAAGGGCCCTATATGATTGTCATCCGGGGCGACCGCTTCAGCCAGCGCTGGGCCAAATACGTTTGTGAACTGGACGTGCAATAAAGAGACGGAGCAACGGTCATGCATATGTTGAAAGCAAAAGAGATTTCCTTTCGCTATCCGCAACAACCCAAGCGGCTTCTGGAGAACATTTCCTTAACCCTGGAAACGGGTCAGATTAGCGCATTCACCGGGCCTTCGGGAGGGGGTAAAAGTACCCTTGCCTACTGTCTGAGCGGGCTGATTCCCAGTCAGATCAAAGGTGAATACAGTGGCTGGGTCATCCGTCAGGGCCGAGTGGGAATCGTATTTCAGGATGCCGATGCGCAAATATTTTTGCCCACGGTTGAAGATGAACTGGCCTTTGGCCCGGAAAACCTGTGTTTGCCCCGGCAGGAAATTGCTGCTCGCATCAATAGCATCCTGGAACTGCTGGGGATAGAGGATCTGCGCTTGAAAAATCCGGCCCGCCTGTCGGGAGGACAGAAGCAGTTGGTGGTGTTGGGCGGGGTACTGACCCTGGCTCCGGACATCATCATTCTGGACGAGACCCTCTCTCAGCTGGATCAAACGATGCGGGAAAGGGTTAAAAGAATTCTGCTGGCGCTCAAACAACAGGGCCGAACCATCATTATGATCGAGCATGAAAGCAAAATCACCGAGATTGCCGATCGTATCTGGTGGCTGGAAGAAGGACGGCTGCAGGCGCTGCCTTCTCCAACAGGAGGTGAGCAGTCATAAACCGGGAAATCGCCCTTGAAGCCCGGGAATTAGTCTTTGCCTATCCCTGGGAATCTGTTTTGATTGATGGTCTAAGCATAAGTTTATATAAAGGGGAAACCGCCGCTTTCATCGGCCCCAATGGAGCCGGCAAGACTACTCTGGGCAAGCTGTTGACCGGCATCATCAAGCCCGCCGCCGGGCAGCTGTTGATCTTTGGGGAAGATGCCTGTTCCCTGCCACTGTCCCGCATCGGACAAAAAGTAGGATACTGTTTTCAAAATCCCCGCCAGCAGCTGCTGGCCGCTTCAGTGGAAGAAGAGATCGCCTTCGGGCTTACCTACCGGGGAGCCAGCCGGGATTACATTGCAGCGACTGTTAATTCTCTGCTGGAATTGTTTGAAATTGAGCACTTGCGCGGCGCTTTTCCCCTTAATCTGAGCTGGGGCGAGAAACGGCGGGTGGTGCTGGCGGCTTGCCTGGCGCTGAATCCACAATATCTGGTGCTGGATGAGCCTACGGTTGGGCTGGATGCGGAACGGATTCGAACTTTCAACCGGGTACTGGCCAGATTGCGTGACAACGGTATCGGCATGCTGCTGATCAGCCATGACCAGGATTTTGTGCGTGAAAATGCCGGCCGTATCCTGCCCATGGAAGGAGGTTTGATCGTCGATGACTGCCGCATCTGAGCTGGACCCCCGCACCAAACTGACCCTGATCATCTGTCTGACGTCAGCAGCAGTAATCATCGGCAATTGGGCTTTTCTGAGTGGCCTTTGCC
>CAZACF010000261.1:0-2428 GCA_964483565.1 uncultured Syntrophomonas sp. | reverse complement strand
CTGCTGCATAACGCCTTGGAAGAAATGTAGAATAGTAAGAGCAGAGTATAAATCTTTGCTATAATAAAAGACAATTCCACCGCGAAAATCAATCAAGAACAGGAAGGATGGGGAAGATGATCATACTACAGCCGCAAGTGCTGATCCCCGCATCGGAGCTGGATACAAGCTTATTTCGCAAACTGGAGAGATATGCCCGAACCTGTTACAAATCAGAAGACAAAATGAAGGAAACCAACGATCCCAACTTTTTAAAGTCAAAGCTGACGATGGGTCATGAGTCCATCATCGAACATGAAAAGGCGACCGTGATGTTTATCGTAGATCGCGGTATTTCCCATGAAATCGTACGCCATCGCATTGCCGCCTATAGTCAGGAAAGTACCCGTTATTGTCGCTACAGTCAAAACAAATTTGGTAATGAGATCAGTGTAATTGAACCATACTTCTTTAAGGAGCGGCCTGATGGTTATCAGTTGTGGCAGGAAGCCTGCCGGGGAGCGGAAAAGAATTATATGGCCATGCTGGAGAACGGCTGTTCAGCCCAGGAAGCCCGTTCTATTTTGCCTAATTCACTGAAGACAGAGTTAGTGGTTACTTATAACCTGCGTGAATGGCGCCATTTTTTCAGATTGCGGGCTGATATCGCCGCTCATCCTCAGATGAGGCAGGTTGCCATACCATTGCTCTTGTACTTCCAGCAAAAAATGCCGGCTTTGTTCGATGATATCGATTATGATTGCGATTTCCCAGCCCAGCATTATGCCCAAATCATCCAGACTGACGAAGTATTCAACCCGATTGCATAAATATTTACGACCATTGAGAGAATAATCGGAGATGATGACAGAATGTCCGCGCAACGACGCTGGTTGATTCTTCTGTTGGCGGCAGCGGGATTGGCACTGTTATTACAATATAAAGAACCACTCACCGCGCGCTTCGATTACCAGACGCTGCTGGAACAGGTTCCCCTTACCCCTGAATGTAAAGTGCCCCGCCTGATCAGTTCCCAGGATAGCAATCATAATGGTATTCCCGATCCTTTGGATATCGTTGCCGGGGCACGGCTGGAAGTGGAGCGGGGTACGCTTTACGACAGTTCCTACTATCAGGGAGGGTACCCGCCGGAAGGGAAAGGCGCCTGTACTGACTTGGTATGGCGGGGTTTTCAAAATGCCGGGCTTGATCTCAAACAAATGGTGGATAGTGACATCCTTGAAAATCCGCAGTTATATGGGCCAACTGGCGTTAATCCCGATCCCCATATCGACTTTCGCAGAGTTAGTAACCTGCAGATTTTTTTTCAGCATTATTGCCAGGAATTAACCACCACGATAGTGCCTGGTGATGCGGATAATTTAAGCAACTGGCAGGCGGGCGACATTGTCATTTTTGGTGCTCCACTTGAGCATATCGGCATTATTTCTGACCAGCGCAGCCGCAACGGCGTACCCTTACTCATTCATAATGCCGGACCGCAGGCCAGCGAGGGACAATATCTTTTGAATTGGCCCAGTCCGCTTATTCATCACTTCAGATACATTCCTTATGATGAGTAACAATCTAATAAAGGAGAACATCAATGCAGGAAAAATTAGCTGGCGTCAATAGTATCATGGAAGCACTAAACGGCAGACGCAAAATTCATAAAATATTTGTCCAGGAAGGCCGGACAGGCAAGCGGATTGAGGAATTATTAAAACTGGCGGAAAAAAAAGGCGTGTACTGGCAGTATGTTGATCGGCAGCGTTTAGATCAAATGTACACCCAGGCCAATCATCAGGGGATCATCGCTCAGGTGGACAACTTTGCATATGCATCCGTTGAAGAAATAATGGAAAAGGCAGCTTTATCCCAACAGGAACCTTTTATCGTTATTTTGGACGGAATAGAAGATCCCCAAAACCTGGGTTCGATTATCCGTACAGCAGAATGTGCCGGGGTACACGGCATCATCGTTCCCCGTCACCATAGCTCGGAAATAACCCCGGCGGTGGTTCGTTCTTCCGCGGGAGCAGTGGAACATATGCTGGTGGCCATGGAAACCAATCTGGTCAACACCATTAAAACTTTGAAAAAAAGTGGTTTTTGGATCGTGGCTGCCGACATGGACGGAGAACGGGATTATTTTCGTTGCCAGATACCCACGCCGGTGGCATTGGTGGTAGGGGGGGAAGGACAAGGGATCCGGCGATTGGTAAAGGAAAACTGCGATCTGGTGGTAAAAATCCCCTTAATTGGGTCAATTCAATCATTGAATGCATCCGTTGCAGCTGGTTTAATTATTTATGAAGTGTTGCGCCAGCGACAAACCGACCAGTAAAAACTCATCAAGCTTTCCCGTCGGTAATACAACAAGTTCTTGACGGTTGAGATTTCATGTGGCTATAATATACTTGTCCGAAATTCACCATTTTGAATAAAT
>CAZACF010000260.1:0-2442 GCA_964483565.1 uncultured Syntrophomonas sp. | reverse complement strand
AGCCGTCGAGCACGAAAAGAATACCGCCAAAATGATGAACGAAATGAATCCCGACTACATCGGGGCGCTGACCCTTATGCTGGTGCCCGGCACCCAACTCTACCGCAAACAGCAAAAAGGCGAGTTCGAGCTGCCCGGCCCCTTTGAAATCCTGGATGAAATGCGCATCCTGATCGAAAACCTGGAGCTACAGGGGACCGAGTTCAGAAGCAATCATGCTTCCAACTATCTGCCCATCAAAGGCAGGCTGCCCGAAGACAAACAAAAAATACTCAATCTGATCGATGACATGATCGAAAAAAATGACCGCAAATATCTCCGCCCGGATTACTTGCGCGCCCTATAGTGAATGTTTGCGCAAGTCGGGGACGGTTCTTGACTTGCGCACTCTTTAAACATCGGCTGGCAACGGGAGCAATCCCGCTTAAGCATAAAGATTGGGGGATAAACAATGGCACTGTTTGGCAGAAAGGATGAAAACCTGTTTTTCCTTTTTGAAGAAAGTTCGAAGGTTGTCGTCAGAGGGGGAGACATACTTAATGATATCATCGCCGATTACCGCGATCTGGATGTCAAAATGTCCAAACTGCTGGACCTGGAAAACGAAGGTGATCGGATCATCGAGCAGTTGGTCGGACGCCTTAACGCCAGCTTTATCATGCCCTTTGACCGCGAAGATGCCTTTCAGCTGGTGCAGAAATTATCCACCACCCTCGATTATATTACCGGTATCATTGACCGTATGATCCTGTACAAAACCGGCCAGCCCAATCAAAGAGTGCGGGAAATGGCAGAGGTTCTATATGATGCTTTGCTGTTACAGCAAAAGGCTTTCAAACTGATTGACAAAATGGAAAGCAATAAAAAAGCCATTTTCGAATGCTGCGAAGAAATCAGAAAGCTCGAACGCAAACAGGACAGCCTCTATCGCAGTGGACTGACAGATCTTTTTGAGAAAGAAAAAGACAACCCCTTGAACATCATCAAATGGCGCGAAATCTACGAGCATATTGAGACCGCCACCGACCATGTCGAGGACGTCGGCAACCTCATCCGCAACATCTGCGTCAAGTACTCATAAAAAATGCTTGATCGAAGAAAGTATCGGGCTTATAATTAAAAAAGGCCGATAAATTGCTAAATCTTGTTTATAATTGCTTATTTTTTCTTCTTCTCAACATATGACACTGTTTACAGCTTGACCAATCCCATGGTAATATATAGGAAATTATACAATTTAATATACATCAACCTAACAGGTATAATTTTGAAATCAAAGGCAATGCCTTGTTGCGTTACTTTTTGGAGGTGATCGTTAATAATAAATGATTCTTCTATATACATGCCAAACGATAAAAAAATAAGGGGGTATTAGGGTTTGCAAAAGAATAGACGTTTGAGCTTTATCATTGCTATTATGATGGTATTCGCGATATTTTGCACAGTACCATTCGCAACAGCAGCCAGCCAATTAAGTGATGTAAGTGGTCACTGGGCTGAGGTACAGATTCAGAGTATGAGTGACAAAGGAATTATTACCGGGTATCCGGACAACACCTTTAAACCCAGTAACACCATTACTCGTGCTGAATTTATTACCTTGGCCAATCGGGCATTTTCCTATAAAGAAAGCGCCCCCATCAATTATACTGATGTTTCTTCCAGCGATTGGTTTGCACCGGAAATTGCCAAAGCCAAAGCTGCCGGATACATAGCCGGATACGAAGACGGAACCATGAAACCCAATGCGGAAATCAGCCGCCAGGAAGTAGCCAAGATTTTAGCCACTATATTAAAACTTGACATCAGCAATGGTGTTATTGATTATTTCAATGATTACACCAGTATCCCAGCCTGGAGCAAAGATTTTATTGCTGCCATGACCAAGGGTGCTTATATGAACGGCTATCCCGATGGTACCTTCAAGCCCACCAAATCTTTGACCCGCGCAGAAGCCGCAGTTCTTATGAATCGCGCCTTGGATGTTCAAAATTTCACCCAGACTGTTTTTGATAAAGCCGGAACTTATGGCCCCGAAATCGGGACCCGGACCATAAAAGACAATCTTACCATCAAAGCCGACGGGGTAACGCTGCAGAATCTGATGATCGACGGTGATCTGGTTATTGATGCCGCCGTGGGGAATGGCACAGTTACCTTGAAAAATGTAACCGTTACCGGTAACACCATCATCAAAGGCGCTGCCAAAGTTGTCCTTGATCACAGTGTTTTGAATTTATGTACCGTCAATAATCCGAAAAACAAAGTCGATTTGCAATTAATCAACGATTCCAAGATCGTTAAATTAGTGCTTGATTCTGCTGCCAATGTAACTGGTGCAGGAGTCGGTGAAGCGGTTGTTAATGCCAAAGACGTAAACCTTGCTGTAGCTCCAGCCAAAACGACAGTAAAATCCGGTCTTAGCGCTAATGTAGGCGGCAA
>CAZACF010000259.1:0-2448 GCA_964483565.1 uncultured Syntrophomonas sp. | reverse complement strand
CCAGAAGAGTAGGTGGAGCCAATTACCAGGTTCCGGTAGAAGTAAGAGCAGACCGAAGACAGACTTTGGCGATCAGATGGCTGATTGGTTATACCCGCAAACGCGGCGAAAAGACCATGGCTGAACGCTTGGCTGGAGAAATCATGGATGCAGCCAATGGCACCGGCGGATCTGTTAAGAAGAGAGAAGATACGCACAAGATGGCCGAAGCCAACAAAGCATTTGCCCATTACCGTTGGTAGGACAAATGCTGGAGAGCATAAAATGCTTGTGCAATCACAATTAGCTGCCATTAGAAATATTGGTATTATGGCTCATATTGATGCCGGCAAGACGACCACCACGGAAAGAATGTTATTCTATACCGGCAAAGTCCATAAAATGGGCGAGGTTGATAAGGGCACTGCCGCAATGGATTGGATGTATCAGGAGCAGGAGAGAGGAATAACCATTACTTCTGCTGCTACTGCTTGCTATTGGAAGGATTATTCTATCAATATTATCGACACACCCGGGCATGTGGACTTCACAGTGGAGGTAGAACGCTCCTTACGGGTACTTGATGGGGCTGTAGGAATTTTCTGTGCAGTTGCAGGAGTACAATCTCAGTCCGAGACCGTCTGGAGACAGGCTGACCGTTATCAGGTACCCCGGATCGCATTTATTAATAAAATGGACCGAGTGGGTGCAGACTTTACCAGAGCAGTAAATATGATTCAGGAACGACTGGGCAGCAATGCTGTGCCGTTACAAATGCCCATAGGCAGTGAAGAATGTTTTACGGGTGTTATAGACCTTATTGCCATGAAAGCCTATGTATATGAAGAAGGCAACGGAGAGACCTATTTAACCAGAGATCTTGACGGGCAGGAAAAGGCTGAGGCATCCAAACATCGCGAGCGCTTGCTGGAGATCATATCTGAAAACGATGATGAATTGTTGGAGAAATATCTGGAGGGCGCCCCGATCTCGATTGATGAGATCAAAAGTTCTTTGAGAAAACAAACCATATCCAACCATTTGGTGCCAGTACTTTGTGGTTCTTCATTCAAAAACAAAGGGGTACAGATGTTACTCGATGCGATTGTGGAGTATTTGCCGTCACCGTTTGATATTCCGCCAGTAATCGGAATAGATGCTGTAACCGGGGAAGAAATCAATCAGAAAGCTGACCCGAATGGATTACTTAGTGCATTGGTGTTCAAAATAGCCGCTGATCCTTACGTTGGGAAGTTAACTTATTTTAGGATCTATTCGGGTAGGCTTAAGGCTGGTTCCCAGGTTTACAACGCTGTGAAAGGCAAAAAGGAACGAATCAGCAAACTACTCAGAATGCATGCCAACCATAGGGAAGAAATTGATGAAGCCGGTGCCGGTGATATTGTGGCTGGAGTTGGTTTTAAAGATACAAGTACAGGGGAAACCATATGTACGGAAGACCATCCAATCATTCTGGAAGCAATGGACTTTCCGGAGCCAGTTATTGATGTTGCCATTGAGCCCAAAACCAAAGCCGACCAGGACAGAATTGGCGACAGCTTGAAACGCTTGGCGGAAGAAGATCCTAGTTTTAAAACCAGATATGATGCTGATAATGGTCAAACGATTATTTCCGGGATGGGTGAATTACATCTGGAAATCATCATCGACCGTCTGCTGCGAGAGTTTAAAGTGAATGCCAATGTAGGCAAGCCGAGAGTAGCCTATAAAGAGACAGTTGCCGGCAAAGCCAGAGCAGAAGCAACTTTTGCCAGACAAACCGGCGGGCACGGACAATTTGCCAATGTAATCCTGGAGGCAATACCTTTAACCCAGGGCCAGGGCAAGGTATTCAAGGATTGCAGTAACCAGGCAATACCCAAAGAATTTGTGCCAGCTGCCGAGATAGGGGTTATCGAAGCATTACAAGCCGGGATTTTGGCTGGATATCCAGTAGACGATATTGAGATCAGATTGGTGGGAGGAACCTTCCACGAAGTAGATTCAACCGAACAGGCCTTCAAAATTGCAGCCAGCATGGCACTCAAGGAAGTGCTAGGCAAGGCCCAGGCAGTGCTTTTGGAGCCGATTATGGAGATAGAGATTGTAACTCCTGATGAATACCTGGGTGATGTTATCTCCGACCTCAATGCCAGACGAGGAAGAGTGCTGGGTTTGGAGGAAAGTGGGACCACGAGGATTATTAAAGGCATCGTACCGCTGGCGGAAACATTCGGCTATGCTACCAATCTAAGATCAGCCAGCCAGGGCCGAGCAAATTTTTCCTTGAAAATTCAGGGATATGCGCAATTGCCTGAATCCAAAACCCGGGAAATTGTAGCCAGAAGATATGGATTACCGATAACAAGTTAAACGAGTTTGAAAGGAAAGGTGAGCAAGAGATGGCAAAGACTAAATTCGAAAGAACAAAACCTCATCTTAACATTGGAACGATAGGACACGTAGACC
>CAZACF010000258.1:0-2466 GCA_964483565.1 uncultured Syntrophomonas sp. | reverse complement strand
TTCATGATCCGTCTGCCCAGTTCGCATTTGGAGTACATTTCAATCTGCTCCAGCATTAGGCGGTTCTGTATTTCCATATATTCATCCAGGGAAAAATCCAAAAAACCGCAGTACTCCTGCCAGATCCTATCATATTGCTTGTCTTTAAGTAGTTGATCCAAATTCATAAAACATATCTCCCCAATTCAGGGCTTTGGTGTTTAATTATTGTTTGACGGCAATTGCCGAGACAATGAAATAGGTGCGATCTATAAGTTCCCAATCTACGCTTGTGAAATTTGCCGCAGTAAAAAGTGCTGTTATTTCATGTTGCGAATAAATCCTTACATCTCCACTTTGATTAAAAGGGGATTGCAAGTAATAGTTGATCGGCCGACGTATTTTCCCGGGCCACCAAGGATCAGCAATGATCAGTCTCCCGTCAGGTTGTAAAACCCGATGGATTTCATGTAATGACTGCAGAGGATCGGGGAAATGGTGAAAAGAAGCGTTACATAACACCAGATCGAATTTATTATCAATCCAGGGCAGATTTTCAACGTCTCCGATTTGTAGTTGAATCTCCTTATCAACATTTTTCCTGGCTTGAGCAATCATTTGTTCCGACAAGTCAATACCTGAGAACTCGATATGGGGACTGATATTTTTCAGCATAGCTAACATGGTGCCGGATCCGCATCCAATATCCAGTAGCGAAACAAAAGGAAACTGGCCGATTTTGTCCAGTACCCGCTCATACATTTGGCGGCAATATTTTCCGTCCCAGGTTTGCTCGTATTTTGAGGCTTGCTTATTAAAATGCGCACGGCTTATTTCCTTATAGGACTGTTCTGCCAGGTTCATCTAATCACCTCCCGCGGTAGCGATGATAAAATACACGGATACTTGCCATAGTAGGAATCAAAAAGGGAACTTGCTTTTGATAAATATAATAATTATTTAAGATAATAGGAAATATCCAGCGATCCTGAATATAAACATAAACAATATCAAGAAACGTCCAAATAAATGCTGCAGTCAGTAATACTCCGTTTTTTAATGACAGTCCCATCAGGAAATAAAAGAGGAAAAACCATAATACTCCCGGATGTCTGCAAAGTGCGTACATCCCTGTGTTGACAACGGTATTCCTCTTGTTGGTTTCAATGTAGGTCTTTTTAAATGGTACTGCGCCAAAAATAGTATAAATCAATACAAGCAACGCCAAAATAGCGAACCCCAGCCCCAACCATTGCCATGGCGTTGAAATCCTTGAGCTTTGCGGGCTGGCTATAATGGCTACGGTTGACAAAGCCAAACTTAAGCTTCCAAATACAACCAGAATATTTGTGTTTTTACTCATAAATTTTATTTTATTTACATCAAATATGCCAAAACAAATAAATGCCAGGCAACCAGTAGCAATAAAAATCACCATGATGCACCTTTGTTACAATATTCTGTAAATTATAGCATATTGCATTATATAAGAAATTACAAGTAACATCGTCAATTTTATTTATATTTGGTGATGTAATAACTAACGGTAATTTGAAAATAATAAGATGAAAAAGAAAATTTTGTATATTTGATTCCACTGCAAAAAAACCAGTTACTAATACTGGTAGAGGAGACTTTAGTCTCCCACTATATCTTAAATGCCGATATACAGAGGAGACTAAAGTCCCCGCTACGGGTATAGCGTATAAATACACTTTTACAGTGAGATCATATTTACGTTTTGGGAATATCTCTGGTACACTATTTCACCACAAATCTGATAATTCCTGCTTTTTACGATATTCTATTATAAAAAAAGCAGAGAAATAGGCAAATAAACAGCGTCAACAACTGTTGAACGGCAAAGAACCCCCTGATCAATAATAATGATACGGGGGCTTGAGTGAGAATTTATAAATATTTTATAAGTAGTGCTTTTAAGCTCGGTAAAGAGCAGTCCATGGCGTCATTTAATAATAAAATGATTTAATTCATATGCTCATCCTGATTCTTCATACAAATCGGGCAGATGCCTTTGAAATAAAGATGACTTTCGTTGACTTCAAAGCCTTCCAGTCCTGTCAATTCAAGCTGGGACAATTCAAGACGGATATCATAGATTTGGCTGCAATGCGTGCATTTAAAGTGGGCGTGGAAGGAAATGTCAGCGTCGTAGCGGCTTTCGTTTTCTTCCAGATTGAGAGTAGTGATGATACCTCTAGCCGCAAACAAGTTCAGCGTGTTGTAAAGCGTGGTTTTTGATAAGGTGGGAATTTCTTGGATCAGTTCCCGATAAATCAAATCCACGCTGGGATGATTCTTGCGTTCTATGAGGTATTGTAAAACTCTAATACGATGATGGGACGGCTTGATATTATGCATTTTTAAAATAAGTTCAATTTCTTTTATATCGGTTGACATGACCCTTACTCCTTTATGTTGTTGAAAACAAAAATGTAATGGCTACATATTTATTCTGAATTACAG
>CAZACF010000257.1:362-2490 GCA_964483565.1 uncultured Syntrophomonas sp. | reverse complement strand
GTGTTAAACCAAAAGAATAAAAAACTATCTGACAAAAGAACCGTCCCCCTGTCAGGGCTTCAGACATGAAAGGAGATGGGCAAATGATTACCGGTATGGAGATCCGCAATCAACAGTTCCGAAAAAAAATGCGTGGCTACGATCCAGCAGAAGTAAAAAACTTTATCTTTAATCTGGCCAAGGATTATGAAACCCTATATAGTGAAAATGTTTTGTTACGGGAGAACATTCAGAAAACCCAATATGAGTTGGATCACTACCGCAAGCTCGAGGAAACCATGAACAACAGTCTCATCCTGGCCCAACAAACCGCCGAAATGATTAAAGCCAATGCCCAAAAGGAAGCCGATCTGATGCAAGAGGAATCGCGCCGAAAAATCGCCGAAATCTTTCAAGCCTATCAGGAAGTTCTGCAGCGGCTCAACATGATGACAGCTGAAATTAAAGCCCAAGTCAGCGGAGAATTGGAAATGCTTGAAAAGAGTCAGCGCAAGACTGAGGAACTTAGTGAGTTCTTTTTTAGCAAAGATACCAAAGCGATTCTTGAGAAACTACACAGTGTTGCGCCGGGGGAAGCGAGATGACAGTTAAGATTACCCCTGGTGCTGCAGGTGTTTGCCTGGAAGTTCAGGTCCAGCCGCGCTCTTCCCGTAATCAGGTGGTGGGTGAGCAGGACGGTCGATTAAAGATCAAGCTGACCGCACCACCGGTGGAAGGAGAAGCCAATCAGGCGCTGGTCAATTTTCTGGCTCAGCTGCTGCAGATCCCGAAAAAGAATGTCAAACTGCTGAAAGGCGAATCATCCCGGCATAAATTAATTGAGATCATTGGCGTAACCGAAACGGAGCTCATCGCAAAATTGAAAATATAAAAAGCGGATTGATAATAGAACAATCCGCTTTTTTTATTGCAGCGCGGATTTACTGACATCTTTTACCAAGTTTTCTCAAATCGGTGAAAGCTGACTCTCCAGCCTTTTATTAAGGAAAAATTGAAAGAGCTAATGCATAAGCATCAGATTAGGGCAAACGTTTTCATTAGATGAAAATTGGGCTTGAATGACCCCGCTAGAAAAAAGGCAAGGCAAGGTTCAGTGGTCTCGAACCTTCCCTAACTCGCGGAGAGAAAGTTAGAAAGTTAGGTGCCTGGCACCCAAATATAGCTGCCGTTGGTCAGTTCTCGTTGCACTTGGCCTTGGTTGAGCAGGGAATGCAGATAGCCCAGGGTTTCAGCCAGCACCAAGCGGCGGATGTGAATATACTGATTGGGTTTAAAGACATCTGCAGCTATTTCCCAGGCGGTTGAGGGTGTTTTGACCGCATCATATACAATCCGTTTGCGTTTCTCGTGATGGGCCGCAATCAGATCGATTTTGCCGCGCAGATCGGTAAAGGTTTTGCCATGACCGGGGATGGCCAGATTGACAGCCAGTATTTGCATTTCCTGCAGTGCCTGCAGATGCACATCACAGGGATTGCTTAAATAGGTATGAGGCCAGTCGGTCAGATGTAAAATGGTATGATCGACCACATTGTCGCCGGTAAAAAGGATTTCGCCAGCGGCGTTGTAAAACACGACATGACCATCCGAATGACCGGGTACAGCGATAGCCTTGTACTCCTGTCCATGCAGATTCAAGCTCAACCCGGCCGAATAGGGGATAAATTCGGGTAGCGGTTGAATATAGGTATTAATAAATTGGATATTGTCGTTGAGTTCATGGACGAATGCCTCTGGCCAACCTGCACTCAGACATGCAGGCGCTGCAACGTCAAAATAACTTTCCGTATCAATGAAGCGCTGCCAAGTGACCAGATCATCGACCGGAAGATAAACCGGGATGTCAGCCTGGGCTTGCAGCCATCCGGCCAACCCGCTGTGGTCATGATGATAATGAGTCAGATAAACCGCTTTGAGGCGGCTCTTGGTAATGCCGATAGTTTTGAGAGCGGAAAGAAACAGATCCCGGTTTTGTTCCAAATTGACACCCGTATCCAAAACGATCCAGCCGTCATCGCCTTCAATGATAAAGCAGTTGTTTTCTTTCAGAGGAAAAGGCATAAACATTCTCAGAATATAGATATCCCCTTGTTTTTTTAACCAACCTTCTTTCCACATTTTGGCAGTA
>CAZACF010000257.1:0-352 GCA_964483565.1 uncultured Syntrophomonas sp. | reverse complement strand
ATCCAAAATATCTTCCTCCGTTAGCAGGTATATTCCTATTATTTACCAAAACGCTTCTGACAGCAAGCAGTAATATTTCTGTGCTCAACTACTGCGGTGTGCTTGGAGCGTTCACTGTGTGCTCTTTACCTTGCAAAAAATCCCGTTGCGGCAGCGCAGCTTGGAGGCGCATTCATCACGGGATTCCTGTCGGTTTTATGGTTTAGTTGGGATTTGTTCCCCGCGGGAACATGAGCTGCGGCATCTAAATCAATCGTCTTAAACGACGTAATGGTCTTGGTTAATTATCCAGAATGCGTTTCAGGAAAATACGGGTGCGCTCATTGTTGGGATTGTTGAAGATGACATCAGG
>CAZACF010000256.1:0-2527 GCA_964483565.1 uncultured Syntrophomonas sp. | reverse complement strand
AAAAACTGCACCAAAACGAGTTGAAAATGGCCGTGGATCTGATCGAGAACCTATCCATCGATTTTGATCCTGCTCGCTACGAAGATGAATACCGGCAGGCCCTGTGGGAATTGATTGAAGCCAAAATAGCCGGACAGGAATATGTCAGCCCGAGCCCCGAACCGCAAGGCGGTAAAGTAGTTGATTTGATGGAAGCGCTAAAAGCCAGTGTACAAATGAGCGAAGCTCAAAAATCCAAACCGGCCGCCAAGAAAAAAGCCAGCACCGGCAAGCGGGCTAAAACAGGAACCTGAAAATGCAGGCCGAGCTAGGTAATTATCGGGCGATGGAGCCCATCAGGCGGAAAGATATTCTTGACCAGGATGATTTCATTCACCAGGTAAAATGGGACGGTGTGCGCATCCTGGCCGGGGTAACTGCCGGTCAGGTATATCTGCTGAATAAAAAGGGGAATACCCGAACGCTGCAGTTTCCTGAGCTGCAAAAGCTCCCTTTACTGCTGCATGCTGACAGCGCAATCCTGGACGGCGAAATTGTCGTCATGAAAAATGACCGGCCTAGTTTTCCAGCAGTTATGCAACGAGACCGGTCCAAACGGCCCAATTCCATCCGGCTACTTACCCAAACCTTGCCGATCGACTATATGGTCTTTGATCTTTTGTTTTTGAACGGCCAGGATCTGCGGGACTTGCCCCTGTTGGAGCGCCTGAATCGGTTGGAAAAGCTGTTTGTTGACCAGGGTCATCTGCACCATGTAGCCAATTTCACCCAAGCTTGGTCCCTTTGGGCAGCGGTTCAGGAGGCTGGTTTGGAAGGTATCGTTTCTAAACGAAAGAACAGTACTTATTATTCTGGCCGGCAGCACAACGACTGGTTCAAAATCAAATCCAGTCAAAGCCAGCAGTGCGTTGTGGGCGGCTATACCCTGAGCGGTCAGAAGGTAAATTCGTTATTGCTGGGTGTTTACCGCGACGAGCAGCTTTGTTATATTGGCAAAGCCGCCAATGGTCTGCGGGAGGAACATTGGCAAGCGCTCAGCGCTGCGCTGCCTGATCTGCAAATCAGCCGCTCGCCTTTCGCTGGGCCTGTTTCTCCAGAAGCTCATTTTATAGAGCCAAAACTGACCGTATTGGTGGAATTTCTTGAATGGACCGAAGCCCTGCATCTACGTTTTCCGGTTATTCAATCATTTATTAGCGCAACTGCATCTGATTGCCGTATTTAAAGGAGGTTAAGCAATGCATCATGCCGCTACCCTGGACATCGTCGGCCGGGAAGTATCACTGAGTAATCTGGACCGGATCTTATGGCCGCAAACCGGTTACAGCAAGAAAGATCTGATCGAATATTACAGCGCTGTTTCTCCCTATATGATCCCTCATCTGGCTGGGCGTCCCCTGGTATTCACCCGTTTTCCGAGCGGTATCGACAGTCCTTCTTTTTATCAGAAAAATGCCCCGGCCAATTTGCCCGAATGGATCCAAACTTATTCCTGGACGGAAGGGAACGGTCAAAACAAGCATTATGTATTGGCCAACAGCGCCGCTGATTTGGTTTGGCTGGCCAATCAGGCTTGCCTGGAAATCCATCCCTGGATGTCATCAATTAATCATATTGAATACCCTGATTTTATCGTCTTTGATCTCGATCCTTCTGAACAAAATAGCTTTGCTGATGTGGTGGCCATAGCCAAACTACTCAAACAACTGATGGATGAGCTGGAGTTACGAACTTATCCCAAGACATCCGGCTCGTTGGGACTGCATATATACCTGCCGGTGGTAAATCGCTATAGCTACGCCCAGGCTCGCAAATTCGGGCATGCCATTGCCGCCATGATTAGCAAGGTTCTGCCTGACACCGCCACCATCGAACGCTCCTTACGCAAGCGGGGGCCAAAGATCTATGTTGATTATCTGCAGAACGGACTGGGCAAAACCGTCTGTGCCCCTTACAGTGTTCGGCCCCGGCCGCAAGCCACCGTTTCCGCCCCTTTCGTCTGGCAGGAGTTGGACTCCATTGCCCCGACACAGTTCACTATAAAAACAATGCCGGGACTGCTGGCCCGGCGTGGAGATTTGTTTAGCAAAGTTTTGAGTGACCGGCAGGAACTGGAGCCGGCTTTGAAAATTCTGGGGATTTCATTATAAAGAAGCTCCCCTGATGACCTGCGCCGCAGCCAATTATAACCTCCCCAACAAGTCATCAATAAACTGGCGGGCCGAACGGCCCGATCGGCCATGATGACTCAGTTCCCACTGGATGGCCTGGTTTCTTAGCTCTTCTGCCTCCAGGGAGATTCCCTCATCATTAGCCATCTCCGTCACCATCTGCAGATAGAGTTCCTGGTCGGGAGACAAATAAGCCAGACTTATGCCAAAGCGGTCAGCAAAAGAGAGTTTTTCTTGCTGGGACTCTGGTGGAAAAACCTCTTCCTCGCCATGCTGGCGATCACTCCAGTTCTCCCTGACCAGATGGCGACGGTTGGAAGTAACATAAAAGAGAATATTCTGCGCCCGCGCTTCCA
>CAZACF010000255.1:0-2584 GCA_964483565.1 uncultured Syntrophomonas sp. | reverse complement strand
GCAACTCAAGGAGCAAATTCAGCTCCATAAGGAAGACCGCAGACACTTGCGGCATGCGCCTCGTTTTGTTCCGGCCGGGCAATCGACCCAGATGATTGTGGGCGCCTCGGCGGACAGCGATTTGACCATTTTGCAGACCACCCAGTCTTTATACCAGCGCTTTCACATGAAAAGGGTCTATTTTTCCGCCTACGTGCCGGTCAATGAAGACTCCCGCCTGCCGGCCCTGGCAACCGCGCCGCCGCTGCTGCGGGAACATCGCTTGTACCAATCCGATTGGCTGCTGCGCTTTTACCATTTTAAAGCCGAAGAAATTCTGGATCCGGTCCAAGCCTACCTGGACACTGAGCTGGACCCCAAAACCGCCTGGGCCATTCGTCATCTGGAATTGTTTCCGGTGGAAATCAACCGGGCTTCCTATGAAGAACTGCTGCGGATTCCGGGGATCGGACCCAAATCTGCCCAGCGCATCATCAGCCAGCGACGGGTGGCCGCCATTTCCGTAGATGAATTAAAGAAACTGGGGGTTGTCTTTAAACGGGCCCAATATTTCATTACCTGCAAAGGAGTCTATCCCGGCCATCATCCGCTCGATCCCATGACCATCCGCCGGATTTTGCTGCCCGAGCCGCCAACCGTTCAATTGAGCCTGTTTTAATAAGCAATTGTGAAGCCAAACTTAAAAGGATACACTGGATCATTAGGGCATTTTGGTTTTTAACCGAAAATAGCTGAAGCCAAATCAGGGAGAGATTTGATGGATTACTTATATGATGGCAGTTTTGAGGGGCTATTGACCTGCATCTATTATCATTATTATAGAGAAAAAGCCAGCGGCATTTACCAGCAGGAGTCCTACCAACCGGCCCTGATGACAGACAGTTCGGAGGTGATCACTGACCCCATTTTGGCCGCGCGGGTATCCACCGCGATCGAACAAAAAATCTCCAAGACGTCTCTGGATTTGGTTTATCATGTCTTTGTTTCTTCCGCTGCCAACAAGGAAATTCTCATTCTCCATTACCTTCTTTTGGGATTTCGCTTGGGGGCCAAGGTCGATCTTTATTATTCCCATCTCGATGTTTACCCGCTGCAAAAGATTGCCCACAAGGTAACCGCTGAAGTCCATCGCTTCCTGGGATTGCTGCGGTTTGCCGATGCGGGAAATTTTTTATATGCGGTTTTGTCTCCCGATCATTATATCCTGCCGCTGATCGCCGATCATTTTGCCGATCGTCTGGCCGGCGAACGCTGGATCATTCACGACCGCAAAAGAGACCTGGCGGTTGTGTATGACGGGCAGCATGCCGCTGAAGACTCTGCTCGTTACCAACGCCAATGGTATATCACTGACTTCCCTCACCCCGGACCACTCCTCTTCACCCAAAATGAGCAGTACTACCAGGAACTGTGGCAGCTCTACTTCGATAAAATCGGCATTGAGTCCCGCCGTAATCCCCGCCTGCAGGCCCAATTCGTACCTTATCGCTATCGAAGTGATCTGGTCGAGTTTAAGACCAAGTTTGATAAAGAGTAAATATATCGCTGACGGTTTAAGCGTTTTCAGACCACCACCGTCAATTACCAGTCGGCTCTGGAAGCGGAAGGCTTTCTGGTATCGGAAAAGCTGGGCAAGGAGCGGATATATAAGAATAAACGGCTTTTTAATGTGGTGAAGTATGCAGAGTATTTTTCGGGAGCAGGCCTTTAAATGCCACTGTTTAGTGCTTAAAACCGGCACCTCATCGTCTGAAGTGCCGGTTAATTCGTTATGCTGGCGGAGGCGTGTGGGAATCGAACCCACCCGCCGCAGGATCACTACGGCGCAAACCGGATTTGAAGTCCGGGCGACCCACCAGGACCGATCCGCCTCCCTATTTAGTTTTTTCACTCCTTGCTGCTCGCTACATGAGTATATTATCCCTTGGGTAAAAAGTCAAACCCACTATCAGGAGACGAAATCCGCCGGCACTCTGGCTGCACTTCGCTTGCTTCTTATCTTTTTGATGCTATTGGCTTCGTGGCTTCCTCACCTGCGGCTCCTCAGGGATGACAAAGCGGTATTCGACATAACAAGAGGGCTGACTTTGCGCGGCTTAGACTTTAAAAAGTCTGCCCGCCATTCAAAGCCTGCCCCCCTCCTCTTTATGATTTTTCTTATTCGGGATGGGTGATGATCACTGATTCTACTTCGTGGCCGCGGTCTTTTAAGGCTTCTACTACATCCTGGCAGTCCAGTTCTTCGATTCTGATGACCATTTTATATTTGTTTTTCTTTTTATCATAAAAAACCACGGTGTTCACTATATTCTTGCCTTTTTCAGCGATGAGACCGGTGATGCCGGCGATTGTACCGGGACGGTCGGAGGTGTAAAAGTCAATCCGGGTATGGGGTCGGGTGACGCCCAGGATATCAATGAAGGCATCAAAAATATCGGTTTCGGTAATGATCCCGACCAAGTTTTCATGATCATCGACCACCGGCAGGCCGCTTATTTTATGTTCCCTCATCAATCGGGCAGCGGTTTCAATATAATTCTCCGGGCCAATGGTGATTAGTTTTTGTTTTTTGGGCAGGACATCC
>CAZACF010000254.1:0-2594 GCA_964483565.1 uncultured Syntrophomonas sp. | reverse complement strand
GTTTGCTGGTAAGAAAGCGTATCTTGGCGCTTTTTTTATTATTTATCGTGATGTTCCTGGCCTTGGAAACCAGGATATTTTGGGTTCAATTTGTTAGGGGAGCCGAGCTTTCTGCCAAGGCTACCCAGAATCGTATGCGGGATGTACCGGTGGAAGCCAAACGAGGTGTCATTACGGATCGCAATGGTCGTGAATTAGCCATCTCCATCAGTACCGATTCGGTTTATGCCATACCAGCCGAAATCAATAAATCCAAAAAATCTGCCGAGATTGCCAAACAGTTAGCCGAAATCCTGGATATGAATGAAGCTGACTTATTAAAGAGAATCACCCGTGCCAGCTCCTTTGAGTGGGTCAAACGACAGGTCAGCCCTGCCGCTGCTAAAAAAATCAGAGAACTTGAACTGGCTGGAATTGGACTGACCGAGGAGAGTCGTCGTTTTTATCCCCGTGGCAGTCTGGCCAGCCATATCCTTGGCATATCCGGTACCGACAATACCGGATTGGAAGGCATTGATAATTATTACAATGAACTGGTGGGAGGGAAGAAGGGGCGCATCATCATTGAACATGATGCCGCCGGAGCCAGTATTCCGGAAGCCATGCACAAATATATCGCCCCGGTCGATGGTGCCAATCTGACCCTCACTCTGGATGAAACCATTCAATATATTACCGAACGTGAACTCGACAAAGCCTTCAAGGAGTTTAAAGCCAAGCGGGCCGCAGCGATAGTCATGGATCCTGCTACTGGCGCCATCCTGGCCATGTCATCCCGGCCCACCTTTGATCCTAACAATTATAACCAGTATCCGGCTGATAATCGTCGTAATTTTGCGATCAATGATGCGTATGAGCCTGGCTCGACCATGAAAATTTCCACCTCCGCTATGGCCATGCAAGAAGCGGTGGTCAATGACAGCAGTCATTTCTTCTGTCCCGGTCATATTAAAGTTTTGAAACACAACATTGGCTGTGCCAACGGCAAGGCCCATGGCAATCAAACCTTCGCCCAGATCGTGGAGAATTCATGTAACGTAGGTTTTGTGCAAGTTGGCTTGGATCTGGGAATGGAGAAATATTATCAGTATCTTACTGGATTTGGCTTCGGACGCAAGACCAGCATTGATTTGCCCGGAGAAGCCCAGGGTATTCTGGTTCCCAAGGCCAGGGCTACCCAATTGGATCTGGCTACCATGGCCATGGGGCAGGCCAACGCAGTTACAGCGATTCAGCTGGTTACGGCTGTATCAGCAGTGGCAAATGGGGGAAAATTAATGAAACCCTATCTCTTGCAAGAAGCCGTTGATGCTGAAGGCAAAGTAATCAAGAAAAATGAACCGCAGATGGTTAAAAGGATCATTTCTGAAGAAACGGCTAAAAAATTGTGCTTGATTTTGGAAGGTGAGGTTACCCAGGGGACGGGTAAAAATGCCTATATTGAAGGTTACCGGGTGGGAGGTAAAACCGGTACCGCCCAGAAAATTAAACCCGGCGGAGGCTATATGGAGGGGGAATATGTTTCATCCTTTATTGGATTTGCCCCGGCAGATGATCCGCGTCTGGTATGTATCATCGTTGTTGATGCTCCCCAGGGCTACCCTTACTATGGAGGGACGGTTGCTGCGCCGGGAGTACGGGAAATATTGAAGGATTCTCTGCGCTATCTAAACGTTCCCTTGCGGGGTGAAACCAATTTGACCGAAAAAGAGCAAAACACGGCAGATACTGTTTTGGTTCCGGATCTGGTTAATTTGCCGTTGTCCGAGGCGCTAGGCAGCCTAAATAACCGGGGTTTGAACGCCAAGGTGGAAGGGGAAGGTGAATTGGTCTGGCAACAGACTCCTAAAGCGCAAACCAGAGTAGCCCGAGGTTCCCAAATAATTCTCTACCTCTCCCCTTATTTCGGAGAAAATGCAGGGGCCGAAGTGACTGTCCCCGATCTTGAGGGTAAATCAATGAAGGAAGTGGCTAAAATACTATCCGATCTAGGCCTGCATTTGTCACCCCAGGGATACGGCATCAGTTATGAGCAATCACCTCAGCCCGGTAAAGTGATATCTACCGGCTCGTCGATCAAAGTAAAGTTTAGACCCCTGCAGGATTGACTCGTTGAGGTGGCTAGTAACTCTGTATGCAATAAAGGATAAAAGATCCAAGCTAATATCAGATGATTGAAAGGAGGAGTCACTGGTGCATATAGAAAAAATATTGCAGGGTCTTGATTATAGACTGATAAAAGGGACAAATGATATTGATGTTCAGGGCCTGTGTTATGATTCCAGGAAAGCGGCGGAAGGTTTTCTGTTCGTTTGCATTCCCGGTTTGAAAACCGACGGGCATCAATTTGCCATCCAGGCAATCGCTAACGGTGCCAGGGTCATTCTTGCCGAAAAGGAGATTGAGTTGCCGGATGACGTTACCCTTCTTTTAACGACAGATTGCCGCAGTGCATTGCCGTTGCTTAGTTCAAACTTTTACCGTCAGCCTTCCCGCGATTTGAAGGTCATTGGCGTGACTGGAACCAATGGTAAGACGACCACCAGCCATTTGATCAAAGCTATCCTGGAAGAGGCCGGACACAAAACCGGTAT
>CAZACF010000253.1:0-2607 GCA_964483565.1 uncultured Syntrophomonas sp. | reverse complement strand
GAGATACTTGAAGGAAAGGCCAAAGCGCATGAACATTCTGGCAAGATAAAGAATTCCATATCCCTGCTGGGTATGGAACTGACTCAGGTGATCGAGGAGGACCAATTCCGTATGGAAATGAGGGCCAACCATACCTATGACTGGGACACATTTGCCGACAAAGTGATGGGCGAGAAGTATCAGCTAATTGGTGATTTGTTTACCCGTAATGACGGATATGGCAACAGTTTTTTATATGACATCGTTGAACTGCTGCGTCAGGATGAGCCCGGGCGGATCAATATCGCCCGATTGGCCTATTTATTGGCCCGACGCGAACCAGGCAAGGACGCTTCACCAGAACTCAAACAAATCTATGCTGATTTTTCCCGCTATATCTATCAATGGGCTTTAAATGATCAAGATCGTAGGCAGTTGCTTACGGCTTTGGTATTGTACACGTATAATAACCGAGAAGCAAAGGAGGAATCAAGAAATGGCGGATGATATGAAATCAGCCTTTGAAAAAGCGGGGTACAAGGCGCCAAAACAACCTGCTGCTCCGACGCAGCAACCATCAGCAGGCAAGTTTGTCCTGAAAAAAAACTACGCTGCCCAGGCAGAAGGGATTATTCAAGCTTTAAAAAGTTCCATGGGAAGAGACTTTCAAAGTTTTACGACCAGCAAAATCAGAAATATTCTGGCCATGGTCAGTGAGATCTACAACGATGTTCTGGCTGACAAGAGCGATGTACTTGACTTGAATCTGCAAAGCCGGATTGAATATCTTAAAGTCAGGCTGGTTTATGAAAGCGGTCGGGAACCCAGAGTCGTAAAACCTTTCGTTGATAAAGCCGGATTGCTTGATCTCTTGAATGCCATCGGCGACAGTAAAAAGAATTTTATCGACTTTGCCCGTTATATGGAAGCTTTGGTGGCATACCATCGTTTCCATGGCGGCAGAGATTAAAGGAGGGGGCAGATATCATGTACGGAAAAATATTGATCAAATGCAAACTGACAGTCTTGACAGGTATGCATATCGGGGGTTCCTCAGCCTTTTCAGCCATTGGTGCGGTGGACAGTCCTGTCATCAGAGATGCTCTGACCGGCAGGCCGATGCTGCCCGGCTCCAGCCTCAAGGGGAAAATGCGCACACTGCTGGCCAAAGCAGTTAAAAACCATTATATTACCCAAGAAAGTGCAGACGATCCTCAGGAAATAAAGAGACTGTTCGGATCGGCAGGCAACAACCGCAAAAACGAAAAACCCAAGGCAGCCAGGTTGCAGTTTGCCGATGCATTTTTACTCAATGCCGATGAACTGGTGAAAAGGGGCGGATTAACGGAAGTGAAATTTGAAAACACCATCAGTCGACTTACCTCAGTGGCTAATCCCCGGCAGATCGAACGGGTCGTCAGAGGAACCGAATTCGGTGTCCACCTGGTATATGACATGGAGAATGCAGAAGAATTGAAGGCGGATTTCGAGAATATCGCCCGCGGTTTAAAGCTGTTGACGATGGACTATCTGGGCGGACATGGTTCCCGTGGGTATGGCAAGGTGGCTTTCTCCGCCTTCGAGATTGAAGTGAAAGACGGGGATTGTCCAGTAAGCATGGAAACGCTTTTAAATATATTAAAGGAAGTGGAGGAGTATGGATTACTGTCTTTACAAGCTTAGCTTCACGACGGCTCTGCACATAGGCAAAGACAATGCCGGACCTTCGTTGGATAACGGGCAGATGGCCATTCATGCCGATACACTTTTTGCTGCACTGTGCAGCGAGGCTGCCCGTGCTGGTCATTTGGAGTTTCTGGTAAACCGTTTCCGGGCAGGCCATCTGGTTATCTCCGATGCACTGCCATATAATCGGGAGGATATTTTCCTTCCTAAACCGATCCTGTTTCTTGACAACAAACAACGCGAAGGCGACTCCGGACTGAAAAAGAAGCTGAAAAAAATAGAATACATCCCCCTGAGTAAATTCGACGCCTATCTGCGGAATCTCTCGGCGACGGTACCGGATCTGCAAGACCTGGAATATGACTTTGGTCAGTTGAGCACCTTGACCCGGGTAGCGATCAAAGGCAATGAGCAGCCGATGCCCTACCATGTAGCTGCTTGGAAATTTGCTGAAGGCAGCGGGCTCTATATTATCGCTGGGGTAAACGACCCGAAAGCGCAAGAAATCTTTGCACAACTACTGGTTAATCTGGGTTATACGGGAATCGGCGGCAAACAATCATCCGGCTGGGGCAAATATGATGTTGAACAGCACCCGGTACCGGAATCGCTAAATATAATGTTGGGCGACCAGCAGGCTTCTTATCAAATGCTGCTGGGAACGGCCCTGCCCGTTGATGAGCAGTTGGATGACATCCTGGCCGAAGGTTGGTATACCTTGCTGCGGCGTGGTGGATTTGTCCGTTCGGAGACGTATGCGGATACACCACTGAAAAAGCGTACCCTCTATATGCTCGGACCAGGTTCGTGTCTGCGGCAAAGATTCCGGGGGGGCATGTTTGACCTGTCCGACCACGGTGCGCATCCGGTCTGGCGCTGCGGCAACACATTGTTTGTGGGGGTGAATGTATGAAATATGGACATTTGGAGACGGTCAACGTA
>CAZACF010000252.1:0-2625 GCA_964483565.1 uncultured Syntrophomonas sp. | reverse complement strand
TATCGACCGTATCGGCAGCCGCAACGCCGTGATCCAACTGGTTAACTTCTGGCCCGATCTGGAGCTGGATGACTATATCAACCTGAAAAGCCGGGTAGAAGCCCGCATGAGAATCTCGGTCATGACTTCTACCGGTGACGATGATTACATCAATCAGGATGAAAATGGCGATCTTTTTTATCGCCGTCAGCAGCTGGAAAAGCTGCAGAATGAAGTGGTTGATCTGGAGGATATGACCACAGGGATATCGATTATGGATCTGGGCCTGAACGAATTTCGCCTGGATCTGCTGGCCTATAGCAAAGAGCATCCTCATCTGGACCGGATGCCGTTTGGCATTCACGCGGTTGTAAAGGGCGAAAAACCCGGAGTTATATTTGTCCTGAAGAACATCAACCAGGCCATTAATATTAAAAACCAGAACCGTCTCCACCCGTTTTACATGGTATATGTCGGTGAAGACGGCGAAGTCATCTGCAATCATCTCGAACCCAAAGCTACCCTTGATATTATGCGCCTTTATTCCCGCGGCAAGAACAAGCCTGATTTGGAAGCTTGCCAAATCTTCAACCGGACTACCAATGACGGGCGCAAGATGGAGCCGGTATCAGCATTGCTCCACCAGGCGATCGCTTCCATCATCACCGTTAAGGAAGAAAGCGATCTGGAAAGTTTTTTCGGTAACGGAGAAACCACCTTCCTCACCGGTAATATTTCCGGGTTGGATGACTTTGAACTGATTTGTTTCATGGTGGTGATCGGATGCTGACTTTTCCCGGCCAGGCAGCGGTAGGGCGAATCATGCCCAAAGAGGCCTTTTACAAAAACCTTGCCCTGTCCAACCAAATCCGCGCCAGCTTTGTAGCCGATATAAAACGGATTGTCATGGAATATAAACTGTCCCCGGATACGATCAATGTTGCCCAGGGCACAGCAGTATCGGAAATTTTAATTCTTGCGCTGGAGCTTAAAAAACCGGCCATGGATTACCGGATTATAGAAAACATTGCCCGGCAGAATGCTCACAAGCTGATATTCCTGATAAAATATGAAGGTCAGGGACAGCTGGCCCTCTATCACAACAAGCTTTACAAAACCGGATGGATGAAGAATGATAAAATAACCCTGGAAGTCAGAGGCTTTGATCTTGATCGTGTCTGGGACGGTTTCATTGAGCAGATCGCCTTCCAAAATGCAGAGCCAATCATGCAGCATGCAGAATTGTCAATTGACGAAAGGCTGAACAAGCAGGATAGAATCAATCGCCTGCAAAAGGAAATCGAAAAATTGGAACGATTATCCCGAAGCGAAATCCAACCCAAAAAGAAATTTGAATTATATACCCAATTGCAGGGTTTAAAGAAACACTTAGATGAAGAAAAATCTTAGTCTATAAGAGATAATCGATAATTCGGATTCTCATTGCCTCGAATTCAAGGTAATTGACAGTTATTCGAAAAATTTGAATAACTGATTTTGATGGGAAAAGAGTAAGCTTTTTAACCGAAGAAAAGGAGAATAGAGAATGGACAAGCTAAAAATGCACTCCGTGAATAAGGTGGATGAAAATATTGAGAAAATCGGAGCGCTGTTTCCCAATGCGCTGACCGAAGTCATCAAAGGCTATAGGGAAGATGGTAAGGCAATCGTTGAACAGGCTATTGATTTTGATGTGCTGCGTCAGGAACTGTCCGGTGAAGTCGTGGAAGGACCCGAGGAACGCTATCAATTTTCTTGGCCGGACAAGCGTAAATCTATTCTGCTGGCCAATGCCCCCATCGCCAAGACCCTGCGCCCCTGTCGCGAAGAAAGCGTTGATTTTGACAACACCGAAAACCTTTACATAGAGGGCGACAATCTGGACGCACTAAAACTCTTACAGGAAACTTATCTGGGCAAGGTCAAGATGATCTATATCGATCCGCCTTACAATACCGGTAATGATTTTGTTTATGAAGATGACTTTGCCCAGGATGTTGATGAATATCTGGCCAACAGCGGACAATTCGACGAGTACGGCAATCGCCTGGTACAAAATACGGAAAGCAACGGACGATTTCATACTGATTGGCTGAATATGATTTATCCACGGCTCAAGCTGGCCAAGGATTTGCTGACTGATGATGGGGTTATTTTTATCAGTTGTGATGATAATGAAGTAGATAGCCTTAAAAAAGCTTGCAATGAAATATTTGGGGCAATAAATTTTGCTGGCTGTATAATATGGAAAAAAAAGACCAACGGCAATAATGTCGGAGTAATTCCACCAGTTCACGATTACATTATTGTCTATGCAAGAAATATAGCGATGGTTTGTGATATCGGATATGAACTTAGCGTTTCACAGAAAGAATCAACATACAGTAATCCAGATAATGACTCTCGTGGTCTGTGGGATACAATGGATTTATCAGCGAATCATAAAGGACCATATTTTGCAATCAGTAATCCATTGACAGAAGAAGTATTTTATCCACCTAAAGGGCGTTATTGGGTATTTAATGAAGCGGAAGTGGCGAAGCGTATTTTGGATGGTCGAATTATTTTTGGGAAAAGCGGAAATGCACGACCAGTTCAAAAAGTATTCTTGAATGATAGAAAATTGACAAAGCGCAAAGCTGAATC
>CAZACF010000251.1:0-2654 GCA_964483565.1 uncultured Syntrophomonas sp. | reverse complement strand
CCTGCAGGGAGAAGAGCTATGGGCAATTTTTATATATTGGGAGGAAGAAAAAATGATACTGGTTATGAACATTGATTCCACGAGAGAAGAAATCACGGCTGTCAACGAGCGACTGGAAAATATGGGTTTCCAGAATCAGGTGATTCACGGAGTAAAGAAAATCGTTATCGGTGCAGTAGGCGACCCGCTGACCAGCAATGCCCTGAAGGAATTGACCCAGATGCCCGGGGTGGAAAAAATCGTGCCCATTATGAAACCATTCAAACTGGTCAGCCGCGAGGCACAAGCGGAAGGCTCGGTGATCGAGGTCGGCAACATGAAAATCGGCGGGCAGGAGCTAACAGTAATTGCCGGTCCCTGCGCGGTGGAGAACCGCGAGCAGATGCTGCAGGCGGCCTGGGCGGCGAAAGATGCCGGCGCGGCCATGATCCGCGGGGGCGCCTTCAAACCGCGTACCTCACCTTACAGCTTCCAGGGCCTGGAGGAAGAAGGGCTGAAACTGCTGCGGGAAGCTGCCGATGCGACCGGACTGCCGGTGGTGACCGAGGTCATCGACGAACACAGCCTGCACATGGCGCTGGACTATGTGGATATGCTGCAAATCGGCGCCCGCAACATGCAAAATTTCCGCCTGCTCAAAGCCGCCGGGCAGACTGATCTGCCGGTGCTTTTAAAACGTGGCATGTCGGCCACCATTGAAGAATGGCTGATGGCGGCGGAATATATCCTGTCCGAAGGCAACCAGAAGGTCATCCTCTGCGAACGCGGCATCCGCACCTTCGAGACCTATACCCGCAACACCCTGGATTTGTGCGCGGTACCGGTGGTAAAAAGACTGAGCCATCTGCCGATTATCGTTGACCCCAGCCACGGCACCGGCGATTACCAGTTGGTTGGGCCCATGTCCATGGCCGCCATTGCTGCCGGCGCTGACGGACTGATTCTGGAGATGCACCCCAACCCGGCCAAAGCCGTATCTGATGGCGCCCAGTCCCTGACTCCTGCCGGATTGCAGGAACTGATGGGACAGCTGCAGGTGCTGGCCCCGGCCGTAAAGCGCAACCTTGTGGCAGGAGGACATTGATATGGCAGAGAAAATCGCGTATCTGGGACCGGGCGGAACCTTCTGTGAGCAGGCCGCCCGGCAATATCGGGGCGAAAAGGAACTGGAACTGCTGCCGCTGCCTTCCCTGCGGCAGGTGTTTCAGGCCGTAGCCGCCGGCGATGTCTGTCAGGGGATTGTGCCCATTGAGAATTCCTATGAAGGCGCCGTTAACCAGACTCTTGATTTGCTGACAGGCGATGATGACGTCAAAATTGCCGGCGAAATCATTCTTCCGGTACGGCAGAATTTACTGATTCACCCCCACTCGTCAGGACAAAAGATTGATTGCATCCTCTCACACGGGCAGGCCCTGGCCCAGTGTCAGGAATATCTGCACCGCCACTACCCGGACGTGCCGGTGCGGGAGGTGCACAGCACCGCGGAAGCCGCCCGCATGGTGGCGACTTCGGGAGAGACCTGGGCGGCAGTGGCGACCCTGACCGCGGCGGAAACCTACGGCTTGAAAGTGCTGGCGGCAGATATCCAGGACCAGTCCAACAATGCCACCCGCTTTGTGGTGCTGAGCCGTGATGAGGCACACTGCCCATCCGGGGGCAAGACCTCTCTGCTAATTTATGTGGTGGATCGTCCCGGTGCCCTTTATGAAGTGCTGCGGGAATTCTACCTGCGCGGCATCAATCTGTGTAAAATCGAATCACGCCCTGCCCGCACCCGCATCGGGGAATACCTGTTTTTCATCGACATTGAAGGAAATCGTCAGGAAGCGCACGTCAGCCAAACGCTGACCGCCCTGATGAAGGTAGCAGCGGAGGTCAGGGTGCTGGGCTCCTACTGTTACACCGGGACGTTCTTAGTGTAACAAAAATGGATGATCTTTTACTTCCAGTTCTGTTACAATCCAATCAATAATATGCAATAATGAGAATAATCAGAAAATAATTCAGCTTGCCAATCTGATTACAAAAAGCGGAGGAGGGTGATGGCATGTCTTTGCCGACCAGAGACAACCCATACACTTTTAATGAGTTCCTGGAATGGCGCAAAAATGTTGATTACTATGCCGATGATCCCTTTATTCAGCAGGTGGTCAAGCACTATTGCGGGAATGAATGGCAAAAGATAGACGAAGAGGCCCGCAATGTTTCAAAAAAAGCCTCATTCAGATGGAGAGATATGGCCGAGTCAATCGCCTGGCCGGAAAAAAGACCGTATATGATGCATTATGACGGCCATCACAACCGCATCGACAGGATCGTACGTCCCCGCGAAACAGAAATGATGGAAAGAGAAATATTTTCCGAAGCATTCTTTTCCGATCACACTTCCCCTTGGGTAAAACTCATTAAAATGTTTATCATCTATCAGAACGGCGAAGCCTGCGTATCCTGCCCGATCACCTGCACCGAGGGCATGGTGGAAATGATTAAAAAATACCCTGATACACCTGAACTCAAGAACATATTGCAGCACTGTCAGGAAGGCATTGACGGTGTATATGCCATTGGCGCTCAATACTTGTCGGAGATCCAGGGAGGTTCGGCAGTAATGGGTGGTTTACGTATGAATAGCGATGTAGATATTTTGGTAA
>CAZACF010000250.1:0-2655 GCA_964483565.1 uncultured Syntrophomonas sp. | reverse complement strand
TTGTCCCCTCAGGCAAATCCCGGGAAGAAGCTGAAAAACTGGCCGAGCAAATCGCGGCCTTTCCCCGCAAATGCATGCTGAGTGACCGGGCCTCCGTTTATGAAGGATTTGACATGAGCTTTACGGATGGGATGAAACAGGAGTTTCTTAAGGGTAACGATGTAGTAAATAGCGGTGAAACAAATCTGGGCGCCAACAGGTTTGCTTCAGGGATCGGCAGACATGGCCAATTCTAGGTATGCACCTAGATTGCTCAATCAATTTTGCCAAAGATTTTTGTCATTGTATTCCCGGCCTTCTTAAATACATCACAAAAATGTTGAGCCCCAAAACCTTCATGGGTTTTGGGGCTTAAGTTTCATCGTTAAATTCACCAGGCGCTATATTAATTACATACTAGTTCAGTCCTTTTTTATAACACTCCAGATATAATCAACGTGCTGACGTCTCCAGTCATGGTAAATTGGAGTAACATCCATGCCCTCATTGATGAGAATAAGATATTCGATATGAATGGCCACCCCCGACATGAAAAATTCATTGGCCAAATGCCACGGGTCAATAGGTTTAATCAAGTCCATATCCTGCATTTTTTTAAACAGTTGAACACAAAATTCTCTGGTAGCATTGAGATCTCTTATAAATACTTTTCTGGCGGTCGGCTCACGAAACATCTCCATCAGCAGTAATCGCCAGAACATTCTGTCCTCTTCATCTTCCCATCGATTAAGGATCTGATTGGCAAGAGAAAGCAACAATTGATACGGATCATCAATTTCTCGATTTAAATAATCCTTTTCCAGGATTTCTTTTACAAAGCCAAATCCATGACTATAGAGCAATGTTTGCAGGATTTCATCCTTGCTGTGGAAATGATTATAAAGCGAACTTTCACGCAAACCTACTTCCTGGGCAATCTGCCTTACCGAAGTAGCATTATAGCCGTTTTCAGCAAATAAACGCATGGATGCAGCGAGTATTCTTTCGCGTGTGCTTGATTTAGTTATTGCTTCTGATTCAGACACCCCTGTACCACCTTTCTATCTATTAACTATATCACTTTCATAAGCAATCATCCAACCTCGCCTTTGCTATCGGAATAATTGCGAATAAATCCCTCAAAAATCCAGGATATTTTATAAGGTTGTGAAAGTCAACCATATAAAATGGTGCATCAAATGCTATTTAAAGTCGGTTTGCTTGCAGCCAAAATCAATCGGGTAGGAGGCTCAGATCAGTATATGAACCCCTTGATTAGGGTATCTTCTAACAGTTATGTTTGTCTAAGAAATTTGACCGTTTTATACATTCCCATCATATTAGAACCCTTCACCAGAACCGTGCAGCCCGGTTGTAATTCCTTTTTCAGATGCTGATGCAAGGTCTTCCTTTTGACTGCATGAATCGCATTATTCCCGGGAAATCCTGCCTTAACGGCCGCCCTACCAATTTGACGGGCGCCTTGTCCGTAAGTATATATACGGTTTAAATTGCTTTTACCAGCCGCATACTTTCCAACGATCGTATGGCCTTGGCGGGAATAACGGCCCAACTCCCCCATACTGCCCAATACCGCCACATTATTCTTCTTGCTTACAGCCGTTAAAACATCCAGAGCAGCCTTGACTGAATGGGGATTGGCATTAAAGGTATCGTCGATCAGCTTCATGTTCCCTTTTAATTTATATACCCGCAGTCGATGTGGTGGGCGATGGTATTTCTTCAGACCCGCTTTGATTTCATGCGGGGAAAAACCAAGCTGATGGGATACGGCTATGGCGAAAAGAGCATTGTAAACATTATGATTCCCATAAATAGGGATGAAAAAATTATGGGCTTGTTCATTTAATTGCACCTGGAAAGTCATACCGCGATCAGTATAAGCGATTTGCTCAGCCTTATATTTGGCCTGATTATAAACACCAATTTTTACGATTTTCCCCCGGAAATTTTTCGCCGATAATCTTTGCGAGTTTTTATCGTCAGCATTTAGAAAAAGAGTTCCTTTTGACTGCATATGCTTGATTATTCCTGATTTGGCACGGATAAGATTTGGTAGGGAACCTCCAAAATTGCCGATATGGGCTGTCCCCACCATGGTGATTACTGCCATATTAGGCTTGATAATGCGGCAACTCTGCGCCAAATGGCCTGGTCCGGACATGCCAAACTCCAGCACCACGGCCCGATGATGAGGCTTGATTCGTTTAAGGTGTTGCCGGATATTTTGGCGGTTATTTCTATTGGCCGGGGATTTGAATATTGGCCACCTTTGTTTTAGAATGGCCGCGATCATCTCTTTAGTCGTAGTTTTTCCCGAACTTCCGGCTACTGCTATAACTGGCTTTTTCATCACAATTGTCATAGGTTCTCCCCTTACTTCTATAAATTATTAAACCTCACCTCGACTTTGTAATTACATATTATGAAAAAGGACCTTGATTGTTTCTGTATAAGTTCTAGGTGCAATAAAATAGCAGGTGATATATCCTGTTCTGTAATATCCAGAAAAAAGAATAACCCGCCATCGCTGGCGAGTTCTATAATCTACATGGTCGGGATGACAGGATTTGAACCTGCGACCTTCTGGTCCCGAACCAGACGCGCTACCAAGCTGCGCTACATCCCGGCACAAGCGTTATTATAGCATTAAAC
>CAZACF010000249.1:0-2657 GCA_964483565.1 uncultured Syntrophomonas sp. | reverse complement strand
CGCACAGATCTACAAAGTCCCCCTGTTCATAAAAGCTGATAATGGCATCTGCCGGCAAATCTTCGATCAATTCGACTTTGTAAGACTCCCCTATGGAACGAAAATAATCGAGCGCTTGATTGCGCGGCATTTCCCTTCTCACAATGGGATAATCGCTTTTTATGATGGCCGCCATCTCTTTTTCGATTTTTTCAAAGTCTTCCGGCGTAAACGTATGCTCGGTATCAAAATCATAATAAAATCCTTTGTCGATGGCCGGCCCAATCGCCAGACGTGTATCCGGCCACAGCCTTTTAACCGCCTGGGCCATCACATGAGAGGAGGAATGGCGATAAACATCACGGGCTTTTTCATCTTCGAAATCGAGCAGCCTGAGTTCTCCATCCTCATAGAGGGTTCGGGTGAGATCATGAATCTGGCCGTTAAATTCTGCGGCAACCGCATTTTTGGCCAGTTTTGCACTTATTTTTTGCGCTATTTCCAGGAAGGTAGAGCCCTCAGGAAACTCGCGCTTGCTTCCATCCTGCAACGTGATTGTAAGCATCTAAATAACCTCCTGTTATTTCTTACTTATCCTGCCAATAAAACAACAACCTGAACCAGGCCGATCATAAAACCCATGACGCCGCCCAGGACTTCAATAAAGGTAAGCTCCGGGGCGGAGATTCCTTTGATCAGATCCTCCAGCTGTTGAAGATCAAAGGAATTGACCTTGTCCTCCACGATTTTGCTGATATGAATCTCATTGGTCAGATATTCTCCGCCTGTTTTAAACAATTGCTCAATAATCTGAGCTGATTCCTGAATCAAAATTTTATCCAGGGTATCAATGATGATCTGGATCAGCCGACCGGGAATTATCCGCGGCAACAATTCCGCCAGCCTGTCCCTGACCATGGCAGATATTCTGCTGACGATGATCTGTTGATTGCGGGGGGTGTTGATTTGCTCCAGCACATCATCCATGGAGAGCAGTTCTTTTTCCACCAGCTCTCCCAAACTGACGGCAATCTGGGCCTGCCTTTTGGGTAAAATCCCCTGCACCGAATAAAAACCAAGGTTAATCGGCTGACGAGGCCAAAATAGCATTCTCACTGCCACCACATTGGTAATATAGCCGATAAAGGTACTGATCAAAAGGGTTGTAATAATTTTGAGAGTCACATCATCACCCTATCCTATATTTCTTCAAAGAATAGCACTTTTTCGTATCCATATCAATCATTTATAGGTTGGAAAGCCCCGCTCCCCAAGTCATTTGTCTCATTGCAAACCAGCTCTTTAAGCTCCTGCTCTATGGTTACTTCGTTTAATTCCCAACTGGTTGCGCCCATATCCGCTACTTTTCCGGGCACTATTCTCTTCTAATGAAATAAATTGTACCTCCCACAAAAATAGCCGTTGTGCCAGCATAATTGGCACAACGGCAAATCTACCCATTGCTTTAGGCCCTTAATGGCGTTTGTTTAATTCACCCTCTCGATTCATACAGCGTTCGCATCCGCCGCAATCCTTGATCTTTTCGCCGAAAACCTGACGAATCACCTTGACCGGTTCCGAATAATCGCTGGCGCCGTTATGCAGGATGATGCGGCGGGGAGATACTGTAATGAGAATGCTGACTAAAATATCATCCAAGCTTATATCGTTGTGTAGCATTTCATTGGAGTAATAACTGACGATTTTCTCGTCAATGTCAGCACCGTCACCGTCCCAAAGGAAGAACATTCCGTCTTGGTCCATCAATAAATTTACTTCCCGCATGCGTGGAGTCTGGGTATCCACAAAATAGCGCAGCAGTTTTATAAAATCATTATATTCTTTTTCATTATTCAATTCTTCGCAAGCCAGATCAACCGCAAAGCGCAATTCGTTCAGATAATCCTGCATGCAAAAATTAAGCAATCCTTCTATGACCAATTTGTCGTGGGAATAGATATGATCCATGATCTTGTGGGTTATTTTGTTCTTACGGCCATAATTAAACAGCAGGTTGATACTGTCATTGTTATTGCAGTGTTGCAGAAACTCCAGCGACTTCTGTAAAACAATCCCCTGGTCTTCGACGTCCAGATGCCGGGTTCGTTTGGCAATCTCCCGTCGGACCATTTTATCTTCCCAATCGTGCAGGATGTGTTCAGCCAGAAATTCAGAAATCTGGTGTTTAAAAATATAAACAATGTCTTCTTCCTTCATAAAAATGTCGGTATTATCGCCATGAATCATTAAATCCAGCAACATTGTATCGGAATTCTGGCAGACTATTCTATTTATATCTAAAACATAGCCGCGTTCACGCAGCCAGCTGAATCGATGCGAGAAATCATTCCACAACAGGTTTTCCTCGGCCAACGTTGCAATCTGCATTTTGTAAATCATATCAGGCCTCCTCAACCATTGCTTACGTTATTATATGTGAGGCCCATTTTCATTATTCAAAACAATCCACGTTTCAATTTGGAATATATTTATTTGTCCAGAGTAGTTAGATCTATATTTACCCATTGAACCATTTCATAGGCAACACCTATTTATATACATGCCCACAAAAAATACCGGGGCCATAAACCCCGGTATTACCTTATTCAGATGGTGGGCCGTGTAGGATTCGAACCTATGACTTCCTCCGCGTCAGGGAGGCACTCTCCCGCTGAGTT
>CAZACF010000248.1:0-2705 GCA_964483565.1 uncultured Syntrophomonas sp. | reverse complement strand
TATACCTGTGTATAAATAAAGGAGGGTAATAGATGGCTGGAACATGGGTTTTTGTAGATCAAAGAGATGGAAATATACGCAAAGTCACTTATGAAATGCTGTCCGAAGCCAAAAAGTTTGGCGGAGAAGTAGCTGCGGTTGTTTTTGGCAAGGGCGTTGAAGGTCTGGCCGGAGAATTTGCAAAATATGGTGCGGACAAGGTTTATGTAGCTGATGATGATATTTTTGCAGCTTACAATACCGGTGCTTATGTAGCCCAGATCGTTGCCATGATTAAAGAATACAGCCCCAATGCGGTTCTGTTCGGTCATACCATGAACGGTCGTGACATGGCATCCAGATTGGCTCAGAAACTGGATACAGGCTTGGCAACTGATGCTATTGCTGCTGAGATTTCAGACGGCAAAGGTATTTTCACCAGAGCGATCTATGCCGGCAAAGCCATTGCGAAAGTCGAAGTAGCCGGCAGTCCTGTGCTGGCAACCATCCGTGCCGGGGTTTGGGAAGTTGTAGAAGCTGCTGGGGCAGGCGCAGTTGTGAAAGCTGCTGTAGCTGCATCTGCTGCTGATGTTTACCAGGTAGCCAAAGAATTTATTCCCACTGTTTCTGCCAGACCAGAACTTACCGAAGCCGCTGTGGTCGTATCCGGCGGACGCGGATGTAAAGGTCCGGAAGGAATCAAGGTGGTTGAACAGCTGGCTGATATGCTGGGTGCTGCGTTGGGTGGATCCCGTGCATCAATCGATTCCGGCTGGTTAGGTCATGAACTGCAGGTTGGTCAAACCGGTAAGGTGGTTTGCCCCGGTCTGTATGTGGCCTGTGGTATTTCAGGAGCCATCCAACATCTGGCTGGTATGTCCTCTTCCAAATTCATTGCTGCAATCAATACCGACACCGAAGCTCCCATTTTTGGCGTAGCAGATTTTGGCGTAGTCGGTGATTTGTTTAAGGTCGTTCCGTTGCTTTGCGATGAACTGAAGAAATAGGAGTAAGGAAAAGGCTCCCGGATATACCGGGGAGTATATCCGGGAGGCTTTCTTATCCGACAGGTGCTCAGAATTGATGGCAATGATAAACAGTGAGTATTGATTCTGGTGTCGCCAAACCCGGCGCAATCCGGGTTAAATTTTGAGGGAGGGAAGTTTTTTCATGATTTTTGGTTTTAAACCTCTGGAAGGCGGCTACGATATTCCCATGCGTCAAGTGGGGGCCAACGTTCCCTACGAATGGCTGATTTATTTAATCATGTTTATCCCCATTGGGATATTTCTTTTTGGGGCTTATAAAAAATACCAAATGTGGACCATTGCCAAAGGGGAAATTCACAGAAATGACAAAGCCGGCGCCCGCACGATTTCATTTTTGGTGAACAGTTTCCTGCAAGCCAGGGTCATCAAAAAACCGTTGGCCGGATGGATGCATTTTTTACTGTTCTGGGGATTCCTTTTCCTGTTTATGGCAGCCGGTATCGACGCAGCCCATCATTGGCTAGGTTGGCCGCATTTAGTAGGAAATCTTTACATGGGTATGTCCTGGATTGTCGACGTTACAGGGTTTTTGGCGATGATCGGTATTATGGTTCTGGCTTATATCCGCTATATTCAAAAACCTGACCGATTAAATGACACCAAATCCTCTGACGGATGGGTCATCCTCTTGGTTTTCACCATTCTTTTGACCGGATACCTCCTTGAAGGGCTTAGAATAGCAGCCCAAATTCAGCTTTCCACAACCATGGCGCAAATTGCATATGAGAAAATCTGTTCTCCTTTTGGCTGGATGTTTGCTGCCCTCTTTGGAAGTGTACACCTTGACAGTATCCTTATGTGGCATCGGTTGCTGTGGTGGTTCCATATGGCGATCGCTTTCCTGTTTATTGCAATTATTCCTTTTACCAAACTGTGGCATATATTTGCCGGTATGATCAACTATATATTCCGCGACCTGGAACCTTCTGCCTTACGTTTTGTTGAAAACATTGAAGAAGCTGAAACCTTTGGCGTGGAGAGAATCGAAGAATTTGGCTGGAAAGACCTGCTTGACTTGGATGCTTGCATCCGCTGCGGTCGTTGCCAGGAAAACTGTCCAGCTTATAACACCGGCAAGCATTTGAATCCCAAGATCACAATTATCCAGCATATGAAACAACACCTCGAAGAAAAAATGCCTTATCTGCTTGAGGCCAAGGATAATCCCGAGGAAGTTGCCGAAGTCGCCATGACCGATGCGGCTGCTGAGCAAGTCAGCCCCATGGATCAGAGCCTTATTTATGACGTGGTTACGACGGAAGTCGTTTGGGACTGCACCAACTGCAGAGCCTGTATGGAACATTGCCCGATGTACATTGAGCATATTCCCAAGATCGTGGAAATGCGCAGAAACTTGGTTATGTGGCAGGGAGATATGCCCGGTGAAGCACAAATGGCATTCACCAACATGGAACGTAACTACAATCCCTGGGGGGTTGGCTGGGCCGGAAGAGCTGGATGGCTTGAAGAAAGAGGCGTTCGCGATTTGGTCAACCTGCTTCCCGAAGACGGTAAGGAATTCGAATATCTCCTTTATGCTGGTTGTGCGGTTTCCTTCGATGATCGTTACAAGAGAGTCGGGGAAGCATTGGTGAGACTGCTTGACAAGGCTGGAGTAAGTTTTGGTTACCTGGGAACGGAAGAATTCTGTTGCGGTGATTCCGCCAGAAGACTGGG
>CAZACF010000247.1:735-2715 GCA_964483565.1 uncultured Syntrophomonas sp. | reverse complement strand
ATTACCATTGCGGGTTGGAAGTGGATAATCTGGTCATGGTCATTATTCGCAATCTGCAAATCGCGCTGATTGAAAGCGGAACGGAAGAAATCCCCCTCAAGCCCTGGGATGTAGTGGTAGATCTGGGGTTGTACCTGGAAGATTATGATGCAGAAGGTGACCAGGATAATATTAGCAGTCGTGATCTGGAAAACCTACTGTTGGAAGCCCGCCGCGAATTGGAAAAGAGCAGCTCCAGCCAGCAGGAACTGAAAAAAATATATGCCGGGGCGATGGATTTTGCCGGTCTTGATAAAATCAGGCGGAATTTGCTGGAGGCCATTAGGCCCGGTCCGCTGCAGCCAAAAAAATAAATATATTTGCCAGACTGCCTTGCTTGTCAGGGCAGTTATTATATTATAGTATTATGAAAAAGAGCATCTGTTCGCTTTGAAAAATGCCCGTGGGGGGTTACTTATGAAACCGTTTCAGTTACATTCAGATTTTTTGCCTTCAGGTGATCAGCCCCAGGCCATCCGGGAATTAGTGGACGGTCTGCAGCGGGGCCATCGTGATCAAACCTTGCTGGGCGTGACCGGCTCCGGTAAGACGTATACCATGGCCCAGGTTATCCAGGCGGTGCAAAGACCGACCTTGATTATGGCCCCCAACAAAACCCTGGCCGGACAACTGTATTCAGAGTTTAAAGAGTTTTTTCCCAACAACGCGGTGGAATATTTTATCAGTTATTATGATTACTATCAGCCTGAAGCCTACGTGCCGCAAACCGACACCTATATTGAAAAAGATTCCTCCATCAACGATGAGATCGACAAGTTCCGCCACTCCGCGACCGCTTCCTTGTTGGAGCGCCGGGATGTTATTATTGTGGCCAGTGTCTCCTGCATTTACGGTCTGGGAGCCCCGCAGGATTATTATGAAATGGCCATCTCTCTGCGGCCCGGTACGGTGATACCACGGGAAGTCCTGTTGCGAAAACTGGTGGAGAACCATTATGAACGCAATGAAATGACATTTTTCCGCGGCGACTTCCGGGTACGGGGCGATGTGGTGGAGGTTTTCCCTGCCGCCTCCTGGGACAAGGCGATACGGATAGAACTGTTTGGTGATGAGATCGAGCGCATCGTGGAATTTAAACCGATGACCGGAGAAATCATCGGCAAGCTGATGCATGCCATGATATTTCCTGCTTCCCATTATGTTACGACTCGGGAAAACATGCTGGCCGCAGCAGAAGAAATTGAAAACGAACTGGCGCAGCAACTCACTCAGTTTGAGCGGGAAGGCAAGCTGTTGGAGGCTCAGCGGATCGGCCAGCGGACCCGCTATGACCTGGAGATGATCAAGGAGATCGGATACTGCAAGGGGATCGAGAACTATTCCCGTTATATTACCAGCCGAAAGGCGGGCGAGCCACCCTATACCCTGATCGATTTCTTTCCCCGGGACTTTTTGTTGTTTATGGATGAATCGCACATTTCCGTGCCCCAGGTGCGGGGAATGTATGCCGGAGATCGCTCTCGCAAAGAGAACCTGGTTGATTTTGGTTTTCGGCTGCCATCCGCCCTGGACAACCGTCCCCTTACGTTTACGGAGTTCGACAGCAAAATCAATCAGGTCATTTATGTCAGTGCCACCCCGGGTGATTATGAAATAGAACACAGCCGGCAGGTGGCTGACCAGGTGATCCGTCCTACCGGCTTGTTGGACCCGGAGATAGAAGTTCGTCCAACCCGCCATCAGATTGATGATCTAATGGCAGAAATCCAAATCAGGGTTGAAAACAATTACCGGGTGCTGGTCACTACCCTGACCAAAAGAATGGCGGAAGATCTGGCCGATTATCTGGACGATGCCGGCATCAAGGTGCGCTATATGCATTCGGATATCGAAGCACTGGAACGGCTGGAGATCCTGCGGGATCTTCGCAGCGGAGAGTTTGATGTATTGATCGGCATCAACCTGCTGCGGGAAGGGCTG
>CAZACF010000247.1:0-725 GCA_964483565.1 uncultured Syntrophomonas sp. | reverse complement strand
GATCTGCCCGAAGTAGCTCTGGTGGCGATCCTGGACGCCGACAAGGAAGGATTTCTGCGCTCCGGGCGCTCTTTGATTCAGACCGCCGGTCGGGCAGCCCGCAACGTGGATGGCAAGGTCATTATGTATGCTGACCGCATCACCCCTTCCATGCAGCAGGCCATGGAAGAAACTGAGCGCCGCAGGCATAAGCAGCTTGCCTACAACCAGGAACATGGCATTACGCCGGAGACGATCAAAAAAGCGGTGTACGCATCTCTGGAGGCCACCATTGCCGAAGAACCGGCTGATTATACGGCGGCTGAATGGAAAAAGATGTCGGCCGAAGAAAGGAAGCGGCTGATCGGGGAAATGCAAACGGATATGATGCAGGCAGCCGAAGCGCTGGATTTTGAACGGGCGGCTCAGCTTCGAGATATGATTAAAGAGATGCAGACCAGCAAAAAAACCAAAAAACGCAGATAAATTCGGAGGACAAGCATGCAAGACTATATTTATGTCAAAGGTGCACGTGAGCATAATCTGAAAAACATTGATCTAACCATTCCCCGCAACCAACTGGTGGTATTTACCGGAGTTTCCGGTTCAGGTAAATCCAGTCTGGCATTTGATACGATTTACAGTGAAGGTCAGCGCCGTTATGTGGAATCGCTGTCGACGTATGCCCGGCAATTTTTAGGACAGATGAACAAACCGGATGTTGATTATATTGAGGGGCTGTCCCC
>CAZACF010000246.1:1315-2733 GCA_964483565.1 uncultured Syntrophomonas sp. | reverse complement strand
ATCAGGTAATATATCGCTCAAATAAAACCATTAATTTAGCCGCCTAAAGAGAATGATTTCTCCCCCCTAATAAATATTTACAGCAATCCATTTTATTCTATTACCATAATATCATTAAGCCTCGCATCTATTGGTCCCTGGATGCGTGCTCCTGAGCCGATCACATAGCCAAGGTAATTGATCATTTCCTCGGTTATTCTTTCGCCCGGAAGCAGGCACGGAATGCCAGGAGGATAGACCGCCACCATTTCCCCGGAAATCAAATTGCGACTCTCGGCCAGCTTGACTTTTTTCTTGGTTGACTGAAAAGCTTTTCTGGGACTGAGTACCACTTGAGCTGCTGGTGGAGCTTCTATTGGCGGGAAGCTGTTTTTCTTTCCGCCATAACCGGCAGCAATCTCCTGCAAAGCATGGTAAAACCTCTCCCATTCAGTATGATCATGCAAGGGGGAAAACATGGCTAGAATCACCTGCTCCGTTTCCATTTCCAATTGAATATGATATTGCTCCTGCAAAATAGCTGACATTTGATAGCCGTTCAATGTCAACCCTGGCAAGGAAATTACTATTTTTAAGGGGTCTATTGCAGTTATTTCCGGCCTTTCTTGCCATTCATCGGCAAAGCAATGCAGTCCTTTGATTTGATTTATTTTCTTTTTGAATTCCTCGGACCACTGCCGGCATTGTTCCAATTTCCCCTGACCTTCTTGTTCCATATACATTCTGGCCAGTTCCATGGAAGCCAGCAGAGGATAGGACGGGCTGGTGGTCGTAAGTAAACTGACTGCCTGGCGCAATCGCGTCTGCTCGGGAAAACCCGTCTGAATATGCAGACAACCGCCCTGATTCAAAACCGGCCAAGTCTTGTGCAGGCCGTTTACCGCGGCCATTGCTCCCTGGGCCAGCGCCGCAGCGGGATACTCCTGATGAAACGGGAAATGGCTGCCGTGGGCCTCATCTACCAAAACATATTTATGATGTTGTTCTGCCAGCGCAGCAATCGCGGCAATATCAGAACAAGTCCCAAAATAGCTGGGACTGGTAATAAAAATCGTCTTGACATCAGGATGCTGCAGCAGACATTTCTCAATTTCACTTGCTTTTACAGCCAGCTCCAAACCTAAACCCTGGTCGATCTGACTGGGAATATATACCGGCAGCGCTCCTGACAACACCATCCCGCCGTAAAAGCTGCGATGACAATTACGCGGCAACAGAACTGCTTCCCCATCCGCTGCCAAACTCATAAGCAATGCATGAATGCCGCTGCTGGCGCCATTAACCAGATAAAAGCTTTCCCCGGCCCCCACCGCCCGAGCCAGCAAACGCTGGGATTCAGCGATGATCCCCCGGGGAAGATGAAAATCATCCATACCGCTTATCTCGGTAACATCAATGCCCGCAACTGACTGCAATAC
>CAZACF010000246.1:0-1305 GCA_964483565.1 uncultured Syntrophomonas sp. | reverse complement strand
CCCCGGCATGCCCAGGCATATGCAGACGCAAATGGTCTTGGCTTCGATAGTGATTCAATGCAGAGTATATTGGTGTCTGGTCTAGCATAGATTCCTTCCTTGTATAGAAACTCAACCTGCCATCGTAACAGTTGCAGTTAGGTTCAGACAAATAATTTTATTCCTCCCGGCACAATCTCAAAAACAGCATCTCCCGTACCGGGTGTTTCACCGTCCATTTCCAAGCCAATCTGCACCGAAGAGGATATTTTCACCTGTCTGCCTTTGGTCAATTTGAGCTTGGGATGGTCAAGATGTTTTCCTTTGTACGCACTTGGCAGAGTTGTCAGAAAATCAAAGGTGCTGGCATCTTTTAAAAGCAGTATATCCATAAGGCCATCATCAATCGAAGCCTGGGGAGCAATCTTCACCCCGCCGCCAAAGTATTGGCCGTTATTGATCGCCACCAAACTTGATTTGCCCGAATAAAAAAACTCTCCATCCACCTCAACCTTAAATTCAGGACTTTTAAATGAAACCATTACCCCTAAAAAACAAAACAAAAAGGATAAAAAACCTCCCATGGCCTTGCTTTTATTATTAAGTCTGATACAGGTCTCACAACCTACACCCATATCAGCAACGTTAATAAAATAGCGGGTCTGTGGACGGCCCTCCCAATTAAAGAAACTTGTCTTGATCACATCACAGGACTTCTCCTGGCAGTCCGTCAAAAGCTTTTCTGCATAATCAACACTAGCTGATAGCGGTAATACCCGCGCAAAATCACTGCCGGTTCCCATCGGCAGAATAGAGAAAAACACTTGCCTGGTTATTTCCTCACGATCTTGAAAAAATCCGTTCACCACTTCATTGATCGTTCCGTCACCGCCAACGGCGATTATATGATCATAGCCTTTCATTAAAGCATCCTTGGTTATTTGACAAGCATGCATAGTCCCGTCGGTCGATTGTACATCAAAATCGTAATTCTTCTTGCGCAGTAAACGTTCAACCTTCTGCCACTGCTTGTAAGTTCTTCCTGCTCCTGACTGCGGATTAACGATAAACATTACTTTGTTGCCTGCTGCCATAAATTCTCTCCATACCTCAACAAATTTATCAGTCCAGTTTATCCGGTTGATATCCCTTCTATATTCTATATGAAATGAAGCAACTTCCCAATATAAAAATACCCAAACAGAGGGACGTTTCTTTTGTTGGCTTTTAAGAGGCCAACAAAAGAAACGTCCCTCTGTTTGGATTTACAGAAAAAATAAATTCCTGGCAACGTCCTACTCTCCCACAGAATCTGCAGTACCATCG
>CAZACF010000245.1:0-2794 GCA_964483565.1 uncultured Syntrophomonas sp. | reverse complement strand
GATATTCATTAACCAGGTATTGCGTTTTGTCCAGCCCGAAGGTTTCCTGAAAGAGCTCTACAAATAGGTCTTCGGCAAAGCTGGCGGTGTCAACGGCCTGATATGGAGTTTGACCTTCTTCCCGAATCATTTAACAGAACCCCCGTCCCAGGTATTAATGATGGCGGTTGTTTTAACAAATCCATACCAATTAATTCGATAAAAGGGAATGATGTCCTGCATTTTTCATGATGACTGGTGTGTCTGAGGTATCAGATGTTTCAATTGAATATCCTGACAATTGCAGGAATTTCTATTTTAAATGAGGAATTATTTGGCAAAGCAGTTGTGTAGTATGAGTGCCTTAAGGAACCTTTGAGGGGGAAATTACATGACCAATCATAATGATACTCCCGGGGGACGGCTGCAGCATCCCGAAGATGCCAACCGACGCCATCACCATCGGACCCCACGAGCCGGCGGAGAACGCCCAAATACTGTATCACGCCTGGCTTTTAAGCTGACTCCGGGCGCGTTGTTTTATCCCAGCTGCGGCAGCGATACTTATGCACCGCTAAATATGTTTATCGATTCGGTAAACGCGTTTCACTTTGTTGACCATCTCATAATCCCGCCGCTGCCGCTTTTACAGAGAGAAAACCGAATCCTGCTGCAGGGAATAGGTCTCGCAATCGAACGCCAGGAAACCAGTGAACCGGCCGGGAAACAGAACGAAAATCGGAATCAGTTATTGAAGCACCCAGCCAATGATGAGAAGTGCTTTCAGGAAACATGGGAATTCCTGGTTGGCGGCCAAAGACGCTCAGTGGAGATATTTCGTCATCATTGCGACAATCTTGAGGCGTTTGGCGCGCTTGAGCATATATCAGTGTTCTTCTATCGAGGCGATAGCCCGGGAGAAGGCGGAAGCGGGCAGATGTGGACGGGACGGGAACTATTTCCCCAAATCGTTGCCAAGCTGACACCAAGAGCGCTGATCGTAACCGATGGGGCCAATCATGACCTTAATAAAGAAAAAAACCATGTTACTCCCTGGCAGCCTTTGCTTGATTACAGTGCACAAGAGGATAACCGGGACTTCCATTATCAGGGCAGACAATTTGTATATATCGGCCAGCTGGATGGACGGAGAATTAGCGGCATCTGGATGGTTTTATAACGCCGGAAGGAAGCAAAAGAAAGACGCATATTTCCTCAAGTGGGCGTTTACCATGGATATGCAGCTGGCAGTTATCACCGTAAATATTTATGCTGGGATATTCATTTTAATAAACCCGCTTCTCCGGTATCACCCCGCGCACGCCGCCGCGGGGGTTATCCATGTCCCCCCGGTATCTTGGAATCAGATGAATGTGCAGGTGCATGACGGTTTGCCCGGCGCTTTCCCCACAGTTTATGCCGATATTGTAGCCGTCCGGGTGGTATTTTTCTTCCAGCAGCTGCCGGGCCTGCACCATTAAATCATGCAGCGCCCGGCGTTCTTGGTTGGTCGTTTGGAAAAAGTCAGCCACGTGGCGCTGGCTGATGATCAGCAGGTGACCGGGCGAGACCGGGTAGCGGTCATATTTGGCCCAGGCCAGCTGGTTTTCCAGCACCACCTCTGCACGTTGGCAAAACACACAGTTTTCCATCCTGCTTTATCCTTTCAACTTGCCGATGATCACCAGCAAGAGGAAGGCGCCCATGGTTGCCACCAGGATACTCCACAGATTGAATCCGGTCACTCCGTCAATGCCAAAGAATTTCAAAATAAATCCGCCGATAAAGGCGCCGATGATGCCCACGCCGATGTTGGCCATGGCCCCCATCTGTTCATTTTTGCCGGCCAGCATGCTGGCAATCCAACCGGCCAGCGCACCGACTACGATCCATGATATCAGGCCCATTCAATCCACTCCTTTTCCAAGTGTTGTTTTCACCATATGAAATTGCAGCGTTCCTGTCAAGTCAGAAAGCAAGTCAAGAACCGTCCGACGGTTCTTGCTTGCGTAACGGGCTCCTGATCCCGGCGCTTGAACAGGAATAAATTGTAAATTACAACCAGATGTTGTAAAATAAAAACATCATACTTTTTCTGAATCAAAGGGGGGCGTATGCTTTACGTGTTGCGTTTTTTAGGTGTGGGGATTTACTTCCTTTTGGTTTCTTTGGCGGGCATTTTCATTTGTCTGGCCAGGCCTTTTCATCCCGACAATACCAGGCTGTTTGGCCGAATATTTTCCTAGGGCGGGGCGGCCATACTGGGCATCAAGATCCGGGTAAAAAACGATGACAGCCGGAGAGCGGCGGGGCCGTGTGTGTATGTGGTCAATCATCAGGATAATCTGGACCTCTTTGTCTGCGGACGAGTGGTTCCCAAACGCACCGTTACCCTGGGCAAAAAGAATCTGCGCTGGCTGCCTTTTTTCGGACAGCTCTACTGGCTGGCCGGCAATATTTTTATTGATCGCAAAAACCATTCCCGTTCCCAAAAGACGATCAGCTCGTCGACCCGGGCGCTGACGGAAAAAAATACCTCGATCTGGTTCTTTGCAGAGGGAACCAGAAATCGAGGCAGGAATTTGCTGCCCTTTAAAAAGGGTGCCTTTAAAATGGCCATTGAGGCCGGGGTACCGGTCATCCCCATCTGCGTGAGCAGTTATGCGCGCCATCTGGATCTGGGTCGTTGGCATAGCAGCCGGGTCGATATCAAGTTTTTGCCGCCGATTCCTACGAAAGGTCTGACCGACCAGGACACCAACCGGATCCTGCAACAATGCTGGGATCAAATGAAAGCCACCATCGATGCCATGGA
>CAZACF010000244.1:0-2797 GCA_964483565.1 uncultured Syntrophomonas sp. | reverse complement strand
GCAGGATTTGGTGCCGCCCTGGCGATTATTCTTTTCAACGCCACTGCGCCGATTTATCTTTTTGCCTTTGCTTTTGGCGGAATGGCGGTTCTTTTTAGTTATTTTATCGGTCGGGTGTACAATACCACCCCCACCATCATGCTGGTCCTGGGAGGGACAATCGTTTCCTCCATTTTTTCGGCGCTGATATCTTTTGCCAAATATGTGGCTGATCCGACGGATGAATTACCCAGTATCGTCTTCTGGTTGATGGGCAGTCTGGCTTCAGCCCGCTATCAGGATATCTTTATTGCCGGTGTCCCTATGTTGTTGGGTATTCTCGGACTGTTGGCAGTACGCTGGCGGATCAATGTTTTGTCCATGGGTGACAAAGAAGCCCAGACCATGGGCATCAACACCCAGCTCAACAAAGGCATTGTTATTGTTTGTGCCACCCTGGCAACCGCCGGCGCCGTTTGTGTGAGCGGCATTATCGGTTGGGTTGGGTTGGTCATGCCCCATATCGGCCGTATGCTGGTGGGTAATGACAATCGCCTCCTGATCCCGACCAGCCTATCATTGGGCGCATGTTTCCTGATATTGATCGACAATATGGCCAGAATGATCAGTGGTTCGGAAATACCGCTGGGCATTCTGACCTCTCTGGTGGGCGGACCGTTCTTTATTTATCTGTTAAAGAGGACCCGGGGAGGTGGATGGTAAAGTGCAAGCTTTGCTGGAAGTCCGGAATCTGAGTTTTGCCTACAACCAAACCGAGGTTTTGACAGACATATCTTTTGCCATCCAGCGCGGTGAAATCCTGTTTCTGCTGGGTCCCAACGGCTGCGGAAAAACCACTCTGCTGGATTGTGTTCTGGGTTTTTTAAAACCCCGGCAAGGTGAGGTCTGTCTTTATGGCAGCAATGTCAAAGCCATGAAAGCCCAGCAACTTGCCCGGCAGATGGCCTATGTTCCCCAGAGTCATGAGAAGACCTTTCCTTACACCGTGATGGATATTGTATTGATGGGACGGGCTTCCTATATTGGGGCATTTTCTTCCCCGTCCCCGCAAGATACAGTCATTGTCAAGGACACGCTGCATATGTTAGGTATTTATCACCTCAAAGATCGGCCCTATACTCAATTAAGCGGGGGAGAAGGACAACTGGTGATGATTGCCCGCGCCCTGGTGCAGAAGACAGATTTAATCATCATGGACGAGCCGACCTCGCATCTGGATTTTAAGCATGAAATGATCATCATGGAAACAATCGTCGAACTGGTCAAGAAAACGGGGGTTTCCATCTTGATTGCCAGCCATTTTCCCAATCATGCTTTTTATTTTGAAAACAATGACCTGCGCTGCAAAGTCGCGCTCATGAATGAACACAGGTTTATTGATCTGGGGGAACCCTCTCTCGTACTGTCCGAGGAAAACCTGAGAAAAACGTATAATGTCAATGCCAGATTGGTATCTTGCTGGATTGATGATGAGCGCCAGGTCAGTCAAATCATACCGATCAGCAGCTATAAATCATAAAAGATATTAAAAGGGAGCATTGTGATGAAATTAAAAGCACATTTTTGGAGGCGGGGACTGCTCGCCGTTATGGTTGTTTTGTTGCTGCTCGGGATCAGTGGGTGCCAGCAGGGGGAGATTCCTGCCCAGGAGGCAACTGCGACAGTTGCTATTACGGATTGTATCGGCAGACAGGTTGAGATCCCTGCCCAGGTAGAACGGGTCGCCTGCCTGTGTCCGGACGCTGCTTATACCATTGCAATGCTCGGACAGGGGGACAAGATGGTGGCTGTGGTTGATGGTGTTAAACGCGACATGATCCTGACCGACTTATATCCGGCCATAAAAGATCTTCCCATGCCGAAAAGCAGCGGGGTCATAAATATTGAGGAATTGCTTGGCACCCGTCCGGATGTGGTGTTTGTCAAAAGAGATATTTCCGACAGCAAAGCAGAAACAGAAAAATTGGAAAAAGTAAAAATCCCCTTTTTGGTCGTAGATTACAACAGTATGGAGGAACAGCAGTACGCCGCTGAGATGATCGGCCAGGTCATGGGCGAAAGCGACAAAGCACAGCGATATAAAGAATACTATCAGGACTGTATAAATCGGGTGCAGGAACGAATCAAGGATCTTGAACCGCAACAGCGGGTCCGGGTTTATCATTCCTTAAATGAAGCGACGCGGACAGATGTGGCCGGCAGTCTCTCCGGGGATTGGCTCGACGCAGCCGGTGCCTTTAACGTTTCGACCCAGGAAAAATTGAGACTGCTGGAGGGCAAGTATTATGCCAGCCTGGAGCAGATCCTGCTATGGGACCCGGAAGTCATTCTGGTCAATGAGATGGGTGTGGATCAATATATAATGACCAACAAGCAGTGGGCGCCGCTGCAGGCAGTCAAGCAGCAGAAGGTTTATAAATTGCCCAGCGGAATTTCCCGCTGGGGTCATCCTTCTTCGCCGGAAACTCCGCTGGTGATTCTCTGGACGGCCAAAACCCTTTATCCGGACCGCTTCACTGATCTGGATATGGCCCGGGAATGCGAAGATTTTTATCAGGAGTTTTTTGGCATGCAATTATCCGACGAAGTAATCCGGAATATTTTGTTTGGCGAAGGGATGCGGGCTGCCCGGCAATAGTTTGAAAAAATATTAGGAGGTATCTTGTGAAAATTCTGCTATCCATTGATGATACCGATGCCATGAAGGTGGAAGGGGTGGAGGTGCGCGGGACGGGAGAACTGGCCAGCATGATCAGAAAGGCCGGCAGGCTCTCCGTGATGTCGTCCCAGTCCACGC
>CAZACF010000243.1:0-2823 GCA_964483565.1 uncultured Syntrophomonas sp. | reverse complement strand
TCTGATGATGAGGTGACCCAGATTGAATAATCAAGAAGAAAAGCGGCAAGCCATTGCGGTATTCCGGTATCAGTTGATCTCCGGGGTGGTTAACCGTGCTACCCCGCTTGAGCCGGGAGAAATCAGCAGCTATTTCCGGGAAGTTTCCAGCCGGATGTGGATATTCCCCGACGGCAAGGAGCGCCGTGTTGGTCTGCGCACTCTGGAAAGATATAAACAGCAATATGAACAAGGCGGGCTGGAGGCACTCAAACCCAAGGCAGCACCTCTGCGTGGAAGCACAGCCATCGCTCCGAAGATTTTGGAGGTAGCTGAAGCATTGCGCCGGGAACGGCCTCAGCGCAGTGTGGAACAAATCATCTTTACGATGGAGGGCAATGGAATTATTAGTAAAGGAGAAGTGGCTGCCAGCACTTTAAGACGGCATTTTCGTCGTCAGGGATTGACTCGCCAGCAATTGACCAGCAGCAAAGATCGGCAAAACCGTTTTCGGCGTTTTGAGGCTGAACGGCCTCATCAGCTCTGGCAGTCGGATTTTCATCACACCCTGTATTTACCTGATCCTGAGTCCGAAGGAAAAAAACGCAAGGTTAAACTTTGCGCCATCTTGGATGACTTCAGCCGATATATTGTCCATGCTCAGTATCGCTTTGATGAGACTGTGCCCAGCCTGGAAGATTGCCTGAAAAAAGCCATCGAGAAGTTCTCGGTTCCGGAACAATTCTATTGCGACAATGGTTCGGCCTATTCCTCCAAACATATCAGCTTGATCTGTGCCCGGCTGGGCATTAGACTTTCCCATAGCCAAATTTACCGGCCTATGGGACGAGGTAAAATCGAAAAGTTCTTCCAGTTCATCGACAGCAGCTTCAAACCGGAAGCACAGGCTGCGATTGCAGATGATAGAATTCGCACCTTGAAAGACCTCAACCAGGCTTTATGGGCTTGGGTGGATGGGTTTTATCATGTGCGTATTCACGGTACAACCAGAGAAGCCCCTGCTGCCCGCCTGGCCAGGTTTCCGTCCACTCCATTGCCATATACCAAGTCTGAACTGCGCCGCTTGTTTTTTGTTGAGGAAACTCGCAAGGTGGACAAGGCAAATTGTATCTCCCTGGAAGGCAAAATCTATGAAGTCCCCCAGGAGTTAAGCGGTCTTACCGTACAGGTACGCTTTGATCCCTTTGATCCTGCTGATGCAGAGATCTGGTCGGGTGGTGCCCTGCAGGGTCAGGCGCAACTGCTTGATGCCAGGCAAAACTTCAAGAAGAAACGAGTTTTAAAACAAGCTGCTGAAGAAACGGAAAAAGGTCTGGCGCTTTCCATGCTGGATGCAGCTGGCGCTGCCCGCGAAAAACTGTGGCATGATGAGCCGCTTGAATACCGAAAGGGGGGGGCAAACCATGACAAATCCTTTTGAAATGGTTCCGGGCAAGCTTGATTATATGAGTGTTGCCCAGCAGGAAGCACTCAGCCGCATGACCTATGCGATTGAAACAAAAGCCCTGGGCGTATTAACCGGTGAAGTGGGCAGCGGTAAATCCAGCCTGCTGGGAACGCTGGCCAACAATCTGCCGGTCAGTGATTACCAGTTGATTTGCCTTTCAAGTTCCAATTTAAATGTCAAAGATCTCTACAGCGGTGTTCTGAAAGCTGTTGGTGATAGCCCGTCCTTTTCACTGTCCAGATTAAAACAACAGTGGCAGGAACAATTGGATTCCAGAGCTATGGGACAATCCCGCCAACTGGCGGTGCTAATTGATGAAGCTCATGAGTTGCCTGATAACACTCTTCTGGAACTGCGTTTCTTTATGAACCGGGGGTTGAATCAACATCCTCAATTCCCAGTAATTCTATCCGGCCAGAGTAAACTTCGCCGGGATCTTACCCGCAACCGCTTGGAGCCTATTGCCCAGCGGGTTAGAATGCAGTATCATCTGGCCGGTATGAATTTTGAAGAATGCTCAGACTATATTGAATGCCGTATGAAACTTGCTAATATGGAACGACCGGTATTCACCGACGGTGCCAAGAAGATCATCCATGCAACTTCCAAAGGGCTGCCAAGGGTCATTAATTTGCTGGCCGGACCAGCCCTTCACCAGGCGCTCAAGAAAAACGATAATGCTGTTGAAGAAAAACATATTCATTCAGTTATCGCCGACTGGGATAAACAGCGCGGCAATTGATATCAGTTGTTCTTCGGCTGCCCCTTCGGACGGTGGCGATGCTGCCATCTGGAGGGGTTGTCCCGCAGCTGACATACAGTCTGGCGGTTTGACGCATCAATGCTCAACTCCTTGGCGGTTTGGCGGGTAAGCGCTCACGACATTATCGGTGAACATTCATTCCGCCATTTCTAGCGAACGGCGACACCTCCGCATTGGGGACATTCAAGCAGATCCATGCAGGAGCCTCCTTCTATATGAAATATTTAAAAAGCTAATTCGATAGGTAGGGGATTAATAATTGAGCATTTCACTTAAAGTTCTGCCCTCACGGGAATAATAAACCAGGGATAACGCCGGGACAGTATTTATAGTGCCAACGTTGGTATTATACGAATATGGATCCAGGACCGTACCGTAAATAGTTACCCCATCATTTTCCTGAATATCCACCGGATCAGAAGAAAAAACCGCCAGAATTTTGGCATAATCATCACCTACTCTGATTAGAAACAGAGAACTTCCATCAGGATCTTCAACAGCCTGTAATACCTTGCCGTAATAACCAGCCGGCTGGCCTAAATATCTCCAGGGGCCTTTATTTAAGTCGGTATAAGCTGGACCGTTTTTAGCAGAGCTAATGAATTGATACTTG
>CAZACF010000242.1:241-2825 GCA_964483565.1 uncultured Syntrophomonas sp. | reverse complement strand
ACAGTGATTATTGTTTGCTGGTAACCGAGCCTACCCCTTTTGGAACACATGATTTGGAACTATCCCTGGAAGCGGTCAAAATGCTGGATATGCCAGGTGGGCTGGTAATTAATCGCTGGCAGGGGAATGACGGGGATCTGCTTGATTTATCCGCACGCTGGGGTTTTCCTATCCTGGCAAGGATTCCTTTTAGTGCAGGATTGGCCCGCGCCTACATGCAAGGGTTGGATCCTTTCACCGCCATGCCTGCGCTGCGTGGTATCATCACCGATATTTTGCACCGTATCAAGGAGGTGTCAGCATGAAAGAAATCCTCTTCATAAGCGGCAAAGGCGGCACCGGCAAGACGTCTCTTACTTCTTCCTTTATTGCCTTGGCAGACAGCTGCATCGCTTGTGACTATGATGTTGACGCCTCCAACCTGCCGATTCTGTTAAAACCGAATAACATTGTCGGGCATGATTTCAGCTCCGGTTACAATGCCTGTATCGATGAAGAAATCTGCACCGACTGTGGTCTTTGCAAAGAAGTCTGTCGTTTTGAGGCCATCGATGATGAATACCAGATCATTCCTCTGCATTGCGAAGGTTGTGGTTTCTGCGCCAGGATTTGCCCGGTGGAAGCGATTAAAATGAATCCCCGACCCTCCGGGCACTGGTTTCGTTCTGAATTCAAACCAGGTCAATTCTTGTTTTTCGCCGATCTTCGGCCCGGGGAAGAAAACTCCGGTAAACTGGTGGCCCAGGTAAAAACGGAAGCCCGTCAAAAAGCTTTGACTGACAATGTTTCTCTAATGATCGCTGATGGCCCTCCGGGAATTGGTTGTGCAGTGATTTCCTCCATGGTGGAAGCTGATCTGATTGTGTTGATTGCAGAACCTGGTTTGTCAGGGTTTCATGATCTCAAACGGGTCTATGAGTTGATTCAATTAAGGGGCATAAAATCCGTTTTAATCATCAATAAATGGGATCTTAACCCGGAAATAAGTCAAAAAATAGAAGACTGGGCAACTGCGCAAGGCGTTGAGCTGGTCGGTAAAATGCCCTTTAGTACCATCGTGGCTGATTGTATCGCGGAAGCAAAAATTCCCGCCACAGACCCGCAAATCAAAAATTACATTTTTCCCATATGGGAAAATATCATACAACAGTTGTAAACAGGTAGAGGTAACAGGAAGGAGTGAAGCAGATGCCAAACAAAGATGGAACTGGCCCGATGGGTAAGGGATCAGGCACTGGTCGTCTTAGAGGAGGCTGTGCTGTAGGCCGTGGCAATAATAAAAACAATTCTCCCGGAAAAGGTCTGGGACGCAAAAACGTTGGCAACAGCGGCATGCAGAATGGCGGTCGGGGCCGAGGACTGAACAGTCCCAACAATGCAACCGATAGGTAAAAAGTAATGGTGAGGGAGAGTACGTTTGGCTCTCCCTCACTATTGCGATGTATCTTTCAGAAAGAGGTGACCACCATCACTAAAGACAAGGAAGTTTTTCAACCGGAAAAAAGTCAACCGCCTATCGGCAATGATTGTTCCATCTGTCAAAAACAGCGTTGTAAAAAAGGCCGGGATTGTTATCCGGAAATAAACCAAGAAATCATACAAATATATAAAAAACCGGACAATTTCAAACTGGTAAAGGCTTCTGCCGCAATTGAAGCAAGAACCTACCAGCAGGCTACCCGTCTGGAAGAAGTTCGCCTTTTTGCCCGTGAAATGTCATATTCGAAAATCGGTATCGCAACCTGTATCGGTTTGATTGCAGAAGCACAAATGATCGCTGCTTTTCTAAAGAAAGAGTTTGATGTGACGACGGTTATTTGTAAAAATGGCGGACTGCTTAAAAATCAACTGGAATTGGAGCAAATCGATCCCAGCAAGGATGAAGTAATGTGCAATCCAATTGGGCAGGCGCTCTTCCTGAACCAAAAACAAACTGATTTGAACCTTATCTGCGGTCTATGCGTTGGACATGACATACTTTTCTCCCAATATTCTGATGCCCCGGTAACAACAATCATTGTCAAGGATCGGGTACTGGGACACAATCCGGCAGCAGTTTTATACACCAGTTATTATCGCAAAAAGGTACTGGATCTCTGGAAATAAGTGATGCACAGCCTGGTGTATCAGCACGTTTGGTTTTAAATAATAACACCTTCAGAGACTGCTTCTCTAAAGGTGTTATTTTTTTTATCAATTTGTTCACGCTGATTAATACTGGAAGTTCATGGCAGTCTCGCCTTTCATGACTCTTTCCCCCAGCGCGTTGCGAAGTTTCATGGTTGCTTCAAAACCGGTGCAGTGACAGGCGATGATCTGTTCCACATCGAATTCCTGCAAAGCCTTAATGGTTTCCTGCATTCTTTCTTCAGATGCTCCTGCCAGGTGGGTTCCGCCAATGAAAGCCCTGACTTTCTTTTGTCCGGTTTGTTGCCGTGCATAGTCGATGGTATTGATGATGCCGGCATGGGCGCAGCCACTAATGATAATCAAGCCATCCGGATGATTGATTACCACCGACATGTCGTCGTAGAGTTGATCTTCGACCAAACGATCACCCACCTCTACATAAAAATTGCCGCCG
>CAZACF010000242.1:0-231 GCA_964483565.1 uncultured Syntrophomonas sp. | reverse complement strand
AGTCTTGCGGGGGATTTCGCCGGTGACAAAGACGCCGGGATAAATCTCTGTAAAATCATTGGTAATGACAAACTGCGCGCCATTACGGTTGATTTCCTGAAAAGCAAACGGGACCCCGATGGCTCTGCGGAAATCTCCCCAAACGGTGTAACGGGGGATAAATATACCCGCATGCGCATATACTTTTTTACCAGGTGCCGTCTGCAAAAACGGGATCACCGCCCCGGTATG
>CAZACF010000241.1:0-2829 GCA_964483565.1 uncultured Syntrophomonas sp. | reverse complement strand
TGTTGATGTAGGTATTGCGGTGCATGACTCCGTACCTGACAAATTCAGCTTCTTCAAGTCCAGGAATCATTCTGAAAATACGATCCTGCTCGGTCCAGCGAAGTCTGGTCTGGAAGCCAACCATCCCCAAGACGGTTCCTTCCAGGTTTTCCTGGCGCAGTTGGAGGATCGCCCAGGCACGTTGGTTGGTGCGGGGATCAACCAGCCCGACCGGTCGCATGGGGCCAAAGCGCAGAGTATCCATACCTCGGCGGGCGATCAATTCGATCGGCATACAACCGGAAAAAAACATTTTTTGATCAACACTATGTCCGGCGAAGATATCGGCAGCGGTCAATTCCTGCCAGAAATACTCATACTCCTCCCGGGTGAAGGGACAATTGTAATAATCATCACTGCCTTTTCCATAGCGGGATGCTTTGAAGATTTTATTCAGGTTAAGACTGCTTAGAGTCACGCTGGGAGCAATGGCATCGTAGAAGTACAGGTTGTCGTCGCCGCCCAGCGCAGCGATTTGCTGAAAGAGCTTTTCCGAAGTGAGCGGTCCGCTGGCAATAATATTCACATCATCGGGGGGAATGGCGGTCATTTCCTCTCTGATGATCTCCACCTGGGGATGGTTTTGCAGATGACGAGTGACCAAGGCGGAAAAACGTTCCCGATCCACCGCCAAGGCTGAACCGGCCGGAACCTGGGTGGCCCGTGCACACGCCAGCAGGAGCGATCCCATTTGTTCCATTTCTTTTTTGAGCAGACCCTGGGAGGTATCTGCCAAATTTGATTTGAGTGAATTGCTGCAAACCAGTTCGGCCAAATTTCCCGATTGATGGACGGCGGTTTTAACCTGCGGTCTCATTTCCCAAAGCTTTACGGGTATACCTCGCTCCGCCAACTGCCAGGCTGCTTCTGCTCCAGCCAGCCCTCCACCAATTACATTTACGGTTTCCATCAAAATGTTTCCCCCTGCTGTTGATAGGCTACTATGGTTTGCATTGCGTATTCTGACAAACGATTTGTACTTCCTGACCCCGACTGGTCTTTTCTACCATGGCATCGCCACAGTGGGGGCATTTTTCTCCGGTGGGCTTGTTCCAGGAACGGAAATTGCACTCGGGATACGCTTTGCAGCCAAAATACTTTCTGCCCTTTTTGGACTTGAGCGCAATGATGGGTTGGCCACAGGCAGGACACTCCACTCCGATTTCCTCATTTATGGATTCTGTATATCTACATTCGGGAAAGCCCGAGCAAGCGATAAATTTCCCGAAACGTCCATACTTGATGAACAATGGTCGGCTGCACTGGGGACAATCTCTTCCGGCTTCCTCATCTTTGATTTCAATTTTTTCGATCAGATCCTGGGCTTTGTCAAGATCCTCTTTAAAGGGTACATAGAATTCCCGTATTACTGTCTTCCAGCCGGTTTCACCATCTTCGATGGCATCCAGATTTTCTTCCAATTTGGCGGTAAACTCAACATCGAGGATATCCCTAAAATGTTCGTTTAATAGTTCCATCACAATAAAACCTAATTCAGTGGGAACAAACTGTTTGTTTTCGCGTATTACATAACGCCTTTTCAGAATGGTTTCGATGATCGGTGCATACGTACTGGGCCGTCCGATGTTCTTCTCTTCCAGTAGTTTTACCAGACTGGCCTCTGTATAACGCGGCGGCGCCTGGGTAAAATGCTGTTCCGGCAAAACTTCTTTCAATTTGAGCGCTTGTTGCTCTTTGAGTGCCGGGATGGGGTTTTTGGCTTCTTCTTCGTCATAATCGTTATAAACCTTTTTGTAGCCAGAGAATTTCATCTGTGATGAATAGGCTCGCAGACCATAATCCCCTGCCTGAATCTCAACTGTGACAGTATCATAAACGGCCGGACTCATCTGGCTGGCAGTATAGCGTTCCCAGATCAGTTTGTATAATTTGTATTGGTCTTTACTTAAATATGCTTTGATGGCGTCCGGGCTTCTATAAATTGAAGTCGGCCGGATGGCTTCATGGGCATCCTGAGCAGATTTTCTGCTCTTGTATTGATTGGGGGTCGCCGGTACATATTCGGATCCATATTGTTGGGCTATATACTCCAGCGCTTCTTGCTGGGCACCGGCAGCGATACGGGTAGAATCGGTTCTGAGATAGGTGATTAAACCAACTGTCCCTTCTTTACCCAAGGCCAAGCCCTCATATAATTCCTGGGCCACCCGCATGGTGCGGCTGGAAAAGAAATTTAGACGCTTGGAGGCTTCTTGTTGCAGGGTACTGGTTATAAAAGGGGGATTTGGTCGTTTGCGTTTTTCTTTGCTATCAATATTGACTACGGCAAGCTTGGCTTTATTCAAGTCGCTGACGATTTGGTCTTTTTGTTGGGCTGAGCCAATTTCTATTTTTTTATTTTTATAAGTACTGAGTTTGGCCGTAAAAGTGTTTTTTTGGCTGGTGCTTAATTTGGTCTCTATGCTCCAATACTCTTCGGGTACGAAAGCAGTGATTTCTTTTTCGCGGTCGCAAATCAATTTAACGGCTACTGACTGTACGCGTCCTGCTGACAATCCTTTGTGAACCTTGCTCCATAGCAGGGGGCTTAAATTGTAGCCCACCAGACGATCGAGTACGCGCCTGGTCTGCTGGGCATCGACCCGATCAATATCTATGGGCCGCGGACTTTTGACTGCTTTTTTAATGGCGTCTTTGGTGATCTCGTTGAATTCTATTCGGCATTTGGAGCCGGGGGCCAGTTTCATGGCTGTCTGCAGGTGCCAGGCGATGGCTTCTCCTTCGCGGTCGGGGTCAGTGGCCAGCAAGACGCGGTCAGCTTTGGCTGCC
>CAZACF010000240.1:0-2857 GCA_964483565.1 uncultured Syntrophomonas sp. | reverse complement strand
GATTATTCAGGAGGCCAACCCATTTCTTTTCCCCCCAGCAAATGGTAGTGCAAATGGAAAATTGCTTGTCCTCCCCAGACACCGCAATTATTTACCAGACGAAAACCCTTTTCGGCAATGCCCAGCGTATCAGCCAACTGAGCAGCCAGCAACTGCAATCTCCCCAATATTTCAATCTGTTCAGCAGTAACCTGCTGCAGAGACTCAATATGCATTTTCGGCATAAGCAGAAGATGTACCGGGGCCGCGGGTTCAATATCCTTGATTGCTATCACATGATCATCCTGATAGACGATTTCGGACGGGATTTCACCCTTGATAATCCTGCAGAACAAGCAATCTGTTTGGCTCACAGTTATCACCTCCTCAATGCTGAATAATGATTCATGCAAAACAAATATAACCTATTTTATCAGACTTTTGAATAATACTAAATGTATTTCTGCGGATCACAACATCTGGCCTTAAAGCGTCAAACCTCAAAACTTTATAACTGCTGGGAGACCACCTGCTTGTGCAAGTGCTCACTGCCGGCGATGGCGGATAGCATCTGGGCATCACGTAAATATTTTTCTGCTGGATGACCAACTGTAAATCCCAATCGTCCGATAATCTCCACCGCCTGGAAGGTGATCCATTGAGCAACCCGGGTAGCATAGATCTTGGACATATAAGCCGCTCGTGAATAGTTGTCGTCAATATCAACATAATGAGCTGCCCGCATCACGGCTAGTCTGGCCGCATCGATTTCGGTCGACATTTCCACCAGGGTAGAACTGACATATTGAGTGATATTTGAATTTGGATTCAACATCCGATTGGTGCGTACCACGTTCAAAGTCAATTCATAGGCAGCCCGGGCAACCCCAACAGCAATCGCGGCAATCAATGGCATATTGCGATCAAAGATCTGGGTAAGGATAAAATACCCGCTGCCATCCCGGCCAATCCTGTATTCCATCGGAATATGGACGTCCTTGAAACCCAACTGAACGGTGTGGCTGGAACGCATCCCGACTTTATTCAAGACTCGACCGGTTTCCAGCCCTGCGGCCCTGCCAGGTACAACATACATCTGCAAATGCGATTTTTGCTGGGATTCCTTGCTTCTGGCCAGCACTGCCACAAAATCCGAAATGCCACCGTTCATGACAAAATCCTTGGTGCCATTGAGCTTTATTTGATCACCCTTACATTCTGCGGTGGTAGTGATCCTGGTTATGTCTTCACGGGGACGGCTGCGGCGCTCCAGGTCGTGTTCAGGGGTAATTTCGCTGATGGCCAGACAGGCCAAATGAGGCCTGGGCACGCACAGATCCGGCAGAAATTGTTTTTTTAATTGATCATGGCCGGCAATCAGCAACGGAGTCAGCGCATACATGTTCATCACCACAATCGCCGCAGCTCCTGCGCAGCCCAGCGCAATTTCCTCAATGACGGCGGTGGATGCCATCATACTCAACCCTCTGCCCCCGTATTCTTGAGGAACGTTGGGGGCCAGCAGATTCATTTTGGCCAGGTATTCGGGGATCTTCCAATCCACCTTGTCATCACCAATTTGATCCAAATAAGCCCCACGTTCAGCGATTTTACTTTTGGACAGCTCATGCACATCGCTAATAAGCTGATTTTCTTCTTTGCTCAAGGTAAAAGCAGCCATTGCTTAGCTCCTTCCTGTTCATCAATGATTTATAACTGGGCTGCAATAAGCGATTTATGGAACTGCTCACTTCCATCAATAATCGAAAGCATTTCCGCATCCCGTAAGTATATCTCAGAGGGATAGCCTTTGATATAAGCCCTTCCCCCTACAATCTCCATGGCCTTGCTGGTGATATTACGTGCAGCCCGGCTGGACAGGATCTTGGCTTTGGATGACGCCTGAGCACTATCCAATTCCCGATCGATCAGCCAACTGGCCAAATAAACGCTTTGCCGGGCAGCATTTAACTGGGCTGCCATATCTACCAGGGCAAAACTGGTGGCTGATTCTTCAAAACTGAGGCGTCCCATAATGTAACGCTTTTTGGATATGGCCAGAGCCGTTTCATAAGCCGCCCGGGCAACTCCCAAGGAAATGGCGCTGGCATAAGGTACCATGCGGTCAAGGTTCTGCATAAAAATCAAAAAGCCGCTGCCTGGTTTACCAACGATATAGCGGGGCTCAACTTTCACATTTTCAAAAATGATCTCACATGAATTGCAGTATTTCAGACCTATTTTCTGTCTGATTGCGCCCGTACGTATCCCCGGCAAAGATAAAGGAATCACTACGATCTGCAGTCCGGATTTGTTTTCAGGACTTTCCAGAGACACCAGCAGAGTAATAAAACTAGCCACCTGACCGTTTAATACATAGTCTTTAAAACCATTCAATACCAGACAACCATCCTGCCAGGAACCTATTACTGATGAACCAATGATTTCAACTTGAGAATTGACGACCGAAATGTTTAGATTGGGACGGTTTTCAGTCATTGCCAGCGATCCCAAACAGGCTTTCCCGCTGGTCAACGGGGGCAAGAATTCCTGGCGTTGGGTTTGGGTGCCGGAAGTAAGCAGGGGACTTACGGCATGCATGTTGGCCACCGCAGAAGCGGCAACACCTGCACAAGCCACCGCAATTTCTTCCACGATCATGGCAGTGGTCAGATGACATAAACCCCGACCGCCATATTCTTTGGAAATGCTGGGGGCAAGCAAATTATGTTCGGCTAAAAGATCAATCGCTGACCAGTCAAAATTTTCATTTCCCTGGGCATCATAAAGAACAGCTTGGGGTGCAATTTCCTGCCGAGCCAAATCACGCACCATCATCACCAGATCGCGATCCTGATCGGAGATAGTACTTCTAAAC
>CAZACF010000239.1:0-2899 GCA_964483565.1 uncultured Syntrophomonas sp. | reverse complement strand
GATTATCGAACAGACCATAGGGACGAAGATTATTTTATCGGTAGACCGTCTGGATTATAGTAAAGGTATTCCGGGGAGGCTGAAAGCGTTTGCCCGGTTTTTGACCAATTATCCGGAATACCGGGAAAAAGTCAGATTTAATTTGATTGTTGCGCCTTCCAGAATAGAAGTCGATCTTTATGATGATATTAGAAAAGAAATAACCGAATTGGTCAACGGACATTTTGGAACGTTTACCTGGATGCCGGTCTGGTTTTTCTTTCGCTCGTTTTCTCAGGAGAGCCTGATCAAGCTTTACCGTCATTCAGATGTACTGCTGGTGACCCCTCTGCGGGACGGAATGAATCTGGTGTGCAAAGAATATATCGCCGCGCGGACGGATTACGAAGGAATGGTGGTAATCAGCGAAACGGCTGGTGCGGCCAGTGAATTGGGAGAGGCTGTGATCGTCAATGTCAATGATTACGATGCCATCGCGAGCGGGATAAAGACCGCCCTGGATTTGACCCGGGAAGAAAAAATAACCCGCAATAAAACAATGCACCGCCGGTTGCAACGTTATAATGTAGATTTTTGGGCGGGAGAGTTTTTGCATGCACTGCAGCATAGCGTTTCCGAATTTAACCGCACCATCAAACAAAGAAGCATTGAAAATGACAGCAGCATTATAGAAAAAGCTTATCAGAAGGCCAAAAAGCGGGTTCTGTTTTTAGATTATGACGGAACCCTGGTGGGATTCAGCTCCTTACCTGATCAGGCCAAGCCGGACGAAGAGCTGATCCGCTTATTGGAGACACTGAGCAACGATCCCTGCAATACCGTAGTGATTATTTCCGGAAGAGAAAGATATGCTTTACAAGAATGGTTCCAAAATCAAAAATTGCACATCATCGCTTCGCATGGCTTATGGATTCGTTATCCCGGACAGGAGTGGATGATGACGGCTTCCCTGGACAATGACTGGAAAGATCCGATCCGGTATATTATGGAAAAGTATACCGACCGGATACCGGGATCTTTAATTGAAGAAAAAGATTATTCCCTGGCCTGGCACTATCGACAAAGTGATCCCGACATGATCGCGGTTAAATTAAGTGAAGTAAGGGAAACACTGCGTTCGATCATTCAATCTGAGACTCTGGGTTTACAGGAAGGCAATAAAGTACTGGAAGTCAAGGACAACCGGGTCAATAAAGGATTTGGCGCGGCCGCCTTAATTCAGAATCAGGAGTATGATTTTATCTTGGCGGGGGGCGATGATTATACCGATGAGGATTTATTCGCCTCGCTTCCGCAGGATGCCTTTACTGTCAAAGTTGGCTTGGGAAATACCGGTGCGGTTTATTTTCTGAAGTCCTGGCAGTCAATGCGGAGCTTACTAAGAAAATTGGCCGATATGAGCCAGTCTTTAGAGCAAGCGTAAAGGAAAGGAAGAACGATGACGACCAAGGCAACGATTTATGAAATCAAGGATATGCAGCTGGACGAGTATCATATATCCCTGTGGGAGGCTCTTTTTCATAATGCCAACGGCTATATTGGCGTTCGCTACAACTTTGAAGAAGGGTATCCGCCAGAATTTGCTTTTTTACGCAGCCAGTATATTAACGGTTTTTATGACTTCACGCCCATGCAGCAGGCCGAAAATCTCTATGGGCTGGTCAAGGAAAAACAAACCATGTTAAACGTTGCCGACACCCAATCCATCCAGATCTATATTGATCAGGAGCCTTTCAGTATGTTCAGCGGTACCGTATTGAACAGTCGGCTGTGGCTGGACATGGAGAAAGGGATAACCGTCAGAAAGGTGGTCTGGCGTTCTCCCCAGGGCAAAGAACTGGAATTGACCGTCACCCGGATGGCTTCGTTTACCCAGTTGTCATTATTCATCATTGAATACGAAGTATTGCCGCTTAATTTTTCGGGGGAGGTGCTGATCGATTCAGGCCATAATGGCGAGGTTACCAACTTTGTAAACCCGGATGATCCCCGTATGGCCTGTGAAGCCATGCAGCATTTAACCCCTTTGATGTGTGAAATCAAAGAAGGTGTTTCCTACATTACCTCGGTCGCTTCCCGCTCCGGATTGGAAGTATGCAGTTGTGTGAAAAATGTTTTGCTGCAGGAACACCGGCAGGAATTTCTTATTAATGGTTATCATGCTGTCTGTCAATTTGAAACCGAAGCCATCCAGGGAAAGAAAATCAGGCTGATCAAATATGCGGTATTCTGTGATACGCTCCGCTGCGAAAATGCCAAAAAGCAGGCGGAAGAGGAAATCGCCCAAGCGCTGGCCGTTTCCTTGCCTGATTTATATAAACAACAGCAAGCATACCTGGCCGCTTATTGGGACAACTGCCTAATTGAAATTGACGGCGTTCCCGAATTAAACATGGCCACCCGCTACAGCCTTTTTCAATTGATTCAGGCCGTTGGCAAAGATCGCCATTGCAATATCGCGCCCAAAGGTTTAAGCGGAGACGGCTATGAGGGACATTACTTCTGGGACGCGGAGATGTATATTCAGCCTTTTTTTACGGTGACCAACCCAGTGTTGAGCAGAAATCTGCTGGAAAATCGTTATGCCACCCTACAGTTGGCACGAGAAAATGCCAGAATTTTAGGACACCGTCGGGGAGCGCTTTATCCCTGGCGGACCATTATGGGGCGGGAATGCTCCGGCTATTTCCCGTCTGGTTCTGCCCAATACCATATCAACGGCGATATTGCCTATGCCATAGTTGCCTATTATCTGGCGACCAAAGACCAGGCCTTTATGCAGGAAAAAGGCGCGGAAATGCTTTGGGAAACGGCTCGCTTATGGATGGAAACAGGGAATTTTCACCAAGGTAAGTTTCATCTTAATGATGTGACCGGTCCGGACGAATATACCTGTATT
>CAZACF010000238.1:0-2905 GCA_964483565.1 uncultured Syntrophomonas sp. | reverse complement strand
AAGGATGGCTCATCACCACCTCCGGGGCCGATGAAGCTTCATCCAATGCAAACGGCATGGCAGCTTCCCTGAAGAGAACACTTGTGGACGGGTTGTTTGGATTTTGCGGGTTCAGTGAGTACCAGCATCATAATCTTTTTGCTGTAACCATGGTTAAAGATGAGGGCCGCCGACAAATGTTGGACAACCTTTGCAATCTGGTTAAAGACAACCTTTAAAAACAGATACCATTGTATTAGAAAAGAATGTAAATCGGCTCACCCCGTATCCAAAAAGATGCGGGGTATTTTATTGTCCGAAAAAATGCAAAAAACAGGCGTAATTTGGGGAACGAGCAGGATAGCAAATACATATAGTAAAATAGTCAGTCAATTAGTTGCTTATATTTTCTTGTAGTAGTGAAAGGAGGGAAATGATGAAAAAAAAACCGCTCAGCAAAAAGTGCAAAATAGAGAATAAAAAACCGATCAGCAAGTGCAAAATCGAGAAAAAAACCATTAAAGGGAAAAAAGCGCCGGTTTATATAAATGTAAATATGAAAAACGGCTACGTCGGCACAATCATTAATTGCAACCGGCCGTGTAATTACCCGTTGATGGATCGTGAAATATTCGATCCGGAAGTGCATCCCTGCCAACCCATGGAACCAAAATGCCCTGACCCCTGCCATGGTTGTCATCCCCAGCGGGGCGAACTGGTGAAGAATGGCGGATTTGAAAACCATCCTGACCCATTCCTGAGCTGGATCATCAATGCTGGAGTAGGTGTAATCAAACCAAGGCACGGAGATATTCCACACCAGGGGAGAAATGCTGCCCGATTGGGCACTGAGCATACACAGGCCTTTATTTATCAGGATGTAAGTGGAATTTGCCCGGGAATGTTTTTTCAATTGAATTTTTTCCTGAGTGCAGCTACTGCATGTGGTAACGATGCGCTTTTCGTTACCCTGGAGTTCCTAAATCATAAAAAATATCCGATCAGTGCCCCGGTTCTGAATATTCTGGTTCCCAAAGACAGTCTTAGCAATGAGGCATACGCCTGTTTTATCAATGCCACACATATCCCGTCACCGCACGATGCCAAGTATGCGCGCATTACGTTCACTGCCGAGTGCAGCGACGACCATTGGGGTGGACCCGTTCATCTGGATGATGTTTCGTTGATTGCCATATGTTAGCTGAAAACGTATTCACCAAAGACGGCAGGTTCGAATACAGTATAACGGAAATGGAAAACCGTAACTTCTCAGCCAGCAAATACCAGCAGGCTGAGAACGTACAAGGAGATTTGGCACAACTTATCAATAATTTAGGAGGCGTATATTGTGAACAGAGGAAAAGAAAAATGTTGTTACGAAGAGGAAGTCGTATACGAACCAGAAGAAATGGAATGCAGACCTCATCCCCATCCCTGTCCGGGCAAAGAGCAGGAAGTCATTCTTAATTGCGGTACCGTCACCGGCTCGGCCCCTTTAACCTGCAACCCAGGTGTGTCCACTATTAACGGCAGTGGTTACAACGGAGGGCAGTCAGCCGTTCAAGCCAGCGTAGTTCTTGATACCAGCCGGTTGGTCAATATCACGGCAAAAATTGATTTTTCTACGCTGATTTCTTTTAGAACCACTTGCGAAAACTATTTCCTGCATCTGAGTTTTAAATTAAGCAAGATATGTGGAGGCAGTTGCATTCCGCTGGGCACCTGGACCTTTGAGAAAAGCTATTACGAAAACTATCCGGTTAACGGCGGAGTTCAGCCAGAGCAGATTCAGCCTATCTATGGGTCGCTTACCCAGACCGATTCCTTCTCCTTCATTTGGTGTGAATGCGAAGATTGTCCGGGATGCTGCCGTTATATTGTGGAGCTGGTCGATCAGCAATGCTACAATATTGAGTATGCCGTGCTGACCAATACTTTTTTGACGGGCATGGCGGCAGGAGAAAGAAAGTATAGATAATCTGTTCGTGTAACCCATAAATCCAAAAGGCCTTGAACCGGCAATAACCCCGGTTCAAGGCCTTTATATATAATAAGAAAGAGTAAACTATTGGCCTTTGCCTTGCTTGAAAATATCATCGAGTTTGTCATAGATGTTGGATAGCATGATTAAAATAAAACCCAGCATGACAAAGGTTACGATTTCCTTGGTGATGATCGCTACCATACCCAAAATGACCAGAACAAAAGTGTTCCAGATGGTACTGTTGAAAAAATCTTTCATCATTAAAACCCCTTTAACAAATCAAATTTCTGCTCCATGCCTAAAGTTATAAATAAATGACAACACAACCTCATAGTCAGTGAATGGCAGAGGGAATTTTAAAAACAAGCCGCTGGAGTCCGCTAGGGGGCAATTTGCCTGCCGGGAAGACCGAGACTACCAAAAAACAAAAACAGGGGCCTTAAAGAGGCTTCTGGAAGCTGCCGTTGAAGATGATATGATTAACCGGTTTTCTGTTTGGATGAAAAAGCGTAAACCGATAACGATTAACAACTGGGATTGTTTAACAAGTTTTGGATGGCAGCAATGACCTCCCGCAGAGGAAGAATATGTTGCCGGGCGATCGCCTGACAATCCTCAAATTCTGCTTTTTTATGAACCTTTCCGTTTTCTGCCTGAGCAACTTTGATACTTACCGGACCCCACGGAGTGGACAGTGTTTCCTGATGGCGTTTCATGGCGATTCTTGATTGGTAACGGTAACGTACTCCCAGCGTGCCGGTCTCCCGCATCAACAGCTGGCAAATCTCGTCGCGGGCATCTCGGCTCGTCAAGACGGTGATCAAAGTGCCGGGACGATTTTTTTTCATATAGACCGGAGTGGTAAAAAAGTCCAACACTCCGGAATGATCCAGAAAAAGTCGGTAGAGACTTTTATTGTAATGATTGTACAACATTAAAATC
>CAZACF010000237.1:0-2931 GCA_964483565.1 uncultured Syntrophomonas sp. | reverse complement strand
CCAAATAACTTGGGGTCAGACCCCAAGTTATTACCAAGTTATTAAATTTATTGAACCGGAGAGGAGGACGGGCAGTCCTGGAAGGGGATTGCCCATATAAAAATGAAGATAATGATCCAGCGCCTGCATTCCAACGATCTGCCTCTGCCCTATTATCAGACCCCCGGCTCCGCCGGAGCCGATCTCTATGCCGCCATCGACCAGGAAATCATCCTCCCCATAGGAGGCCGGGTGCTCGTGCCCACCGGAATTGCCATCTCCATGCCCCCCGGTTGTGAAGCCCAAATCCGCCCCCGCAGCGGGCTGGCCATCAAACACGGCTTGACCCTCCTCAACACCCCCGGCACCATTGATTCAGATTATCGTGGGGAAATCAAAGTAATAGTTATAAACCTGGGGGACAAAGAGTATACATTGAAAAGAGGCGAGCGCATCGCCCAGATCATATTCGCCAGCGTCATCCAGGCCGACTTCGAAGAAACCCCCGACCTGGATCAAACCACTCGCGGCGCCGGAGGGTTCGGTCACACCGGACAATAACCTGGGCTAATGCATAAACCACAGAAAGACTGCCGTTAATGGCATTGGCAATATGGAAAGCGGCCTAAAGTGACGAGAACATTGGAGGAGGGATTGATTATGCGTTTAAATGATTTGGAAGGCAAGGAAATGGTAAACATATTTGACGGTATGCGCATGGGCACCGTAGGAGAATCAGACATGGTAGTCGACCAGGAGACCGGCGACATCGTATCCATCATCCTTCCCAACCGAGGCAATTTCCTCAACTTCTGGGCCGACCGCCAAAAGATCGTGGTCCCCTGGGATTCCGTCAAAAAAATCGGCCGCGAAGTCATCGTTGTCGACATCGATCACACCCACATGCGCCTAAAAAACAACTCCCTGTAATGTGCAGGTTGCGCGCATAGGCAATTCAGATATAAGAGGAAAAGCTGACCGGATCAATCCGGCCAGCTTTGTGTTAAGAGGGGACAAATCAATTCATTATTGACGTTTATACGGCTATAAGATGCCCCTTGCGGGGACTACATATTCGCTTCTTGCTTGCGTTCTGCCCGCAGAAAGCAAGCAAGAACCGTCCCTAACTTGCGCATAATGCAGGGCCTGAACCAACCCCCCGGCTCAACCCTTTCAGGATCACAAACGTCATGCTCCGGCGAAGACAATGGCCGCCGCGACGGCCAGCAACTGCGTCAGCAGCAGCACCGGATTGCGCCTCCTTGCTTTAAGCAAGAGAATCCTCGGTTACCGCTTGCAAAGTTCCTGCTAATAGTATAAAATTATTTAACTTTTATAGAAGGAGGCCAGACCATGAACGACAAATTTAGCAAAGAGGGTCTCACCTTTGATGACGTCCTGTTGATCCCTGGACATTCTACCGTGTTGCCAAACGAAGTGGATGTATCCACCCGTTTGACCCGTAATATAAGACTGGAAACTCCCATCATGAGCGCCGGCATGGATACGGTTACGGAGTCCCGCATGGCAATTGCCATGGCCCGTGAGGGCGGCATCGGCATCATCCACAAAAACATGAGCATCGAAGAACAGGCCAAAATGGTCGACCGCGTCAAACGCTCCGAGCACGGAGTCATCACCGATCCATTCTTCCTCTCCCCCGAACACAAAATCAGCGATGCCCTGCAAATCATGGAACATTATCGCATTTCCGGTGTCCCCATCACCGAAGGGCCTAAACTGGTCGGCATTTTGACCAACCGCGACCTGCGTTTTGAGACCGATTTCAGCCAGCCCATTAAAAACATTATGACCAGCACCAATCTGGTAACCGCGGCGGTCGGCACCACCATGGACGAAGCCATGCAGCTGCTGCGCAAATACAAAATCGAGAAGCTGCCGCTGGTGGATGAAAATTATCATCTCCAAGGCCTGATCACCATCAAAGATATCGAAAAAACCATGAAATATCCCCATTCCGCCAAGGATCAGCGCGGTCGTCTGCTGGTCGGCGCTGCCGTGGGCATCGCCAAAAACACCCTGGAAAGGACCCAGGCCTTGATTAACGCCGGCGTCGACGTCATCGTGGTTGATACCGCCCACGGCCATTCCCAGGGAGTCCTCGATATGGTAACCGCCATTAAGAAAGAATTCCCCGATCTCGAACTGATTGCCGGCAATGTAGCCACCGGTGAAGCCACCGAAGCATTGATCAAAGCCGGCGCCGATTGCATAAAAATAGGCATTGGCCCCGGTTCCATCTGTACTACCCGCGTGGTGGCCGGCATCGGCGTACCCCAGATCACCGCCGTGGTTGACTGCTCCCAGGTGGCTAGAAAATATGACATTCCCGTCATTGCCGATGGCGGCATCAAATACTCCGGAGATATCGCCAAAGCCATCGCAGCCGGCGCCGATGTAGTCATGTTGGGCAACCTGCTGGCCGGCACCGACGAAAGCCCCGGCGAAGAAATCATGCTGCAGGGCCGTCGATTCAAAGTCTATCGTGGCATGGGCTCCATGGGCGCCATGGTAGAAGGCAGCAGTGACCGTTACTTCCAGGAAGACGCCCAGAAACTGGTCCCCGAGGGCATTGAAGGCCGCACCCCCTACAAAGGTGCCGTCTCCGAAACCATCTTTCAGTTGGTAGGCGGATTGCGCGCCGGCATGGGCTACTGCGGGGTTGTCAATATTAATGAAATGCAAGAAAAAACCCGTTTCGTAAAAATCAGCAATGCCGGCTTGGCCGAGAGCCACCCCCACGACGTGGTGATCACCAAGGAAGCCCCCAACTATCAGATCATGTAAACGCAAGTCCCCACTTGCGCAAAAAGAAGGAGCCGGAGTACGTTCCTCCGGCCCCTGTGTGCGAGATACATTACAGCAAGTTCTGGTTGTTCTGGCCAGCAATACTGCGCTCAGCGATCTGGATAGCACTCTTTACCATGTTTC
>CAZACF010000236.1:0-2950 GCA_964483565.1 uncultured Syntrophomonas sp. | reverse complement strand
GGCAAGAATTCTTCCGCCAGAGCCAGGATGTTGCGATTGACCGCTTGATCGTCACGGGCTTCTTGAATATAAGAGACCCACTCGTCATGGGCTAACTTTGATTCCGCCAGACGATTGTAGGCCCGCCGGAAGCATAGCCCGATAAGGTCAGTCAGCTGGCCAATACTCTCCCGCTGTTCCTTCAACATGGAAGCATCCCAGTATTCACCCAGATTGATGATTTGATCTACAGCTCCGGGGTAGCGTGGATCAACCACGTGGGGAGATGTGCCGTCCAAGACGCAGATCTGGCCTGCTCCGTCTGCCAACCCGTCCAAAGAATGGTTATCAGATGAGCACCAGTGGTACTCAACGTCAATCTGGTTAGAACTCAAATCCTCCCCAAGCTTCTTCATAAAGGTGGATTTGCCAGTCCCCGGCCCTCCCTTGAGGATGACTTTGTTTTTTACCTGGGGTGGTACCATGTGGTCATATCGAGAATAAAAGCCGTAACAACTATTTGCTCCGGGAAAAAGATGTCTTGTTTTCGCCATGAGAATTACCTCCACTCAAATTTTGTATTAACCATGCTCTTTTACCAACAGTATTTGCCCAAGAGCACACATTATATATATGAAGAAAAAATTTATACTATGAAGAAAAGATATGTATACATGACATATCTGGATCAGCGACCGACCTACGAAAAATTTTGCTTTTTGCCAAATCATTTTCCGCAAGCCTCCCTTGCTCATATATAATCAAATAATATCCGGCAGTTGAACGGATTATTATTTATTGCCGGGAACAGGAGGCAAATATTGCATAGTATTTGGCAACTAAAACCATCTGATGATGAGATGGTATCGAATATAGGCCGGGAACTAAAAATCTCACCAGCCGTCGCTCGTTTGCTGGTGCAAAGAGGTATTCAAAATGCAGCCCAGGCCAGACGGTTTCTGTATCCTCAACTGGATATGCTGGAAGATCCACATAAAATAAAAGGCATGAAACAGGCTCTGGAACGCATTGATAAAGCCATAGCGGGCGGAGAGAAAATTGTTATTTATGGCGATTATGATGCTGACGGGGTGTGCAGCATAGCCATTCTAATGGAATGCTTGGAGCGCATTGGCTATGCGGCTGATTACTATGTACCCAACCGTTTTAGTGAAGGTTATGGGTTAAACCCGGAAGCCCTGCAATTACTTAAACAGCAAGGCTGCAAACTGATCATTACGGTTGACTGCGGGATCTCTTCGCTGGCCGAAGCAGAGCTGGCCCGGGAATGGGGGATGGACTTGATTATCACCGATCACCATACCCCAGGCGAAACACAGCCCGTCGCCCATGCGGTGATCAACCCCAAGAATGACTGCTTGCCGGCGATTGCCAATTTGGCAGGGGTGGGGGTTAGTTACAAGTTAGCCTGTGCTTTGATGCGATCCCGGGGAATGGAGCCGGGCCAAGCATGGCTTGATCTGGTGGCCATTGCTACCGTGGCAGATATTGTGCCTTTGTTGGAGGAAAATCGTATTCTGGTCAAATACGGTCTGACTGCCCTGGAAAACACCACCCGTCCCGGACTGGCAGCGCTCTTGGACAAGACTGGTTTACGTGGCAAGCCCATCACTGCCTGGCAGATCGGATTTGTTCTGGCACCCCGCTTGAATTCCGCCGGGCGCATAGATACCGCCCGCAAAAGTATTGCTTTGCTGTTGAGCAAGGATGGGGAAGAGTCCCGCTTGCTGGCGGAGGAATTATGCCGTTTAAATGATGAACGCCGGGAGATCGAAGAGGCTATATACAAACAAGCCCTGCTTGATCTGCCCGATTTGGAACAGTATAGATATATTTTGGTCAGCGGTGAAAATTGGCATGAAGGAGTTATCGGCATTGTTGCCTCTCGTTTGGCCAACAAGTTTAACCGTCCAGCCATAGTTGTATCATGGGAAGAGGAGAAGGGCAAAGGCTCCGCCCGCAGCAGCGGAGATTTTGACCTTTATGCCGCTTTGCAGTATTGCTGCCGACATCTGGAAAGATTTGGCGGGCATCGTATGGCAGCTGGTCTTGGCTTACGCAGGGATCAGCTGGAAGGCTTTCAACAGGCCTTGCAGGAATATATGCTGGGCCAGGAATTACCCACTTTGGGAAAAAAGATATATGCGGCCGATTTGGAGGTTGCAGAAGCAGAACTCAGCCTCAAACTATGGAATGAGATCGAACGGCTGGCCCCATTCGGTGAGGGCAATCCCAGTCCCAACCTGGTTTTGCGCAGCAGTGCGCTGCACGATATGCTGCTGGTGGGTGCCAACCAAGCGCATTTGAAGTTCAAGACCGGTGATAATTATCTCGATGCGATTGCCTTTAACGGCGCGGATATGATGAAACCCGGAATAAAAATCTGCAAACAGGATCTGCTCTTTGATCTGGCTGAAAATAGTTTTCGGGGACGCAGTCATTTGCAATTGAAAATCAGGGATATAAAACCGGCCTGGAGGGATGATCAGGGGGCAGGAAATCCGTCTGCAGTGCAGTTAAAAGAGGTTTTAAGAACCACTATCAATGAACTGCTTCAAGGTCATCCGGTGATTTTCATCTATCCCACCTTGCGCAGCCTGAGAAAACACCGGGAAACGATAAAGGCGCTGGTCAAATCAGAACTGCTGATGGAGATGCATGGCCAAGCCGATAAAAGGAGCCGGGATATGGTGTTGCGGCAGTTCCGTCACGGCGCAGGCGGGATTTATTTGAGCACCCAGGCTTTTATAGAATACCTGGCTGCTCCAGGAGTGCCTGGCAATCTAAGCTGGTCACAAACTGTCCCGCCCAATTTACAAGTCGTGGTCAGATTTTGGCCGGAAACTGAGGAGAGTAAGGCCTATCTGCCAGAGCGCAATCTGCAGCTCTTGACCATCAAACTTAATCCCCGTTGGTGTTTGCAGCCCAGCTCTGCCCATGAAGATGCGGC
>CAZACF010000235.1:0-3001 GCA_964483565.1 uncultured Syntrophomonas sp. | reverse complement strand
GGTCTTTGATCAGATTTGAGGATCACGCTCAGCTGTCCGCCGGTCTCCAAAATGGCATATTCTACACTGCTGATGTCGGTAACATTCTTTTCCCGCAATTGCTCCAATAAATCATTGATGTTGTAGCGCAGGCTGCGCAACTCGTTTTCCATGATTCTGGCATGCTCTATCAAAATGCTGGGTTTGCCGCAGATCACTCCGCGCGCCCGCTCACTTTTCATGGCGATAAAGGATAATGTTACTTCGCAGGTAAATAGCACAAAAATCGGTATAATCCCATTTATCAGTGGAATACCGGTATTTTGCATGGGAATAGCAGCCAGCTCGGAAATCATGATTATGACCACCAGTTCATAGGGCTGTAACTGGCCGATCTGTCGTTTTCCCATAATGCGAAGAAAAATAACGGTAGTGGCAAATAAAATCAGGGTACGGATAATAACCAGTACCATGTGAATCTCCCGTTTCTTTATGTTGATTGTTTTATTATCTTCAATGGGTGCAGATATTATGTAACAAAGCTGACCGGCGAGTCTTCAATCTACTTGCAGATGAAAAAAAAGGAACGTAGTCTCGATGAGACTGCGTTCCCGAGGGGAAGAGTTATGCTAATCTGCAAAGTCTATGGTGGTTGTGTACCACCGGGTTCCGTCCAGGAACAAATAGATATATTTCCCGTCCGGATTGCTGGTATCAAACTTCAAGTAGGCAGTGTTGCTAATCATTTCAGTCGCTTTCCCGGCGGGAGCAATCTGGTATATTTTGTCAATTTCATCCAGATCCAGATCCTCGATTGCAAACTTCAAATAATTGATCCCGTCTATCTCCGTTTCACCAATCAGATCATAATCCACTTGTTCAGGGGAATCCCATTCCAGTTCGGCTTTGTATTTATTTCCATCTTTATCTTGCGCAGCCAGAACATAGTCGGCACTTTCTTTTTGCACATTGAACCATAGTGTGTCATCGGAATTGGGGGTCAGCTTGACGGCCGTCTCATCATCCTTGGCAAGCGTAAGTTTGACGATGTTGTCTTCATCCAGGGAAATGACTTTATTATCAGCCACCAATTCATATTCTTCGTAAACTTTGTTTTCATTGATGCCTACCCGCCCGGTCCTTTTCAACTGGGCAACAACTGTTTTGTCGACCACGGTTACTTTGCAGGTAGCGGATATGGTTTTATCTTCATTTTTTTCCTGAACAGCCGTAACCTTGATGTAGACAATGCCGGTTTCGTCGGCGGCAGCAGTAACAATCCCATCCTTGTCTACCGTCGCCAAATCGCGATCGCTGCTGGACCAGGTAATATCAGTATAGTCGTCATCATATTTCAGCGTCTTGCCTAAATCCAGTTTTTCACCCTGCTCAATTGTGGCATTCGCCTGAATGCTGATCAGTTCATCAGCATCTTCTTCATCTAAAATGCGCTGCAGGATGGCCGCCATCTCTGCCCTGGTAATACAACTATTGGGGTTAAATTTGCCATCCGGAGTACCGACCATTAAGCCTTCTTTATATAAGGCCAGTATATAACCGAGGTCTTCTTTGGAAATCAGCAGATAATCTGAATAGGGCATTTCACTGGTATTTACCGGTTCAAGCTGCATGGCTTTGGCGACCCATACCGCGATTAAAGCGCGGTTAGCCTGCACGGCGGAATGGAATCGGTTTACATTGATAATCCCATTTTTATACGCTTTTTTATAAGACTTTTGTACCCAGGCGGGGACATCTTTCTCCACCTCAGTGGCTTTATCTTCTTCTACATTTTCGTCAGCATCATCTGCCAAACGCATAAGGAGTACGATACATTCAGCCTGGGTAACGGATTGATCCGGCTGGAACGTCCCGTCGGGATAACCATTGAATAATCCCATTCCCGCCAGTAAATCGATGGAACCTTTGGCCCAATGTTTGTCCATGTCTTTAAATTTGGAGGCCTTTTTAACTTGCTTTTCTTTCGCATACTGAACCTGATCGTCATTTAGGTGTTGTTTTTGTGCCCGGTATTTGTCTTTCATTACCTTATTTACTTTGTTTTTCTGCCCATTATGGGCCGGACTCGCCAGTGCCATGCTACTGAAGGCAAATATAAGCAGCAGTGACAGTAATACAGACCATGTTTTTTTCATAATCATTCCTCCTTTACTATATTATTCGCAAGTCGGTCAGATAAACTGGGGTCAGCAAACAGGGGGACGTTCTTTTTGTTGGCCTGTTTGCAAGCAACAAAAAGAACGTCCCCCTGTTTGGACTTGGTCTACTGATATTCTTATCCCTTGCCAGACATAATATAAAATATAATGATTACTCAGGAGTGAAATCATAATGGATAAAAAACAATTATTTATTGAATTTGAGCAGCATCTGCTGGAAGACAATCAGCCTTCCAATTATTTTCGCGACCTGATTGCTACGGGTTGGCTTGATGATTTTTATCCCTTTACTATGCTGGGTGACTTGCGCAAGATCGAGCAGTCTGAAAAATTTCATCCGGAAGGCAGCGTGTGGGAACATACCATGCTGGTGGTTGACATGGCCGCTGAAGGCCGGCATTTAAGTGATGATACGCGTGTTTTAATGTGGGCAGCTCTCCTCCATGATCTGGGCAAAGCAGTTACTACCAAGGTTCGCAGCGGCAGGATTACCGCCTACGACCATGACCGGTACGGGGCTGAACTGGCCAGAGCTTTTTTGCAAGAACTGACTGACGATGAAGTCTTTATTGATCAGGTAGCCAAGATGGTTCGCTGGCACATGCAAAGCCTATATGTGAATAAAAAGCTGCCCTTCGCCAACCTTGACAAAATGCTGACGGAGGTACCGGCGGGAGAAATCGCTCTTTTGTCCCTGTGCGACCGGCTGGGCCGCGGTAACCTGAGCAAATCGGCCCAACTGTCAGAACTGGCCAACATAAAATCGTTCCTGGATCAATGCCAGTCGGAATAAAATAACTTGGGGTCAGACCCCAAGTTATTCAAGTTATTCATAATTAAAA
>CAZACF010000234.1:0-3013 GCA_964483565.1 uncultured Syntrophomonas sp. | reverse complement strand
TATGTATATTATTCGTAATATTCAACAGCAATTCACAAAGTATGTAAAAACGCTTGCCTTCTGATCGCACGCCAAGCCATTCCTATTTGCGCAGAAAGTTAGAAAGTTAGGTGCCTGGCACGCTGTCAGCTGCTGTCAGCGGCGATCAGCTCCTCGATGCGAATCAAACGCCGTTCAATCACCCGGAACATGCGGTGTACATGCACCGCCGCCTCCACTATCAACGCTTCCCCCGGATCAATTTGTCGCCCGCTCTGCAGCATCTCCAGCAAACTGCGCCCCAGCACCCGGCTCTGCTCCACCGTACTGCGATGACTGAGGATCTCGATCTCCCGACCATCCAGCAACTGCAAGCGACAGCTCCGCTGACCGCCAGGGAGCACCGCCCCCATGCAGCGCACATCCACATAGCCATAGACCGCATCCTTTCCCGCCAACGCCCGGCGCATCTTCAGCGGAACAAAGACCCGCTCCGGCGCTAGATAAAACGGCATTACCCCTTGTCGGTGCAAACGCTGCTTCAGTTGGTTGTGCTGGGCCGTCAGGTCGATGGCATAGGTTCGCGCCAGCGATGACATGACCGCACGCAACCCCCGCGAATCCACCGCCTCACCGCGGCGCAGATAAATAATGGTCGCATTTCCCGTATCTGTATATACAGGCTGCAAGCCAATAATGTCATCCTTAATCTTTTCCAGTTGAACTTTCATAGATTCCCCTCTTTTCTTTACTCATATTTAACCAAGTTGCGTAATCAGCGGATAAAAAAACATCCCTCACCATGTGTCCCATTAAAGAATTTGCAGCTGCTGCCGCTCCCGTTCAACCGTTTCCTGATCCACTGCCAGTCCTAGTTTTCTCAGCTTCACATAGGCGGCCACGCGGGAAACGCCATAGATATTGGCCAGAATCCCCGGAAGCATGACCCGGGCCAGACAATATTCATCATAACCTGCATCCTCGATAATACGGCCATCCGTAATCCCATATGATCCTAAAACTTCCTGTACCACGGGGATAAAGGTGGCATTCGGCATGGCGATCGCCGATGCGAAATAATCGGCCTGATGCTCCCGCCATTGCTCCGCGGTTCGATACCCCCGCCCCTTTCCGAAGCTCTCGATATCCGTTTTGCGGCAGCAGGTCACCGGCCGTAATCCATCGTTTTCGAATAAAGACATCTGCCTGTCATTCCTGGCATAAACACCTTGGTGCATCCAAAAATGACCGCCCTCGTGCAGACCGGTAAATCGCTCCAGCCCTTCCCTGCCCTCCTCCGTCACATAAAAGTCCAGGATAATGGTGTTTTTCTCAATCGTATGCTTGTCAATGCGCATGTTTTCTTTATCAAACACCAGCAGCTCTTCCCGGTTAAAAGCCGTCGCCCCGAGAATCCGCCCCTCATTTTCTTCATAGTATATGTGCCTGTAATCAAGATCCGCCCCCAGGTAAGATTCCAGGAAATGCTCGAATTTGATCTTGCCGGGCTCTTTCAATAGCTGCGGCTTATAGTCCCTCAACAACATCTCCGCCAATGCTTCGATCTCAGCATCTTTGATAACGGGGGTGTTGTGATTCCTCTTATCGACCCTGCCCCACCTGAATTTGATCAATACCCATCACCATCCTTCTTCCTTTCCGTCTCGCGGATGAATCGCTTCCAGTCTTCCTCGCTGATTTCGCCGGCATTTGATTTTCTCAGCGCCAAACGAGCCATCTCGCCGATCTCTCCATACATCATGATATCTTCAATATCAGACGGCACTTCCTTGCGATCTCTGGCGGCCAAATCAAACATGACAGCTTTGTCTCCCTCGTCCAGGCCAAGCAATTCAGCAAACATATCAATTTTGTCCTTGTCAAAAGGCTTGCGTCGGTTATTTTCAACGTCACTTAAAAAAGAAAGAGATATGCCGAGCATTTTCGATACTTCTTTGAGAGTTAATTCATCTGGATGATTGATTCTCTTATTCTTTATGAAATCCCCAAATCTAAGATATTTGTCTTTCACGTTTGCACCCCCCTTCACTACTATGGGGTTAATGGTTGAAAATAACGCCGTCAAACAACTTTGATTGCTCCCCACTCCATTTCGCATGTTTCGCCTGATAGCGTAATTATAGGATAAAGAGACATATTTTTCAAGTACTAATTTCAGCGACAACGATTTACTTGAATAACTTGGGGTCTGACCCCAAGTTATTCGCATTCCCGGTAGGGAATGCGATCCTCGATTTGTGGTAATATAAATCTTATACCCTGGTTGTCTGGTTTATTGAGCTTTAGTATGGAGCGAGCGATATCCGCTGCAGCCTGAAAATTGCCCAGCGCCCAATAACTCAAGCATTGTCCATGCAGAGCCCGCAAATAAGGACGATTGTCAATCGCAATCCAGGGAAGTTTTCCATCAAATAAATAGCCCAGAAAAAAATTGCCTAATTCTGCTCCCACCGTATAATGTTTCAGCGCTTGCTTCACCCAGTATTCGCTCAACCCATCCCCAAATTTGAAATGGCCCATATGAACATGGGCATCAATACAGCGCAGATCTTGCTTAATCACCTGATTGAGCAGCTCCCACGCCTCGTCCATACGCCCCATGTTTTTCAGTTCTACCGCCTCAGTAATCGGATCCTCCATCTCATCAGGACAAGCGCCGGGGATAATTTGTTCCATCTCATATTCCTGATTTCTTTTGTCAATACAATGGACCGGCAGGGGAACTAACTCCAGTGCCGGTATATCAATGCGTTGACTGATTATCTTCCCGCTGATGTATGGCGTCTTTTTATAAGTCCATTCTTTTTCCGGTTCGACCTCAAATATTTCGCCTTCCACCACCAGCGAGGGATAATTGCTTCCTTTCCACACCACCTTATCCATAGTGTCCAAGCGGTAGGCGGTAATATTATTATTCCCAGCACTGATAGCCACCAATTCGATTGTAGCCAATGTTCCTACCTCCCCGAATATGATTTTGGTCCGGAATATTCAGTGGCCTCAATTCTGAGAT
>CAZACF010000233.1:0-3052 GCA_964483565.1 uncultured Syntrophomonas sp. | reverse complement strand
TCTCTTTGTTCTGTTTTATCAAGATCGTTGCGCTTTACTCTCGTTCCGCGCAAGAGTTATATTATCATGTCACAATGGGTCATGTCAAGCAAAGTTATCAAGATTTATACTGTAATTTTTTTCTGTAACGGAATTTTCAGCAAAGCTTTTTTTATGCCTCGTATAAATATATTAGCGTAAATAAATATATAATATAGAAGATATTTTTTTACATATTGAGTGATCATATACATTTTAAAAATAAACTCAACCATGCTTTACAAGCAGATGTTCACCTATTCTGCAGGAAAGCGCCGGGTAACAGATATTTTACCTACCGTGCTTTTCACATCAACTGCTCGACTCTATCTCCATCACGGTTGGGAATTAACTCCGTTGGGGTTAAGGAGGTTGGCAAAACTGTCTAAATTTACATAAGTTTGCGGTACGTCGCCCACAATGATTGTTTCTGCCATGGGAATAGTGGAAACCACGTTCAGTTCTTTCTTCATGAACGGCACGGCGATTTTTATTCTGGTTTTTACTTGCATGTAGATGCGGTGACGTGTTTGATTAATACCGGCTTGTTCAAATTTGTCGTCCACAGCAACAAATATCTGGTTGGCCGGGATCACTTGCACACTGATCCGAGGACCTCTGCCGGCCAGCATTGTAATACCGGTTATTTGCCCGAGGGGAATTCTGATCTGAGTCGCCTCTTTGCTTTTAAAACCCTGCAAAATAGCTTTGGTAGTGCGGGCCATGAGCTGATTTAAGATAACTGTGTTGGCCTGCAGCATCACGATCCTGCCCAGATCATCCTTGTGTATATAAACGATATCTATATATTCGGTTTCGCCGACCACCTGCTCATAGACTGCCTGGGTTACGATATCAACCGTCCTTAACTCGGCCTGGGTACGAGCCAGTTCCAATACGCTGGCCTTGACGCGATAATCTATAAATATAAAGGAAGTGGTTAAGAAAATAATTATCATAAGGATCATTAATTTTTTTCGCCTTGGGTAATACACCCCTTATCCCCCTTCGTATAAGCGCTCGGCGCAAATATGTCATTTCTTGCCTGCTAAGCTGTTCTTTCTCGGGTCTTGGTGATTGCATAAAAAGAGGTGTGAACGGCTTCCTGATGTCTACGCTTTCCACCGCTGGTTATGGAGATGAATAAAGCCAAACAACAAGCGGATTGGCGATAGATTGATAATCTCTCCAGCTATATATCATATATATGAAAATTGTATCTACTTGGTGCACACTTTGGCTGGAAATATGAATTCTATCTGATATTACGACAAGCATCTCGCATTGCGGTTTTATTCAAACAAAGCGGGCAATATGGCTTTTCGTACCAGCAACCAAGAGGCATGAAGTGCTTTTTTTGGCACTTTAGTTTTATCCCCAATTATCTATATAATTTTGCTAATTTAAAAAGGATAAGCTACCATATACAATGAGATTCAAGACAAGGCATCCTCCCGGCTGACCGCTGGACATGATGCCATCTGTTTTCTATTGCTGGCAAAGGAGTGCAAAAATAAATGGATCAGATTAGAGTGCGTTTTGCCCCCAGCCCCACCGGAACTTTACATATTGGCGGTGCCCGTACCGCTTTGTTCAATTGGTTGTTGGCCCGTAACCGGCAGGGAACTTTTGTTTTGCGTCTGGAGGATACTGATCTGGGACGCTCCACCGCAGAATCAGCCCAAGGCATTGTAGAAGGTTTGCGCTGGCTGGGGTTGGATTGGGACGAAGGGCCGGATATTGGCGGCCCCTACAGTCCTTACCGACAAAGCGAACGATTGCCTATATATCAACAGTATCTTCAGCAATTGCTGGACCAAGGCCATGCTTACTATTGTTTTTGTACAACAGAAGAATTGCACCGGAAACGGGAATCAGCTCAAAATGATCAAGACACTTACAGGTATGACGGTAGCTGCCGGGCGCTAAGTGCGCAGGAGATTGCCCAGCGTCTGGCCGAAGGAAAAAAGCCGACTATCCGTTTCAGAATGCCGCCCCAAGGCACGACCATCGTAAATGACCTGGTGCGTGGCTCAGTGGAATTCAAAAACGAACTGTTTGATGATTTTATCATTGCCAAATCCGATGGATGGCCTACCTATAATTTTGCCGTGGTGATTGATGATTACACCATGAGAATAAGCCATGTCATCAGAGCCGAAGAGCATCTGCCCAATACCCCTAAGCAGTTGCTGATTTATCAGGCACTGGGAATGAATCCGCCGCAATTTGCTCACGTATCTATGATCCTTGCGCCCGACCGCAGCAAATTGTCCAAGCGCCATGGAGCTACTTCCGTGCAGGAATTCCGTGATCAAGGCTATTTGCCCCCAGCACTGCTCAACTACCTGGCTTTGCTGGGTTGGTCGCCGGGTGATGAGATGAACTTGATGAACATTGAGGAAATGATCAGTCGTTTCGATCTTGACCATGTTTCCAAGTCAGCCGCTATCTATGATATTGAAAAACTGGCCTGGATGAACGGTCACTATCTGGCCAAACTGAACGAGCATGAAATACTGTCCATGCTGGAGGCGGAGGCCCGTGAACGTGGCTGGCTTACGAATGATAATCAGGTATATTTGGTAAAAGTTATTGCCCTGCTGCGCAGTCGGATAAGAATTATTCAGGAGTTCTGGTCTGTGGCTGAATATTTCTTTGTTGCTCCCCAGCATTATGATGAAAAAGGTGTGGGGAAGTATTTCCACCAGCCAACCTGTGCAGAGAAATTAGCAACGATAAAATCGCTTCTTGATATTCAGCCATTTACTGCCGGACAAATTGAAGCGGCTATCCGTGGCCAGGCCGAATCCATGGGTATAAAGGCGGCCGACCTGATCCATCCTACCCGGCTGGCTCTGTCTGGCCGCACCAATACCCCCGGTCTATTTGAGATTATGGAACTGCTGGGTGCGGATGCTTGTGCCGAGCGCCTGACCCGGGCGCAAGCTTTTATCCAAGCACTGAAATAATTGGTCAGTTTTTTGAGAAAGCTGCATATAACCTTTGACATCCACTTACCCCTGTATTATAA
>CAZACF010000232.1:0-3056 GCA_964483565.1 uncultured Syntrophomonas sp. | reverse complement strand
TCTTCAGATAGGCATCGGCCAACATTTCCGTATGACAACCCAAATCCTTAAGATCGGAATCAACGATTAATTCGCCGATAAAATTAGGCATTGCCCCGATACCTAGTTGGATACAGGCGCCATCTTCGATTTCGGTCATGACCCATCGGGCAATTTTCTTTTCCACTTCATTGGGCTGCAGTACCGGCAAGGTAAACAACGGCTGGTGATCCCCTTCCACCACCAGATCAACATCACTGATATGTACCATCGCATCATGGCCTCCGTAAGCCGTAGGCATATTGCCATTGACTTCCACGATGACCTTTTTGCCGTTTCTGACCAGGTCCTGGGCATGTCCGGCATTGGGACCATGATTCATATAGCCCATTTCATCCATGCTTCCAACCTGCAGCATGACTACATCCCGCGGATCATTTTTTAAAATGGTTGGCAGTTCATAATAAGTGACCGAGGTATAATAGTAATTGCCCGCCAGAGCCAGCTTGCGATCATGACCGGAAGCATGCATGCTATTATAGATAAAATGCTTTCCTTCCGGATCGCAGGCAATGGTCTGTAACGGATACATGGTCACACTGGTGTACAGGATAACATTTTCCAACTCATCGCGACGTGCTGCCAGAGCTCTATCCAGGGCAGGGGGATTGCCATTATAAGAATTGAATTGTATTTTATCGCCGGACTTGACTATTTTAACTGCATTTTTTGCTGTGACAAGTTTTTCTTTATATTCCTGCAGGAAATTCAACGGCTTCACTCCTTTTATTTTTTAAGCCCCTGCCTAAGCAAATGACATGTTTTCAAAATTATATTATATCATTGGAAGGATCGTCCTTCATTATTTTCAATGAGTTTCTTGGATTTTCCATCTTAAATTCTTTCTGTTGATTATTGTTCGATTATTGTTATTCCATCCGTCATTGCGACATAAATGTCACATTTTTGTCATCCTGACTGTAGTATTTATACATTAAAGTTACATCATTGTTACACGATATTCTGATACCACCGTAACATGATCTGTCTGTTTCCCGATCAACAAACAAAAAGGATATACTTTTACGATCTTGATTTGATCGAGTATTACTAGGGTTGGGATAGTACCATCTGCCTAGGCGGACTAATATTTTGCCTTAATTGGCATGCAATTTGCAATATAGTTGGTCAAGATATTGTTATAAATTTCACATATAAAAAGAAAAGGATGATGAGAGATGAGAACAGCACAAGAAATAAAAATCAACTACCACACCAAAGCAGCTTACGAAATGGCTAGTTCACTTCCCTGTCCGCGATCAGCCAATGACGTCTACAATCTTGGGGTAAGTCTGCAATATTGTATCCGGGCCAAGTATCTGGAAATCGCAGAACTGATGAACGACAAGACCTATTTAACTGACCAGGCCGCACAACAAGTCATCATTAAAAGCAAAATCAGCAAATTGGCCGCATTCAGATTAAACGTTCAGTTGAACAAGTTCTATGAACTGGGTGGCCCCATTATGGAAGACCCGGTGTCAAAAGAAATGGCCAAACAGATTCAGCCTTTTTTTAATCGGATCATGAGCCGTTTTCTGCAGTCTTTGGATGAGTCTGCTTCCCAATTCCTGACCAAACAAATGAGTGTTGAAACAATGACGACTGAAATCAAGCAACAACTCAAAGAAGTATACACGACTATGGGAAAGATGTTCCCAGCAGAAGAAATCAACAGTGCCTTTGACGAATTAATCGAAGTTATTGAAGCATAGAGTCGGATACACAAAAAGTCTGACGGCGGCAGCTGCTGCCAGTATTTTGGATTTAACCTGTTCCAATTAACAGGAGTGGGCAAGAAACAACTTCAATTGTGAAAGAAGGGACAAATTATGTGTGATTGTAGTGAAAAAGTTCAAGATATGCGCTATGTGGCTTTCGATAAAATGCTCGATAAGTATTATGGTTCCAAAGGCAAAATTATTCCCGTCCTGCAGGAGACTCAGGATATATTCGGATACATTCCGGAAGATGCCATCAAAACCATCGCCGAAACATTACGGATCCCTTCCAGCGATGTATACGGCGTGGCGACCTTCTACGGTCAATTCCATCTGCAAGTACGAGGTAAAAACATTGTCCGCGTCTGTACCGGAACTGCCTGTCATGTGCAGGGCAGCGGCAAGGTCCTGGAGTCAATCAATAAATCATTGGGACTGTCTGCCGGCAAGCTGACCACCGATGATTTATTGTTTACGGTTGAGCCCGTGGCCTGTTTGGGTGCCTGCGGGATGGCTCCGGTGATTATGATTAATGAAGACGCTTATGGAAGAGTAAGTCCTGATGACGTTCCGGAAATTCTGGCGCGCTATCAGGAAAAGGAAGGCGAAGTCAAATGCATAGCTTAAATGAAATGCGCCAACAGTTTCAAAGTGCCTACGAAGAATCCAAGGATCGCACCAAGGTCGTAATCGGCCTGGGTACCTGTGGGATTGCAGCTGGGGGAGATAAGATCTGGGAGGCAGTCAACCGCTACATCGAAACCCGCGGACTGGAGATCGAAATGATGTCGACCGGATGCATCGGCATGTGCTATGCTGAACCGCTGATGGAAGTCCATATGCCCGGCCAGCCGCGTTTTATCTACGGTAATTTAAAACCTGAAGCAGCCCTTGCTATCCTGGACAAACATCTGTCCGAAGGAAAACCTTCGCCGGAATATATCATAGCTCAGGATTCCAGGGGATATGAAGCCGCCGCCAATATCGTCAAGCTGGAGGAAACTTCTTTTTATCAAGGACAGGTGAAAAATGTCCTGGGACGATGCGGAATCATTGATCCGGATCAGATCGTTCAATATATCGCTTTTAATGGCTATCAAGCCCTGGAAAAAGTGCTTTCGTTTACTCCCCTCGAAGTGATCGAAGAAATTAGTAAATCTGGATTACGGGGCAGAGGAGGCGGAGGTTTTCCGACTGCACGCAAGTGGATGGCAGCCTATAACTCCCCCGGCAGTAAGAAATATGTGGTTTGTAATGCCGACGAAGGTGACCCCGGTGCTTTTATGGACCGCAGTG
>CAZACF010000231.1:0-3059 GCA_964483565.1 uncultured Syntrophomonas sp. | reverse complement strand
AACTAAAAAACAATTACACCATTGTAATTGTGACCCATAATATGCAGCAAGCCGCGCGAGTATCTGATTATACCGGTTTTTTCCTTACCGGAGAGCTGATCGAGTTTGGCAAAACCAGTGAATTATTTGTCAATCCCAGTGACAAACGGACGGAAGATTACATTACCGGAAGATTTGGCTGATCATAAAATGGAGGTGTTAAATAATGGTCGTTGATAACCTGGAAATTGAACTGAAAAAACTGAAAGAAGAAATTTTAAAAATGGGTCGACTGCTGGAAGAACAGATTTTTAAAGCGGTTAAATCCCTGGTTGACAAAGATATTGAGCTGGCCCAGGAAGTGATTGAACGTGACGATATTATGGATGCTATGACCGTGGAAATTGAAAATAAATGCCTGCAGTTGATTGCCTTGAAACAACCCATGGCCCGCGATCTGCGTTTTATCGGTACAGCTTTGCGAATCATCGTAGACATGGAAAGAATGGCCGATCACGCTGAAGACATTTGTGAGATCACTATTCGTTTACATGATCAGAAATATATCAAACCGTTGATCGATATCCCCCGTATGGCTGAAACCGCCGAAGAAATGGTGAGAATTGCCCTGAAAGCCTATGTCGACGGTGATGTAGATCTGGCCATGAGCCTGGTCGGGATGGAAAAGCTGTCCGATGAGCTGTATGAGCAGGTCTATCGGGATCTGCTGCTCTATATGATGCAGGATGCCAAAAACATTCCCCAGGCCAGTGATTTGCTGCTGGTCGCCGGACACCTGGAACGCATTGCCGACCATGCCACCAATCTTGCCGAGATGGTGATATACAATGTGGAAGGAAGACGGATCGACATCAACGTACTGGCTCGCGACTAAGGCTACCCCACTTTCTACGCGTAACCACAAAGAAATTGGACAAATCATTTAATCCTTGAAAAGCTTTCGCAGTCTAACGTTCGGATATAATGCCAACTGAGAGCAAGATCAATGTTGGCAAGCTTCTTTTTAAGGAATGAGAAGGAAATGCGATTTGAATATAGAAGTATTACTCATTCCTACAAAAGGAGGTTGGCCAAGTGGATGCCAAAAAAAATAGCATTAATAAAGTTACCGTCAGTATTTACAATGAGGATTATGTAGTCAAGGGCAATGAAGATCCGGAATATATAAAAATGCTTGGTTCCTATGTAGATCGGCGCATGCGCATGATCGGCCAGAGAAACCACAATCTATCGACTGCCAAGGTAGCCGTTCTGACTGCCCTTAATCTGGCGGATGAGCTCAATAAATTACAGGAAGACTATGACCAGATGATCAAGGCATTGGAGGAAGAAAAAAAGAATCGACTCGGACAATCATAAGAAAACTTCAGTTGCTTTCAACGGCACTTAATTTAACGGATTGAAATGCTGTATTATTGTTTGAGGAGAATGATATGACAGAAAAAATACAGATTGCCAAAGGAGAAAACGAACTCCATATTTTGCCTGCCATGGCTAACCGTCATGGCTTGATTACAGGTGCTACCGGCACTGGCAAAACCATTACCCTGAAAGGCGTTTTAAACAATGTTTTTTACATTGCCGATGACCAACAATGATTGCTTCTCGATATAAAAGATCTGTGGTGCAGCGAGCTTTCGTTCTGTCTCCCCGCAGTGGAACCCATAGCAGAGAAATTGGGCCGGGCTTCTATGTTCAGGCAAGTAGCCTGAATTGACAATGAATTGGGTTGAGTGCATAATATGAAAAAACAATAATATTTTCTCCGAGATTATCAACCTAAGGAAAATATTCTAGGGCTGATGATCCGATAGGGTGTATCGGGAAACGGATACGCCTCCCGCAGGAAAGGAGATGACGTTATAGAAATAAAGTAATCATATGGTTCTGGTTTGTCTCGTGTAAACAAGAACCCTTTTTATGGCTAAGATTAGAGGAGGGATTGGAATGAAAACGAAAAACAATAGAGTTTTATCAGTAATGGCTGTATTGGCTATATTTTTACTAACCATGGTCGCCGGTTGCGCCAAGGAAGAGCCCAAGGCTCCCGAACAAAGCCAACAACCACCGGCCAAGGAACTGAAACTGGCGACCACTACCAGCACCCAGGATTCCGGACTGCTGGATGTAATTCTGCCCGAGATGGAAAAGGATATTAACTACAAAGTCAAAGTCATCGCCGTTGGCACCGGACAGGCCATTGAAATGGGCGAAGCCGGAGACGTAGACGTGATTCTGGTACATTCCAGAGCGGCAGAGGACAAGTTCGTAACAGACGGTTTTGGAGTAGATCGGCGTGATGTTATGTATAATGATTTCCTGATCATTGGATCGGTTGAAGATCCTGCCGGGATCAAAGGCAGCACCGATACCATTGCGGCTTTCAAGACCATCGCCGCCAAACAGGCTGCGTTTGTTTCCCGCGGAGACAACTCAGGAACCGATAAAAAGGAAAAAGGTATCTGGACCAAGGCGGAAATTACCCCTTCCGGTGCCTGGTATATAGAGAGTGGACAAGGCATGGGTGACACCTTCCGCATGGCGGATGAGAAAAAGGCCTATACTTTGATCGACAGAGCCACTTATCTGGCCCAGAAGGATAAATATAAACTGGAAACTATCATCGAAGGGGACAAGTCCCTGCTCAATCCTTATGGCGTTATCCCGGTCAATCCGGAAAAATTCCCCAATGTCGATTATGAAGGGGCCACCAAGTTTGCCCAGTGGCTGACATCCGAAAAAGGTCAGAAAATGATCGGCGAGTTTGGGGTAAAAGAATTTGGCCAGCAATTGTTTGTGCCGGACGCAAAATAATTACAGCAATTAACGGAAATATTTTTGGAGGTTGGGCGTGAACATATTTGCAGAGGGCATCAAGGAAGGCATTTATTTGATCTGGCGAATGGATCCGGAAATCATTCAGATCACTCTTCTGTCCCTGCAGGTCTCCCTAAGTGCTCTGGCCATATCAGCTTTGGTTGGTATTCCTACCGGTGCTGCCCTGGCTCTGAAAAAGATTTCCGGAAAAAGAATCTATTTAAACATTATATATACACTGA
>CAZACF010000230.1:0-3094 GCA_964483565.1 uncultured Syntrophomonas sp. | reverse complement strand
ATCACGATGGTATAAACCTGCTGGGAATTCTCCACCAATTTGATGCAAAAGTAATGGTTTTTATCATTTTCAACCCGGGCCAGCTTGGCCCGCTGCCACTTGGTGAGATTGGCCATTCGTCCGTTAATGACGGTATACTTGTTAAATTCCACCTGGATGTCTTTATCACGGGTCAAAAAGCCGTTGCTGTAACCGATATAGGCTTTGGCGTCGCTGATTTTGCCGGTGAAGTTATCACTGTAGACTTCGATATTGTGCTGATCGTCGCTGAAATCGCTTTTCAGCGACGGTTCTCTAACATCAAGCCGGAATTGCGCCGGATAATTGATGGCATAGCCGCCGGCATGATTATATAAACGCCGATATTCTTTATCAACCCTGACAATGGTGTTCGTTTCATCCGCGCTGACGATCTTTTTATCATCAAAATAGTGATCATAATACCTGGCCCAATAAAATCCGGCTGCGGCCAGCAAGAGCAGGAAAACCATCCCGGCCAGGACATAAAAAACTTTTTTCATGGCGCCAATCCTCCTTAGGGAGTAATACGTTATGATTTCGTTCTTCTTACCCCGCCTAGTTTTTCTGCCAGAGGGGTCAGCGAGACCAGGTATACGGCTGCACAGCTTAGCAGGGTAACCAATCCATAGATGGCAATCATGCCCCGGGTGCGGTTCCACAGGTCAGCCCGGCCGATCCAGGCAGCGAAAGTGATCAAGCCGGTAAGCACCAGCGGATGCAGCAAATAAATTAAAAATGACTGCCGGGCCAGCCAAGCAATGACAGGGCGAAAAGCTCCCCGCAAATGAAGGGCCAGCGCATAGAAAAAGAAAAAGCTGATCAGGGTATACAGCGTGACCGTAGGCCGGCTGGAAGAACCATAGGTATTATGCAGATAACCGTCGATGACCACCAGCGCCAGGCTAAGGATCCAGAGCAAAGCCAACAGCCCGCGGCGGTTTTTAAACAGCTTCACCAGTCTTTCCTTATAAAGTGCCGCAAACATACCAAAAACAAAGAAAAAGATCCATACCGGGAAAAAGACCAGGGATAGGTTATTGAGCTGCGAGGGAATGGCCAACTGGCCAAGCGAATAGCGGTTGAGCACAATCTGGCAAAGCAGGGTCAGGGCCAGTCCGGTCAGCAAACAGCTGCGGGGGGCACGAATCATCCAGCGGTAGAGCAAGGGATAAAGCAGATAGAGCTGGATAATGATGACCACAAAATATAGATGATAAAAAGCCGTGCCCCATAAAAGCTGAATCGGCAGTTGCAGCAACGCAGCCAGCAAACTGGCTCCCAAAATTCCGTTCAGACAAGCGTAGAAAAGACTCCACAGGAAGTAAGGCCACAGAATTTTGCCGAAGCGCCGGCGGTAAAAATCCGGGGCGGAAAAAGTTTGTTTGTTAAGATCGGCATGCAACAATAAAAAACCCGACATGATCAAAAAAAGCGGAACCGCAAAGCGGGCTACCTGGTTGGCCAGACAGCCCCACATGGAAGTATATACATAAGCCGCACTGACATGGATACCGATCACGGTAAGAGTGGCCAGAGCCCGCAGAAAATCAAACTCCTGCAGATGTTGCTTATCCATTGGAGATTCCTTTCAGTTGTTTAAAATGAGAGTTTTGCATAATCTTTTTTAAAACTGTAGATTTACTTTAGCATGTCATCCTGCGCGCAGCGCAGCTGCCTTAATATTTGACTTTTAGTTCATAGGGGTAGTCCTCCGAAGAGAGGATCTCTTTCAACCGGATCAAAGCCAAACTTTTATTTCTCAGTCAAAGCCATATTTGGCCCAGATTTTTTCCGCCAGCCAAATCGCAATAACCAGCATTGTGCCCAGCAACAAACCGGTGGCCAGTCCGGCCAGGGTGCGGCTGGCGGAAATGCTTACCGCCGTAAAGACATGGCAAAAGGAATTGACCATGGAGATGCTGCCGATGACCACGCCAAAGCCCAGCAACAACAGGATCAGATCGTTTTTATAGCGATGATACAGGTAAACCATGGCCATCAGTGCCGGATAGCCGATCACAAATTCTTTGAAACGCGGTCGGGCCAGGAAAATATTTTCCAGTATCTCCCGCAGCCGGATCTCCAGGCTGGAAACCTGAATCCCGGAATCATTGCCGCTGCGCCCGATATAGACATAGACCACCACCAGGGCCGCCATGAATAGAGCCAGCGCCAGATAGGAGGGGCTTTCTTTCAGCCGGGCCCGTAACCAAGGCAGCCAGTTTTCCCGGGGGACAGTGACACAGAAATAATTGAGCGGGAACAACAGCAAGGGGGTAATAAAAGCCACCTTCACCCCGCTGAAATAGGACAGATTCATGATGAAACGGATATCCGCCAGAGAGCTGACGATCGTATACATGCCCAGAGCGTTAATCACCAGGATGATGGCCAGGGAGCGCCATAGTTTTTTCATCAACCCATGGCGGGGGTATTTTTTTAAATAAATCAGCAACAGTAAACTGGAAAAGGCCGGATATAAAACTGCCGCTGCCAGGGCGTAGATTTTGGAAAAGTCCATGTGCAGCACAATATTTATAGCCAGACAGGCCAGCAAGCCAAGAATGGCAATGGCCCGCATCCAATGGCGCTGCGGATGCCACAAATACAGGAGATAGAGCAGCAAAGCCGCCAACAGACTGAGGGATATGGCCAGACGATGAGCAGCCGTCGTGGTTTCACTGTTCAGACCATAAGGCAGCACGGTCTGGTCGACCACAAACCCCTTGGCCGCAATCGCCGGCAGAAATCTGGCTACCGTATCAATGGTTTCACTCACGTTGACCGAGGCTATTTTCTTATCATCGTTAAAAGGTACGACATACAAAATTCTTATGCCCCGATCAACGACTCCCCTGATCCAGCGATAATAACGTTCGTCCACGGAAGTCACAAAATCATCATTGCCGGTCGAGTAAACACGATTGATCGGGTATTTGGTGGCAGACATGACCTCGTTCAGACCGTCCTGTTCAATGATACCCAGTTGCTTGGAGGTTTCGATTACTCCGATGGTCAGATCATATTTATCAATCAAGCGGGCCATGACATCCAAGTGGTCCGCTTGATAAAT
>CAZACF010000229.1:0-3096 GCA_964483565.1 uncultured Syntrophomonas sp. | reverse complement strand
TGCATTTCCGCTGTAATCCGGCGGTAGCCATAGAAGGGGCAGGCGGTATATATTTCATCAATAAGCCGCATGTCGTCAAGGTCTGCCTGGGGTATTTTGTTTGTTAAAGGTTGCCGGTACAGGCTGGTTCGGTTAACACCCAACAAATCAGCTTGACGGACCAGATTGATTCTTTGATTGTCAAATTCAGCCATGTTCTTGCGTTCTTGAATCGTGCTACTTGAGGCCAGATTTTTTTTTGAGCCAGTCAATCTCATAGGATTGCTGCCCAATAATTTGTTGATAACTGCGTTCTTTTTCCTCCATCTCTTTTTTGAGTTTGCCGGCCTCATCTTTATTGCGATCGAAGACTGTGGAAGCGTTTTTAACAAAATCACTTTTCCACTGGCTGATCATCTGAGGATTTAACTGGTACTTGGCAGCTACCTCATTTAGCGTTTGTTCTTCCCGGAGCAATTCAAGTACGACTTTGGCTTTGAATTCAGCTGTATAACGATTTCTTTTTTCCATACTCTTAGTTTAGCTTATTTTTTGCTTCAGTATGTCTCACCCATTGGGTTCAGTTTATTTTCTGGGAATTTACATGAAATAAATATTGTTAAAAGCCAGGTGAGTTGACCCACCTGGCTTTTGTTATGTTAGAGATATATTACCCATATTCCATAAATAATCACACAATAAAAAGAGTGACCGACCGAATCCGGGCTAATTTATGCGGTATTCTTCTATTCCTGCTGTCTGGATATTCAAGTAGGCCAGAATATTTTGTGTAATTTTTTTTCACATCCCAGGCAAAAATACAGATTGTCAAAAAAGCAGCTTATATGGTTATAAGCATATAGTTTTTGTGCGGTCTTGCAGAATTAATTAGGGCTTTCTAGCTATTAACTTCTCCAGTATTTTCGATCCAGGCTCCGGTATTGCATGGCTTCCGCAAGATGCTGGAGCTTTATATCCGGCGCGGCTGAAAGGTCGGCGACGGTGCGGGCTACTTTGAGGATTCTATCATATGCACGGGCGCTCATTTTCAGTTTGTCAAAGGCATTCTTCAGCAGCAATTCGGACGCTTCGTCAAGTCGACAGTATTTTTTTACGTCAGCGGGACGCATTTGCGAATTGAGCTTGAACTTATGCCGGGAAAAGCGTTTTAATTGTATTTCTCTGGCTTGCAGGACCTTCTCGCGCATGGAGGCTGAGCCCTCACTGCTGGAATCGTCACGCAGTTGTTCGAAGTTGACCCGCGGTATTTCCACATGCAGATCCATTCGGTCCAAAAGAGGACCGCTGATGCGTCCCAGATATTTTTGAATCTGGGGCGGGGTGCAGCTACATTCCAGGTCGGAACCAAAAAAACCGCAGGGACAAGGGTTGCAGCTGGCAATCAGGCTGAAATTGGCTGGATAGGTACAGGTGGCCTGCGCCCGGGCGATCGTTACAAGTTTGTCTTCCAGAGGCTGCCTCAGCGCTTCCAGCACGTCGCGGTTGAACTCAGTAAATTCATCCAGAAAAAGCACGCCGTTTTGAGCCAGACTGATTTCGCCGGGACGAGGAACACGCCCGCCGCCGATGATGCTTGCAGAAGAAGCATTTTTGTGGGGTGCACGAAACGGGCGGACGTCGATCAGGGGATGCTCAGCATTAAGCAAGCCGGCAACTGAATAGATGCGGGTGGTTTCCAGCACTTCATCCCGCCCCATGGCAGGCATTATGCTGGGCATACGGCGGGCCAGCATGGTTTTGCCGCCTCCCGGCGGCCCGATCAACAGAACGTTGTGAAGGCCTGCCGCAGCTACCTGCAGCGCTCTTTTGGCCGACTCCTGTCCTTTAACGTCTGCAAAATCAGGCATTAGATCGCCGCCTGCCGGGTGTTCAGCATGATCCTCCAGTATTGTCTCCAGCAGTTCTATCCCTTCCAGCCAGGAAACCACCTCCTGCAGATTCCTGGCTGACAGCGCATGGGTCTCGCTGACCAAACCAGCCTCGCGGCTGTTTTCCATCGGCACAATAAAGCGGGTGTTCGGGCCATTACCTATCAAGGCCAGGCTCATAGACAATATGCCCGGGACCTGCCGCAGGCTGCCGTCCAATGACAGCTCACCGGCGAAATAAAGAGCATCATCAGGGGTTTTGGAAATTTGACCGGTAGCCAGCAGAATGCCCAGAGCGATGGCCAGGTCAAAATGACTGCCTTCCTTTTTCAGGTCAGCCGGCGCCAGATTGACGATGATTTTGCGGTTGGGAAATTCATAACCGGAATTTTTTATCGCAGATTTGACTCTTTCGCGAGCTTCTTTTAAAGCCGCTTGCGCCAGTCCGATCAATTCAAAATTGGGCAGACCGTTTTGAATATCGACTTCCACTTTAACCGGAATCGCTTCAATGCCATTGATCAATAAAGTGTTGGTGGTAGCAAGCATCATGTTCTCCTGAATGTTATATTTAATTGTAAGTATTCGCAGCTTTCATGTAAAATCCTGCCAATATAGATAAAAATGAGGTAATAATTGTCAAGGAAAAGGGTGAAACCCCATTTAATCCAGCAGAGCATTCAGAGACTACTTTATTGGCCGCCTTCAGATCCTTCTGCTGCGACTGCAAAAATAATTGCTATTACAGGCTTAATCAGAGTACAATAGATGAAAACTATCATAATAAACCATAAAAAGTACAGGAGGATGTTATGTTCGGCAACATTGGCCCCTGGGAATTGGTGTTGATCCTGTTGCTTGCCCTGATCGTGGTTGGCCCGGGTAAATTGCCTGATGTAGCCAGATCGATTGGCAAAGGTTTGAATGAGTTTAAAAAAGTGACAACCGGGGTGCGCAAAGAATTCCAGGATGCCGTCAATCTGGATGATTCGACCAAACCGGCACCGAAAACTGTACCTCCTAATCCGCTGGATTCCCTGCCGGCCAAAGAAGTGCAGGCCGAGACTGCCAGTATAAATGAAGGCACTGGTGATGAATCGGCTTCAGCAGAAGTTGGTACTGCGTCGGCACAAGCAGAGCAGGATAAAATTACTGATGACAAGTTCGTAAATTAATGCTAAAATAACTCATCCAATATGGAACATATTTATACTCTTATCCAGAGTGG
>CAZACF010000228.1:2641-3103 GCA_964483565.1 uncultured Syntrophomonas sp. | reverse complement strand
TCCGTCCGTCAGCAATTTACCGTGGAAATAGATTTCCAGCCGGTCCAGGATTCGGATCCCCCGCATGACGCTGGAGACGTCTCCAAAGCTGAAAAGAGCTTTCATTACATTGGCCTGACAGTGGATCGAGTCCTCCTGGAGATAGGAAAAAAGAATTTTGGCCAGCGCATCAGTATTCAAATTTCGGGCCAGCCGTGGATGAGCTAGCACATGGGCAAAATAACTTTTACTGATGACCTTTTGTTGCTGGTATTTCCTCGCCAGAAACTCGAATATTGGACTCAACGTACGCAGATACTCGTCAAAAACAGCTTGTTGACCGACTGCTTTTCGGTCCAGCAGTTCGGCAAAAGCCATCAGGTATTTGACCCGGGGCAATTCTTTTTTTAAATATTGCAGGTGTTGCCTGGTAACCGGCAACCCTTTTTCCAGGCGCTCCAGTTGCTTGTCGAGCAAGCGATT
>CAZACF010000228.1:0-2631 GCA_964483565.1 uncultured Syntrophomonas sp. | reverse complement strand
TCGCTGGTCAACCACCGTCCACAGGATCCAAAAGATATTGAAAAGGATTAGGCTGACGCATAACCATATATACATAAGAATCATTTTTTCTACAAACATTTCCTGTCCCCTTTATTGCCAGCGCTGCTGCACAATATAATAGGATGACTTGAGTCGTTCGTGGTAACTTGCCTCGTCTCCCCATCCTTTGAGGTTTACCCTGCCCATGGCAATCCGCTGCGAACCCGCGACAGCATCGCCAACGCCGACATACATCGCTTTGATCGGCATGTATTCCACCCCATAGTGCGCATAATAATCAGCGTGAATCATCATTGCGGATGGATCGGAGAAATTCAGCAACTGCCAGGGAATGCGCATCTCAATCAAGTCATTCCCATAGCTAAAATCGGCCAGCGAATTGTAACTGCTGCTTTTTAGGTTGGCATTGCTGTACGTAAGCACCCCAGTCTCAATGGTCTGATAGAGATTGTGGGTAAACCGTTCCTGGTCATTCAATTGAGTAATGTCCACATTGGGATCATACTGTTTCTTTAAAACCATTCTTATCTTGTCAAATACCGGGATGGCCTTATCGGGAACAAATTCATACGGTTCCAGTCCGCTGATGGATTTTTCATACATCGCCCGCATAACATCATAACGCCGATGCACCAACACTCTGCTGTTGTTCTGCCCGTTCATCAGAATCAAAAAGTCCGCCGGTCTCTGAAAACGCACCTTGTATTGGGCACTATAGTTGCTGCCGCTTTGAGGGGTTGTGTCTATCGGCAGGTACAGCATTTCATCTTGCCGCAGGTCTTTTTTCCTGACCAATAGATAAATATACTGCTCATCGTACTTCAGGGATAGCGATAGGGTCGGTTCCGCGATAATGATGTCATCTTCATTCCATTCTCCAGGCTCTCCGTCGACATAGCAGACACTCTCCTGCGCGCCCGGATCAAAGCTCAGCAAACCGTAAAATTGAACCAGGCTCTGAGCGTCATGCCAGTTTTTAACCTGATTCAGGTCTACGGCATGCTGGGTATTCCAGGCAGCATGACTCCAGTCATCCTGCCAGGCAGAGATGACCGCCCCGCAGCATCCTGCCTGAACGATCTGCGTATATGTATCCGCCAGAAGAACTCCCTGCGCTTGCTCAGTCAGTCTTTCTTCCACCTTGGTTTCCACGCCCCGCGCAGTCGAAAAACCATAGCTGGTGACCAAGACCGGATAATCATAATACAGATTCAGCATGTTAATATACCCGTCATAAATGGTATTGACGTCTACTTGGGACAGACACTCTGCCAGCCGGAGTCTTTCGCTGTCCGCCAGACACTCTGTAAAATAGCGATAGTAGGAATACATGCGGTAGGAAACCACAAATCCAGACGCCACCGCGTCGGTCAGTTGGATATGATTGGCATCCACCTGGGCGACTTTATCAATCTGAATATTGACATTGTACAAATATTCAAAGGGGTCGGCCGTCGGTTCGTTAATGAAGGAAACCAGTCTTTGTTGTTTGTATTTCCCGGCTTCATAGGACAGAATCTCGTTCATGACTTCCGCCAGCATATTTTCAAAAGCGCTCGCCTCCGCCGTGGCAAAGACATATTTTCCTTGATAACGGCGTTCCGGTTCCTGATGATGGTCGGTATAGGCAATGGTATATGGAAACCAGGTATTTCCCACGATAAAGCCCAACGTCCAGGGAGATACGTCCTTTCGGTAATTGCCGATACCCGCTCCCTTGTTCAGCGTGATCAGCCTTTGGCCGTGAATGACATCCACAGCGATACGGCAGTTGGTTATCAGATTTTCGAAAAATGCTTCGCTGTAGGCGCCGTTGGCTGCGTTTTGTTCATAATCGCGGACAGCAATGCTCTGCAACAAGTAAAGGGGCTCGGCCGCCTTTTGGTTATAGTCGTAAAAAGCATTGTAAAAGGCCTCATCCATAATGTGATTGACTTTAACGGTATTGGCCCCCATCTCGCCAATCAGCTGCAGCCATCTCAGATAGGTTGGTTCATCAACTTCGTAGTCATTGGCAAAAAAGCCGGGCTTGACGCTTTCCAGTTCCACGCCCTTGACTACCAGTTGCTCGAGTCGGTTTCCCTGCGACAGATAAATCCTGGCTCGATCTGTTTTCACCATCGCATTGACGGGCTGCTCGGGATGAAAATCATAATAAAGGCCCAAAGAAAGAGTCAGGTATTGATAGATAAAATAGATCATGAGAAGGCCAAAACATACGGCAATATACTTTTTCATCTTTCCCGCTCACCTGGCTTTCTTATGGCAATGGCAGAAAGTGCTTGATCTTTGAATCGTGACAATTCTGCTGCAGGATGTCAATATGTTCATCCATCCATTCGCCCCGCTTGACGATGATGGTTTTTAATTGGTCTATGGCTTCTTCGTAACTGGTGGGATTCAATTCAATCGGCCGGCGGCTGACCCCTGGTTTTTGATGTTCGCGTTCAAACGTATAGCCCCACACCATATAGTTGCGGTCGATGGCGCCGCCCAGGTAGTTTGTGGTTTCATCAATGTAGTTCAGCAGGTATTCATCACTGAGATAACTCTTGCGCAACACTTTGTAGCGGGCAATCACTTTGTTGACAAAATACTCATCCCGCAGCA
>CAZACF010000227.1:0-3116 GCA_964483565.1 uncultured Syntrophomonas sp. | reverse complement strand
AGGCGGAAGCATCAGCTGCCTTGGTATCGCCGATGTGGTTGTTTGCTCGGGCATTGTCAATGACACTGATTTCGGCAATGATCATGGTCTCACCGTTGTCTCCTGTTTCCAGCGCGATGGTATTGCCGAGCTCATTCAGGATTGGTTCGCCGGGTATCTTCTGTCCGCCGGTCGAGATATTGACAATCGGCAGGTGCGTACAAAATACTTCACTCTGATGTACGCACTTCTGAACGGTATCTTCCCGGCGCTGATCACTCTTCGGCATTACCGTAATGACAGTCGTGGTCAGAATCATGATTATCACAGCAGCCATAAGTATGATTTTGGGTTTCATAGAACATCCCTCATCAACTGCTTATTTCATCATTTTGCGTTACCAGATTGACGTATTCCACACTGCCTAATTCATACAGAATCTCGGTAATACTCTTTTCCCGGGTGATGGTTTTATCAACGACTTTTTTTGTCAGTTCATAGATGAACTCCACGTTGGATTCGGTGGTGTTTTTTACCCGCAGTTGGGCTTTATCATCAAAATAGTCGAATATAATGGCTTCGATTTTACGGTCAATGTTGCGCGCTGCCCGGATAATCAGCAGAATTCGGTTGTCGTTGCGGATTTTTCCAAAAACCAGCAGAATAATAAATACCGCACAACTGCCCAGGGCTGCAACCAGATAATGACCTACCCCGCAGCAGATGCCCACAATAATCGCCCAGAATATATAGACGGTATCCCGGGAATCCTTGATGACCGTCCGGAAACGGACAATGGACAAGGCCCCTACCATGCCCAGTGACAAAGCAATATTATTACCGATAACCGTCATCACCGTAGTCGTCAGAATGGTTAGAATCACCAGCGATATATTAAACTTTTCACTGTAAATCGTGCCGGAATGGGACAAACGATAAGATAAAAAGATAACGATAGCAATCAAAATGGCAACCACAATATGTAATACGATACTTTCCCAACCAAGCTCACTGCTTTGCTGAAAGATTTGCAGCAAATCTTGTTTCATCCCCTCCACCCCCGTTAAAAAATATAGTTTAAGGCCACGGAACGTCCCAAACAGTATTTGCTGACCGCCAATTCACTGCGATTAATCCGATTGATAAATTCACGGATATAGCTCAGGAAAAACCCGTTGTATTTAATCTCCAAGACGACATTGAACGGATTGAACACGGGATACATGGTGAGATTCTCCGCAAAAATGTCAAAACAGGATTCGGTGGCGGTAATGTTCTGGTCAAATGTTACCCGTATCTTGTTTTCCTGGGCGATAAAAGCTTTGCGATTGTACTGCACGATGGTTTTGGGACGATAACAGTACATATGCATAAAGCCGAAACACTCGGCCGCAAAAGGATCGCTATACGTCAACAAGGGCGAATAATTGCCCCGGCACATCTCCGCAGCATCAGCCCGGTTCATGCGCAAGGAACGTTTCAATTGCTGGGTACCATGCTTTTGCTTCATTTCCAGCACCGCAAAATCACTGCGGGGATCGTAGTTGCGCAGTCTGACCTTGCGACGTACTTCCACCCCGTCTAGTTTTTCAAAATAATCCCGGTCTGTCAGCGTATCGAAATACAGAGAACGAATCATATAGCCATGGGTTCCGTTATGACTGTCCTGCATCATGAAGTTCTCCAGATAGCGACTGTGTTTGATGGCATCCTCGATGGTAATCAGGAATTTCTTTTCCTGTCTCATTACCGTATTCACTCCAGGTTCCTCCTTGTCATGCTGATCATGATGGAACTGATGGCGCAAAAACTGATGATATCACTCTATTGTATTCCCTAAACTATTTTTTATCATGGGTTTTTTTATGAGCGCTTTTATGTCTGATCCTTCTTCTTTGATTGGTTTCTTTCCAGCATTCGCTGCAATACTTGGTCAATCGAAAGGATTTGTCGGTGATTTCTTTTCCGCATTTATCACAATGCTTGCGTTTACTCTCCTGTAAACACTCATCACAGTATTTGGTCAGTTGAAAGGATTTATCGGTGATCTCTTTTCCGCAAGTGATGCAGTGCCGGGTGTGGAGTGCGCGGTAACACGCATCGCAATAGAGCGTTAGTTGAAAGGATTTATCGGCAATCTCCCTGCCGCATTTTATGCAATTGCTCATATCATAGCCCTCCCTTTACAAGGGGGAATTTGCATTTCAAGCCCAATTTTAAATATTTAATTCTGCAACAATCGACGCAATTCCTTTTTTTCACAGATGAATCTGCCCCAATATTATCAGAATATTGTCACTCATATTATATATAGGCATACATTACTAATAAATCTGTCAAAAAACAAGGAGGAAATGCTTTGTCATTTGAAATCGTTTATCATCTGCGCAGATATTTGGAAACCTTGCCGCAGGTCCATTGCGGTCACAAACTGAATTATATCCCTTCCGCCTATGACCCCCGCGATTATCGTTATGAGAGATTGATGGGCGTCTCTGCAGAACAACCCCAAACGATTGATTACCGAGCCCAGCTGCCCCCGGTATTTGATCAGGAAGACCGGGGCACCTGTGTAGCCTGTGCGGCCGCCTGGACATTGAAAGCCTATGAAGAAATCAAACAAGAAGATTTTCCTGAGCAAGGACTGTCCGCCTCATTTCTTTACAGCATGTGCAAAGAAAATGACGGCCTGCCGTGCCTGGAAGGAACCCAGCCCAAGGTAGCCATGCAAATCTTAAGAAAATATGGGATCTGTCCGGAAATTGTCATGCCCTACACTGCTCTGCTTGACCTGTCTGCCCCCAAGGTTCCCCAAGTAACCGACAAAGCGCTGGAAAAAGCCGTAAATTATAAAATAAACACCTATGCCCAGATCTGTTCCACCTCTGATACAGACCGCGACCGGGTGATCGGAGTTATGCGCGAAGCCTTGAAAATGGAAGGGCCTTTTATGTTGGCTTTGATGGTCTGTGAAAATTTTAAGCCGGATGATGATTATGAACTGCCACTGCCGGAGGGAGAATTGCGGGGGGGGCATGCAGTTGGAATCGCCGGAGATCTGCCCGACAGAGAGTGCCTCATCCTGAGGAATTCCTGGGGCACCCGCTGGGGGGAAGACGGCTATGCCTACTTGCCTT
>CAZACF010000226.1:0-3121 GCA_964483565.1 uncultured Syntrophomonas sp. | reverse complement strand
GGAAAAAAGAGGACATGCACAAACTGCCAGCCATCGATCCTCCCAGGGCTTCGCGCTCGTATATCATACGGCCAGACTGGTTCAACAAGCTATTGCCAGTTGGTATTGTCTGCATCAGCAGTAGCTATTTAACGTTGCGGCTTAATTGCCAAATATGTTATTATCTTTGTAAATTCAGCAGTTTATCCTCTCGTTCCTGCGGAAGGGGAGGTTTTTATTTGTAGTATTTGCAGTAACGGAAACGAGGAGGATTAGTATGAAAAAGTTGATGATGGGCAATACGGCCATCGCCCGTGGAGCCTATGAAGCGGGAGCAACGGTCGCTACCGCCTATCCAGGTACTCCCAGCACCGAAATCGTCAGCAGTTTTGCTGAATTCCCGGACGTCTATGCCGAATGGGCTCCCAATGAAAAAGTCGCCCTGGAAGTCGGCGCCGGCGCGTCGATTGCCGGAGCCCGAACCTTGGTAGCCATGAAACATGTCGGGATAAACGTAGCTGCTGACCCGCTCTTTTCTTTTTCCTATACCGGGGTTAATGGCGGTCTGGTCATTGTTTCAGCGGATGATCCGGGCCTGCATTCTTCCCAAAACGAACAGGACAACCGTGGTTACGGACGCTTTGCCAAAATGCCGGTGATTGAACCATCCGACAGTCAGGAAGCACTCGACTATACCATGCGTTTGGCTCACTCCCAGACCATGGTGGAGAGCGGCGAAAAACAAGATGTTGCGCTGAAGGAATACAAGAAGAATGCGGCCAAATATGTCATGCTGCCCGGTTTTGCTAAAAGCCGCCACGTAGAAGTGGAGAAAAGCCTGCAGCAGTTACAGGAATATGCGGAAACAACCCCTTTGAACCAGATTGAAATGAACGATACCTCTTTGGGGATCATCACCAGCGGCGTACCTTATCAATATGTCAAAGAAGCTTTTCCCCATGCTTCCATTTTAAAACTGGGTCTGGTTAATCCTTTGCCGCCAAAACTCATTAAATCATTTGCTGCTCAGGTCGATAAACTGATGGTGGTCGAAGAACTGGAACCGGTCATTGAAGAACAGGTCAAATCATGGGGACTCGAAGTAATTGGAAAAGACCAACTGACTTTGCTGGGTGAATACAGTGTCGAGTATTTGCAGCAGCAAATGAGCGGCGTTGCCATGCCGGAAGGGTTTAACCTGGACAAGGAAGTACCGGCGCGTCCACCCCTGCTCTGTGCCGGATGTCCGCACCGGGGCGTATTTCATGTACTGCGCAAGATGCGCTTGGTGGTGGCTGGTGACATTGGCTGCTACACCCTGGGAGCGATTGCTCCCCTGGAAGGAATGGACACTTGCATATGCATGGGAGCCAGTATCGGCACCGCCATGGGCATGGAAAAAGCCCGTGGCCCAGAGTTCGCTGCCAAAACCGTAGCCGTGATTGGTGATTCCACCTTTGTCCATTCCGGCATCACCGGACTGATTGATGTGGTTTATAACGGCGGCACTTCTACGGTTTTGATCCTGGACAATGATACCACCGCCATGACCGGTCATCAGGATCATCCTGCTACCGGGGTGAACATTCGCCAACAGCCGACTAACAAATTGGATATCGAAGCACTGGTCAAAGCCATCGGTGTAAAAAATCTGCGCGTAGTCGATCCGCTCAAGATTTTCGAACTGGAACTCGCTTTAAAAGAAGAATTGGCCCGGCGCGAGCCTTCGGTCATTATCTGCAAGCGTCCCTGCGTATTGTTGCCTGGAAACCCCAAGCCCAATCGAAAGATTTACGTTGATACAGAGATCTGCAACGGCTGCAAATCTTGTATCCGGGTCGGCTGTACCGGGGTAACCTTCCTGGATGAGGAGAAAAAAGCGCAAATCAATGACGGCTGCATAGCCTGCGGATTATGTGAGCAGGTATGTAAATTTGATGCGATCAAGCAAACGGAGGTGTAGGGAGATGCAGGACAAAGTTACCAATATTTTAATAGTGGGAGTCGGTGGCCAGGGTACCCTGCTGACCAGTCGCATCATTGCCCAGGTAGCGGTACAGATGGGATTTGACGTAAAAGTGTCAGAAATCCACGGCATGGCTCAACGCGGCGGGAGCGTGGTCTCCCAGGTACGCTACGGAAAGAAAGTTTATTCACCCATAATCAAAAAAGGAGATGCCGATATCATCCTGGCTTTTGAAAAAATTGAAGCCGCCCGCTGGCTGGATTATTTGAAGCCGGACGGTATGGTGATTATAAACAATGAAAGGGTCAATCCGCTGCCAGTCATGAGCGGCAAAGTAAAGTATCCGGATACCATCCATGAAAAAATTGCCGGGTTGCTGCCCAAGACAGCCATCATTGATGCAACTGCCATTGCTGCTGAATGTGGCAATGTCCGGGCCGCCAATGTCGTACTGGTAGGCATGCTGACTGCTGCCATAGGCATTCCAGCCGAAGAAGTGGAAAAAGCCATCAGCGCAATCGTTCCGGCCAAAGCCTTACAGGTCAACCTCAGCGCTTTCCGTGAGGGATTGGCTGCGGGCGCATAATAAGTATAATAAGAGTAAAAAAAGCAAAATGATTCTCCCAGTTCAATGGCGGCTATGCACGACCAAACCGGTAATGCCGCTATTGAACTGGGAGACTGTTTTTCTGGCTGTTAGGCAGATGTTTCCTGGAATAAATAGCAATCAGATATGTTTTATGAATAGATATCCCCAGCATCAAGGTGTTTAAACAAAATACTTTAATAAAATAATTATTTCCGAAAATGGCTGTTATTCGATATATTAGCCAATTATTCACTGAAATACTTTATAATTATTGAAAAGGAGGGAGCATATGAAAAGGGTAAAGTCTGCGGCAATGGTTTTGTTGGTAGCAATGTTTTTTAATGTATTTCCGGTTCAAGCCCTGGCAGTGGCAGCGCAAAATGAAAATTCATATGAAGAATCGCTAAGAGAAGAATTGAGAACTTCAGTTGATGAAGCGCAGTACCCCAATGGCATGTTCGAATTTATTACCACCCGGATGAACACATCGGAAAACCTTGATTCGGTCGAATTTGCTATCGTAAGGAAGGGCGGAACCAATGGCAAAGCAAGCATTACCCTGAAATCCATTGATGTTACCGCCCAAT
>CAZACF010000225.1:0-3165 GCA_964483565.1 uncultured Syntrophomonas sp. | reverse complement strand
ATGCTGGCAGACGCATTTATTGAGGGTGCCAAAAAGGCCGGGCACTCTGTTACCAAGATTTACGCGGCAGCCCACAAAGTGAATGGATGTCTCGGTTGCAATAAGTGCTGGTCTGATGGAACTCATTGCATCCAGAAGGATGATATGGTTAAATTATACCCTGCATTTGAAAAGGCGACTGTGCTGGTATTTGCAACCCCGCTCTACTATTACAGCTGGTCGGCGCAGCTCAAATGTGTGCTGGACAGAACCTTTACATATGCCAGCCCGGATAGAAAATCCACTATGGCTGTCAAAGAGTGTGCGCTGCTGGTTGCTGCAGAAACCAGTGTAGTTGCAGACCTGGATGGTCTGGTTGGATCTTACCGTATTGCAGCACGTTTTTGTCATTGGAAAGATAAAGGAGTACTATTGGCAACGGGTGTTTACGAAAAAGGTGCTGTTAAGGCAGGAGATTGGCTGGAGCGGGCAAAGAAAATGGGCATGGAAATATAAAAGGAGTTCCGGATGCGATTCCGAAACCCCTTGACAAGTTGTTGTCCTGGTTATGAAATTCTTGCGCTCCCTGTTTCCCTTGCAGTTTTTGAAACTGCTTGGGCTACTGCCTTGCTCACTCTTGGATCAAAAGGTGCTGGTATTATATATTCCGAAGTTAGTTCATTTTCTGGCACAAGCTCGGCAATTGCCTTGGCAGCGGCAATTTTCATGGCATCATTAATATCAGAAGCCCTGACATCCAATGCTCCTCTAAATATGCCTGGAAAAGCTAAAACATTGTTGATTTGGTTGGGAAAATCCGAACGGCCGGTTCCAACCACCCGGGCACCTGCCTCCAATGCCTGGTTTGGCATAATCTCCGGGGTAGGGTTGGCCATGGCAAAAACAATCGGGTCTCTGGCCATTTTCTGCACCATTTCCTGGGTTAATACTCCGGGAGCTGATACGCCAATGAACACATCCGCTCCCGCAATCACATCAATCAAATGGCCTGTTTTTTGTTCTTGGTTGGTAATTTCGGCCATGGCAACTTTTTCTCCGGTAAGACCTTCTCTGCCCTTAAATATTGCACCCTGTCTGTCGCAAACAACAACCCTTTTCATTCCCATGCTCATCAAGAGTTTTGTTACAGCGATACCGGCTGAACCTACCCCATTTACTACAACCGATATTTCACTGATATCTTTTTGCACTAACTTCAGCGCATTCATCATGGCGGCCAGGGTAACCACCGCTGTACCGTGTTGATCGTCATGAAATATGGGTATGTCGCATTCTTCTTTTAACCTTCTTTCTATCTCAAAACACCTGGGTGCAGAAATATCCTCGAGGTTGATCCCGCCAAAGCTTCCTGCTATCAACTTAACCGTGTTCACAATCTGATCTACTTCTTTGGATCTGATACAAAGCGGAAATGCGTCTATATCTGCAAATGTTTTAAATAGAATACACTTGCCTTCCATAACTGGCATCCCGGCCTCGGGCCCGATATCTCCGAGGCCAAGCACGGCGCTTCCGTCCGTAACGACGGCAACCAGATTCCACCTTCTGGTGTATTTATAAGAAAGATCTGTATCCTTTTTAATTTCCAGGCACGGTTCTGCTACCCCCGGTGTGTAAGCCAGAGATAAATCCCGTTTGTTTTCTATCGGGATTCTGGATATTACTTCGAACTTTCCTTTCCACTGCTCGTGAAGCTGAAGTGATTCTTTTTGAATATCCATAGCCACTCACCCTTCATATAATAAAGCCGCAAAGCTTAATTAATACAAAACAACTATTTCTGGGTATACCTGTCCACACGAACTCTTGCGGTGATTCCGTGTGCCAGCATTTTTTCGATCTCACATTGTCTGTCTACAACCTCACCGATCGATACGCTTGCCTCCGGTGTCATCTTTTGGTAAGTTACGGTCTTGATAAACTTGCCTACCCAGACGCCTCCCGTATACCTGGCAGCCCGGCTGGTAGGAAGAATATGGTTTGTGCCGATGCCTTTATCTCCATATGCAACCGTCGTTTCTTCTCCAATAAAGAGAGATCCGTAATTAGTCAGATTTTCAAAGAAGTAATCCAATTCTTCTACATGCAATTCCAGGTGCTCTGGTGCCCAATCATCACTTATCTCGATTGCCTCATCCTTGTTATCAGCGATATAAATAGTCCCGTTATTTGCCCAGGATATCTCGGCAACATTTTTTGTCGGCAATATTGCCAGCTGTCTCTGTACTTCCTTGTTGCAGGCTTCTGCAAACTTTTCGCTGAAACATACCAGGGCAATACATGCATTGGGATCATGTTCTGCCTGTCCCAGCAGGTCACACGCAACCAGTGAGGGATCAGCTGAATCGTCTGCGATTACCATTATCTCACTTGGTCCCGCCAAAAGGTCGATTCCGCACCGACCAAAGAGCTGGCGTTTTGCTTCAGCTACATATTTGTTGCCGGCACCGCACAAGATATCGACCGGTTCAATAATATCCATACCGAAGGCCATCATCGCAAAGGCAGGTACGCCTCCAACAATGAATATCCTGTCTGCACCGGCTTTTTTCATAGCATTAATGGTAGCTGGATAATACCCTACTCCTTTTACAGGCGGTGTAAAGGCAAAAATATTCTTAACCCCTGCTACCTTGGCAGGTATTATGCTCATCTGAGCAGAGCCAAACATTGGATAGATTCCCCCCGGAACATAACTGCCCACTGATTTAACCGGTATATTTTTATGACCCAATATTACTCCCGGTCTCATTTCAACTTCGAGAGGAAGCAGCGTTTTAAGCTGTGCTTCAGCAAATTTTCTTACATTTGACTGACAAAAGTCGGTATCCTCAAGTAACTGACGATCCAACTCGTTGATGGCCTTCTCAATTTGGGCATCAGTTAATTCAAAGCTAGCTGGATTCCAGTTATCAAATTTGGTGCTGTACTTTCTTACTGCATCGATACCGTTCTTTTCCAGATCGATTAGCATTTCGGAAACAACTCGGCTGGTTTCAGGATCCCGTTCAAAAAGTCTGTGTTCACCATTCTTGTAAATTCTCATTTTAATCCTCCTAGCATAATGGTTTAAAATAGATCTATTATCCTCTTAAACATAGCAATTATTATGCCAATTATTAATTTATCGTTGAATATTTAGAATTTTCAACAAAAGACCAAGAT
>CAZACF010000224.1:0-3185 GCA_964483565.1 uncultured Syntrophomonas sp. | reverse complement strand
GGCCAGGATTGCCATCAGGATACCCAGCAACGGGTGGCCCAGACTGCAAAAAGTAGCGGAACAGGCAGCTCCCAGAACGAAGCTGCCATCCACCGTCAGGTCTGGCATATTAAGTGTTCGGAAAGAAATAAAAACGCCAAGTGCCATAAGGGCATAGATGATTCCTAATTCGATTGAACCCTGCAAAGCCAAGAAGGTCATTTGAAAGACTCCTAATAAGTTATTTGCCGAATACCTGGGCTGCTTCCTTTTGTACATCGTCAGGGATTTTTATGCCAAGTGCATCGGCAGTAGCCTGATTGAGGTAGATATCCATGTCAGTCATGGTTTTCACGGCGATATCGCCAGGTTTTTTGCCGTTTAGAATTTCAGCCGCCATATTGGCGGTTTCCTGTCCCAGAACGGGATAGTTTATCCCATAAGTAGCCAGTCCACCGTCTTTTACCATGGAGTCTGCACCCACATAAAAAGGGATTTTGGCTTTGCTGGCAACCTGGGCAACAATCGGCATGGCCGAGGCAATCGTGTTGTCTATGGGGGAGAACATTGCATCGACTTTCCCTGCCAGCGAGCTGGCGGCCTGCTGGGCCTCTGAAGAATTGGTTACGGTTGCTTCCACCACCGTCATGCCGTTTTTCTTCGCATACTCTTTTAGGTTGTTAACCACCGAAATGGAATTGGTTTCACTGGAACTGTATAAAGCCCCGATGGTTTTAATGCCGGGGGTGATCCGTTGGGCCAGCTCCATGATTTTTTCTGCGGATACCGCATCCGATGTACCGGTCACATTTTTGCCCGGTTTTTCAAGATTATCAACCAGTCCTGAACCGAGGGGATCAGTACAAGCAGAAAATACGATCGGAATTTCGCTGGTTTCTCCCACCGCAGCCTGTGCTGAGGGGGTGGCAATGGCAATGATCATATCATATTGATTATTGGCAAACTTTTGGCAGATGGTTTTCAAATTGGTTTGATCACCCTGCGCATTCTGGTAATCAATCACCACGTTTTCCCCGTCTTTGAAACCGTTTTGCACCAATTGTGCCACGCATGATTCCCTGATGGTGTTGAGAGAGGGATGTTCAACGATTTGCACGATGCCTATTTTCAACTGCGGGACACTTTCTTTGTTGGCAGTGGCATCATCCTTTTGGGCAGACGAACAACCTGTCACTGAAAATAAAAGCAGTACCAATAATGAACCCAACAACACAATAGACTTTTTCATTTCGTATCCTCCTTATATTAAATAAAATCGTCCGTGTGCCCTTCCCTGTATGATCCTCATGTTCATCCGCGGGTTAAACCAAGGATCCGGTGTACTGCAATAGAAACAACAAAAAGCACCTGTCCCGGTTAAGGACAGGTGCAAAAACCTGCGGTACCACCTTAATTGATACATGGATCATGTATCCGCTTATACAGAGTGCCAACACACCCTTCGCCCTGTAACGCTGGCTCTGCGTCGGAAGCTACTCAGGCTGGCGCCTTTTCACCCCGCCCTCCGGGGCCCATTTGTCCACTCCATCTCCTGCCGGGATCACACCGCTTCCGACTCTCTTTGAGGCTGGGCTGTGGTTTTACTTCCCCTTCAACGGTTATAAAAAGATATAACCACATGCTCGAAAAATTGTCAAGCAATCAATTTTAACCGGCCATTTTTTGGGCTCGTGCTTCCGCTTTTTCTTTCATGCGTATCTGTTTAAATTCCTTGGTTTCAGCAGCAATTACGCCGGACAGTGCCAACAGTGCAATGAGGTTGGGGATGGCCATGGCGCCATTAAAGGTATCGGCGATATCCCAAACCAGGCCCAACTTCAGGATGGCCCCAATAAAGACCAATACGCAGAAGAAAACACGGTAGGGAACGATGCCCTTTTGTCCCACCAGATAATAGAAACATTTTTCACCATAGTAAGACCAACCCAGTACGGTGGAATATGCAAAAAACAACAACGCGATCGTCACAACCAAGCTTCCAATGGGCATGAAGTGCTGAAATGATTGACTGGTCAGCGCTGCCGCCCCGGCTTTTTCCACGCCGATATACAAATTGGCCATCACCAGTGAAAGGCCTGTGATCGTACAAACAACGATCGTATCCAGGAAAGTGCCGGTCATGGATACCAGTCCCTGCCGTCCCGGATGATCGGTCTTGGCCGCAGCCGCCGCAATTGGAGCAGAACCCAGACCGGCTTCATTGGAAAATACACCGCGGGCTACCCCAAAACGAATGGTCGTGCCAACCAATGCGCCGAAACCGGCTTCGGCGGAAAAGGCCGATTCGAAAATAATAGCAAAAGCCGGGCCAACCATATGGAAATTGGCAAAGATGATATAGAGTCCGCCTAAAACATAAAAAACGGCCATAAAAGGTACGATGATACCGGTCCAGCGGCCAATACTTTTTACTCCGCCGAGAATCACCAAAGCGGTAAACACAGCCAGGATAAGGCCGGTGATAACCGGGCTGATGCCAAAGGTATCATGCATATTGCCGGCTACTGCATTGGCCTGCACCAGATTGCCGATGCCAAAAGCAGCTACGGAACCGAAAATGGCAAACAACACTGCCAGCCATTTCCAGCCCAAACCCTTTTCAATATAGTACATCGGGCCGCCGGCCATTTCGCCTTTTTCATCCGTCACCCGGAATTTGATGGCCAGGACAGCTTCGCCATACTTGGTAGCCATGCCGAACAAAGCTGTTATCCACATCCAAAAGACAGCCCCCGGACCACCTAAAACAACCGCTGTTGCAACTCCGACAATGTTCCCTGTACCAATGGTTGCTGCCAAAGCGGTCATTAATGCCTGAAAATGCGAAATATCACCTTTGGAGATTTTATCCTGCTGGGACGGTGAGAATGCAAGTTTTAAAGCATAAGGCAACTGGGTAATCTGTAAAAACCCCAGACGTAGTGTAAGAAATATGCCTGTCCCCACCAATAAAACCAACATCCAGGGACCCCACACGAATCCATTTACAGTACTGATCAACGCTGAAAAAGCTTCCAATTAATTCCCTCCTCATCTTTTGCCAGGGTGTTTTCTCATTAGTAAGCTGAGCAGCTACATTCTGCTCCCAATTACCAATGATTAATATTTAACCCCCTATTGTTCGTCCGGGTATTTCCATAACCGATATTCTTCGACGTCAAATATTAATATCCTGCAAATAAATG
>CAZACF010000223.1:517-3214 GCA_964483565.1 uncultured Syntrophomonas sp. | reverse complement strand
GGTCCAGTCCCAGCCGCAGCGCATGTTTCTTAAGTTCCCCTTCCATGGGTCCCTGGGCCGTTATAACCAAACTGGTATCAGGGGTCTGCTGGTGTATTTCTTTAAATGCATCCAACAGGAAATCCAGGTTTTTCTCTTTGGTCAAACGTCCTACAAACAAGAGGATTTTATTTTCCGCCGGGATGGCAAAATTCGCCCGCAGCCATTCTTTATTTCCGTTTGCAAAGCACTGTAAAGGAATGCCGGTGGGAATAACTGAAACCGGTTTGCGCACCTCGTTCTCGCGGATAATAGCATGAATATCTTCTGAAGGCGCGATGATATGATCGCAATGATTGCAAAAGGAACTGCTGTATTTGGCGGTTACCTCTTTGGCCAGATCCTGGGCAACCGGTATATAATGGACATACTGGTCATAGCGAGTGTGGTAAGTAAATACCAAAGGGATATTGTATTTGCGGGCGTAGCGCAACCCTACCCGACCCATGATCATGGGGGAATGGACATGGATAATATCGAGTCGCAGATGTTTGACCAGCGTCCCTAATCCCGGATAAATGGGGATGGCCAGGGTATATTCGACATTGGTGGGAGAGGGTACGGAATAAAAGCGATAAACGTTAGGTTCATCATCTTCGTAATGGGGATAACTGGGGGCAAAAATATGTACTTCATGCCCCAGCCGAATCAATTCTTCTTTGAAAGTAGCAATGGAAGTAACTACACCACTGGTATAAGGTTTGTAACTGTCAGTGAATATGCCTATTCTCAATTTTTACCCTCCTCGGTGTAAGTCATATGCTCAGTTTAATTAATCCTGAAACACTTCATAGGAAGTACCCGGAAAAGATTGTTCCACATCGGATATGATGGCCGGCTGCGCAGCAATTTCATAATCGCTGTGATAAGCTCCGTCATACTGTTGAGCGCATCTGGCGCACAGCGTGGTGTTGACCAGGCGTTGCAGTCGGCGTGATTCGATGGGTTGGCCGCATTGGCTGCAAATAGCGCCTTGGCCCTGTGCATTGCGTTGTAATGCGTCATCGACTTTTTCCAGTTCGAACTGCAATAGTTCCAGCATACCCAGCTCTTTTTCCCGCTCAAACAAATCAGTGGCCTGGTCGCCGGGATGCTGATCGTAAGAGGATAATTCATCGTTCCATTCCACCATGGGAGTGGCTACGGTTTCCATTTTGTTTTTAATGAGCTGCTCCAGTTCCTGTTTTTTGGCTATTAACCGCTGACTTTGATCCACAGCCGTCACCTGTCTTTCCAGTTAAATTGAAAAGCGGTTATTTAAAATAAAGCTGGTTCTGCACAATATCCACAATTTCTGCGATGAAACTACCGATCAACGGCATATTCAGCACTACCATCCGCTGCAAAATATAAATCACCAGACCGGCCAGAATGGTAAACCCGATGGCCATACCAAACCCTCGGGCCACCCCCTGCCAGAAGTTGACCCAGAACAGACGGCGCGGATTTTCGATCATGGTTACATATTCAGCAATGCCCAGCTTTTCCATGTTGAGGGACAGTTCATCGATTTTACGGCCCAGCGTCTCCAGGGTTTGGTTATCGTTTGGCAAACCGGGTTTTTTCTCCAATAAAACCACCCGCTTCTCAAAACTAGTATTCCCCAGGGATGAGGAGAATCATACTTGGACTTTGGCATTCAGCATATTTGATTGGCAAACCTTCTTGCCGGATCTTCTATGTTTGGTGGCGACCGGGATGGCCGAAGTCGCTTTTGCGCATTAAATCAGGCCCTGCTTAATTATTCAGTGAATGGATGGGAGCCGGGATACGCCCTTTGCGCCCAATAAACCGGGCTGGTGACATTTGATTGACCCGCATGATCGGCGCCCGACCCAGCAATCCGCCAAATTCCACCCAGTCCCCTTCCTTTTTGCCGGGGGCGGGAATGATCCTGACCGCGGTGGTCTTGCGATTGATCATGCCGATGGCCGCTTCGTCGGCAATGATAGCGGAAATGATTTCAGCCGGGGTATCACCGGGAATGGCAATCATATCCAGCCCGACTGAGCACACGCAGGTCATGGCTTCCAGTTTCTCAATATTCAAGACACCGGCTTCCACTGCGTTGATCATGCCCTGATCTTCACTAACCGGGATGAAGGCCCCGGAGAGCCCTCCCACATAGGAGGAGGCCATGGCTCCTCCTTTTTTGACCGCATCGTTGAGCATGGCCAGGGCAGCGGTGGAACCGTGTGCGCCCACCATTTCCAGTCCCATTGATTCCAGGATATCAGCTACACTGTCGCCAATGGCCGGGGTCGGTGCCAGAGATAAATCAACGATACCAAAGGATACCCCCAACCGCTGCGAGGCTACTCGACCGACCAGCTCGCCGCTACGGGTTACTTTAAAAGCGGTCTTCTTAATAATGTTGGCCAGTTCGCCCAAATCGGCATCGGGATACTTACGAACCGCGTTGAGCACTACGCCCGGACCGCTGACACCAATGTTAATGGTACATTCAGGCTCACCTACGCCGTGAAAGGCACCCGCCATAAAAGGATTGTCTTCGGCGGCATTGCAAAACACCACCAGTTTGGCGCATCCCAGCCCGTCACGATCAGCGGTCAGACGAGCGGTTTCTTTGATAATCATTCCCATTTGGGCAACTGCATCCATGTTGATACCGGCCTTGGTGGTGGCCAGATTGACGGA
>CAZACF010000223.1:0-507 GCA_964483565.1 uncultured Syntrophomonas sp. | reverse complement strand
CGGATGAACAGACGCGCTCAGTAACTGCCAGGGTTTCAGGGATGGCGGCCAACAAAGCGCTGTCTCCACAGGTAAATCCTTTATGCACCAAGGCGGAGAAGCCGCCGATAAAATTGACGCCCACTTCGGCGGAGGCTTTGTCCATGAAGCGGCCAATTTCGATCATATCGTCCCGGTTCAGTCCGTCAGCCACCAACGCAACGGGGGTGACGGAAATTCTTTTATTAATTATTGGTATTCCGTATTCTTTCTCAATATCATCGCCTACTTTTACCAACTGGGAGGCGTGCCACAAGATTTTATCATAGATTTTCTGTCCGCATTCTTTACCATTGGCGGCGTGGCAGCTTAATATGTTGATGCCCATGGTGATGGTACGGATATCCAGGTTCTCCGTATGCAGCATGGCCACAGTTTCCAGGATTTCATCTTTGCTGATGCTGAAAGGCATACTCCTTCTCCTTCATTCCACGCAAGTTGGGGACGGTTCTTGCTTGCTTTCTGTAA
>CAZACF010000222.1:2044-3227 GCA_964483565.1 uncultured Syntrophomonas sp. | reverse complement strand
AGAATCCGCTTCCGGCACCGGAGGCCTTCAAGGGGGACAGAAGATGACCTGGACGCTTGGTATTATTGGCTGCGGCAATATGTCCTACGCGCTATTAAGTGGGATCTGCCGCAACCTGCAACTGGCTCCCGGTGAAATTTACTGCAACGATCTCAACGAAGCCCGGCTGACTATTTTTGCGAATGAATTCAAAGCAGTCAAAGCGGACAAAGCTAACTTAATTGCCGCTTCCGATCTGATCATCCTGGGGGTGAAGCCCAATCAGATTGGTCAAGTGCTGCAAGCAACCAAAGAGTCCTGGCGGGAAGACCAAATCTTGCTTTCCATTGCTGCCGGCATACGTACCGGATGGGTGGAGGAACTGTTATCACCGGCTACGGTGCGGGTGGTTAGAGCCATGCCCAATACCCCCTGCCTGGTAGGGGAGGGAATGACCGGCCTTTGTGCAGGTCATTCAGCTACAACGGAGGATTTGGAAAGGGTCAGGAACCTATTGGCTGCCAGCGGTCGAGCTATCATCGTTCAAGAACAGGAGATGGATGCAGTGGCAGCGGTTTCAGGCAGCGGCCCGGCATACCTGTTTCTCATCATGGAAGCCATGATGGAGGCAGCCGTTAGTGTCGGTTTAAGCAGCAGTACCGCCAGAGAACTGGTCTTGCAAACGATCAAAGGCAGCGCTGTCATGCTGGAGGAAAGCGGTCAACATCCGGCGGTCCTCAAGCAACAGGTAACCTCTCCCGGAGGAACCACCATTGCCGCCTTGCGTCAGTTGGAGGAAGGCGGGATTCGTCGGGCTTTTTTCAATGCGGTAGAAGCAGCCCGTAACCGTTCCATCGAACTTGGATAATAAAGCATAGGAGGAAATCATCCTTGAGTTTATATAGTATCGTAAATGTCATGTTTGAAGTCTACTCTTTTTTAATTATTGCCCAGATATTAATGTCATGGGTACCCCATGATCGCAATCATCCCGTATTTCGTTTTATAGAAGAAGTAACCGAACCCGTATTATCGCCTTTCCGTAGATTGATTCCGGCGGTGGGAGGAATTGATTTTTCTCCTATTATTGCCATAATGGCATTGGAATTGGCGCGTCGGATCATCCTGTCATTATTGATAGGCTTGTAGGTAAAGGAAAGCTGAGTAAATACCTGTTGGAGCAAAAAGACAAAAAAGGCAGCCT
>CAZACF010000222.1:0-2034 GCA_964483565.1 uncultured Syntrophomonas sp. | reverse complement strand
GAAAGCTGAGTAAATAAGGAGTATATACTTATGTCGCTGCACAATCTGGAGTTGCTGGCCCCAGCCGGTTCCATGGATGTTTTGCGGACAGTAGCCGAAGCTGGAGCCGATGCGGTTTATCTGGGGGGCAAACGTTTCAACATGCGGATGCTGCGCCCGGAATTTAATTTTTCTGAAGAAGAAATGGTGCAAGCCGTTCAATACCTGCATGACCGACAGAAAAAAATCTATGTCACCATTAATAATCTATACTATCCTTCTGAGTTGGACGAGTTGGCCGATTATTTAGGTCGTTTGGCTGAACTACAGGTGGATGCCTTTATCGTTCAAGATCTGGCAGTAGCACAGATCTGTCGTGAAAAAGGATTGCATATCCCACTTCACGCCAGTGTACAGATGGGAACCAATAATGCTGAGTCGGCAGGTTGGCTGGAAAGGAACGGTTTTAGCCGCGTGATTCTGTCCCGGCATTTGAGTCTGCCGGAAATTGAAGCGATCCATCGTGCCAGCGCGATCGGTATTGAACACTTTGTTCATGGGGAAACTTGTATCTCTCATTGCGGCAAATGCTTGCTGAGCAGCTTTATGTATCAAGAAAGTTCCAACCGGGGCCGCTGCCGCAAACCTTGCCGTTGGGCTTATCGCATGTCCGGTGTGGAACCAACTACCACCGATGAGCCACGCTATTATTTGGCGCAGCATGATTTTTGTCTCTATCCGTATTTACCCCAAATGATCGCTGCCGGGGTGAGTTCTTTTAAGATTGAAGGCCGGATGCGCAGCCAACAACAATTGGCCATGATCATTGGCTGCTACCGCCGGGCACTGGATCAAATCAAGCAAAACCCTGATCATTATCAAACTTCAGTTGAAGAGATAAAAAAACTGGAAGAAAATCGTGTCCGTGATTTTTGCAGCGGCAGTCTCTTCAAGGATCCCCAGCAAGATGATATTGGCTTGGATGGCAAGAGAGAACCTGCCTGGCATACTTCCGCCCGTAAACTGACCCCCTTGGGGTTGGAACTGGCCCGCCTGGACGAACAACCAACCTGCGCCGACCATCGCATCGAATTAACCGTTACCGTCGCTGATCAGGACGGATTGCAAAAGATGATGATGCAGGAAATCGACCATATTATTATCAGTCTGGACAGCATGCGTCAGTTGCACCAGCCCCTTGATCTGGACCAACTAAAACCGATTATTGACGCTCATCAGACCGGGCAGCCTTCCATATTCCTGGAAATGCCGCGGATCGTTACGCAAAGAGATCTGGCCGCGGTTTACCGTTTGAAAGAATGGGCGACGTCCAGCCAAGTGGATGGTTTTGTGGTCAACGATCCAGGCAGTTTGAATATTCTACGCTCGGAAAATTGGCGTCTTTGGGCCGGCAGCGGGCTGAATGTTGCCAACCCCAAAGCCGCCTCCTTTTTACAGGCGCAAGGGGTGGAACGTATCACCGCCTCCCTAGAGCTTGGGGCTGCCGAAATGAAGACCATGCTGGCCGGTCAGGTACCTGCGGAAGTGATCGTGCAAGGGCCTCTGCCAGCCATGATCACTGATTTGTGTCTGATTCAGACCGCTCTGGCTGGAGATCACGATGCCTGCGGACAAGAATGCGCATTAGCCCAGCCCGCTTTAGTAGATGAGTATGGACAGGCGTATAAAATATTGACTGATTATCAATGTCGCAATCATATATATTATCCGTTGGAACGATGCCTATATCCTTATCTGCCCTGGCTAGCCGCCTGGGGAGCCAAATCGATCCGCATTGAAGGGCAGCATTATCCCCCCAAACGATTAAGCCGAGTGGTATATATTTATCAACAAGTGGTGCAGGAAACCCCTCCCCATTTACGTATCAACCATGAAGGCTGGGAAAGATTGCTGCAACTCTTCCCCCACGGCCTGACCTCAAGCTGACAAGGGGACCATGACAAGGGGACGGTTCTTTTGTCAGAGTAATACCAAAGTAAGTAATGACAAGGGGACGGTTCTTTTGTCAGAGTAATACCAAAGTAATAGACAGAA
>CAZACF010000221.1:0-3229 GCA_964483565.1 uncultured Syntrophomonas sp. | reverse complement strand
TCCGCTTCCCTGCTGTCTTACGTGGCCGGCATCAACACCACGGTGGCCAATAATATCGTAAAACAACGGGAAGCCAACGGTTCCTTTAGCAACCGCAAGCAACTTCTGAAAGTTGCCAAACTCGGCCCGAAAGCTTTCGAGCAAGCTGCAGGCTTCCTGCGCATCAGCGATGGGGACAACCCGTTAGACAATACCCCCATTCACCCCGAATCCTATAACTTGTCCGGCCAATTGCTGCAATATGTCGGAGTGAATCTAAACGAACTGGGCAGCGATGCCCTGCGTACCAAAATCCAATCGCTTGATCTGAAGAAAAGCGCAGACGAACTTAATGCCGGGTTGCCGACCCTGCGGGATATCGTCGATGCACTGCTGCGTCCCGGACGCGATCCGCGCGAAGATGTACCTCCGCCCGTCTTCCGCCAGGATGTGTTGAGTCTGGAAGATATACAGGCCGGCATGGAATTTGAAGGGGTGGTACGCAATGTGGTTGACTTCGGAGCATTTGTCGACATCGGCGTGAAAGTCGACGGACTGGTGCATATCTCAGAGATGTCCCAGCGTCGCATCAAGCATCCTCTGGAAGTCCTCTCGATCGGAGATATCATTAAGGTGCGGGTATTGGGGGTAGAAACCCAGAAGAAAAGAATATCGCTTAGCATGAAAATCTGAGGCAATATTTAACCCAACAGGGGGAGGTTCTGCTCTCCCCCGCCTCAATTTTCCCGCCGGGAAATTCATTATTTATAGGAAACGTAGTCCTGTTTCGCCCGGCCGCGCTGCATTTCACAGGATCTGTCCGTCATGAATGATGATTGCGGACACTACATTCAAATGCTTCATCGTAAACCTTCCCTGCGCCAAACACCCTCCATTTGATGGATCTAAAACGTAGGTCGACAATTTACTCAACCGCCTGACGTGTTAAGTATGTTACAATATCGAGGTTGCCTGATTAGTTTGATAGAAAGACGGTATGATATATAAATGATAACAACCACTGGTTTAACCCTGGGTTTTGGAGCGAAGCCCCTGTTTGAAGATGTAAATATTAAATTTACCCCCGGTAACTGTTACGGCCTGATCGGCGCGAACGGGGCTGGTAAATCGACCTTTTTAAAAATACTTTCGGGAGAAATCGATTCGACTGCCGGTTCGGTAATCATCCCCAATGGTTTGCGGCTCTCCGTACTGAAACAGGATCATTTCCAATTCGATGAATTCGAGGTCATGCAGACGGTGCTGAAAGGTCATGCCCGGCTGTACGAGATTATGGAACAGAAAGATGCCCTGTATGCCAAGCCGGATTTTTCCGAGGAAGATGGCTTGCTGGCGGCCGATCTGGAAGGTGAGTTTGCCGAACTGAACGGTTGGGAAGCCGAAGCGGAAGCGGCCATGCTGCTGAATGGCCTGGGGGTTGCGGAAGAGCTTCATTATAATAAAATGCAGGATCTGGACGGCAGCGACAAAGTCAAAGTTCTACTGGCCCAGGCCTTGTTCGGTCACCCCGATATCCTGCTGCTGGACGAACCGACCAACCATCTGGACATCGCCTCGATTGCCTGGCTGGAGGATTTTCTGGCTGATTTGGAAAGCACCGTGATTGTGGTATCCCATGACCGACATTTTCTCAACTGCGTCTGCACCCACATCGCCGATATCGATTACGGCAAAATCAAGCTCTATACCGGCAATTATGATTTTTGGATGGAATCCAGCCAGCTGGCCCTGCAGCAGGCCAAGGACGCCAACAAAAAGGCCGAAGCCAAGATCAAGGAATTGCAGGAATTCATTCAGCGCTTCAGCGCCAATGCCTCCAAATCAAAGCAGGCCACTTCCCGCAAACGCCAGCTGGATAAACTGACGGTAGAGGATATTCAACCCTCCTCCCGCCGTCTGCCCTGGATCAACTTCAAGCCGGAGCGGGAGCTGGGCAGCCAGGTACTCACGATTGAAAACCTGCACAAAAGTTTGAACGGCGAGGTGCTCCTCACCGACTTCAACCTGCTGGTAAATCCCGGCGATAAAATTGCCCTGGTGGGTCCTGATGAACAGGCCAAATCGGTCTTGCTGCAGATCCTGACCGGTGATACTGAAGCCGACAGCGGTCAAATTTCCTGGGGACAAACGGTTACGCTCGCTAGCTTCCCCAAGGATTACTCGGATTATTTCGATTCCGACCTGAATCTAGTGGACTGGCTGCGGCAGTATTCATCCAATCAGGATGAAACTTTTGTGCGGGGATTTCTAGGCCGGATGCTGTTTTCCGGTGAAGATTCACAGAAGCAGGCCCGGGTTTTGTCCGGCGGGGAACAGGTGCGCAGCATGTTTGCCCGTATGATGCTCTCCGGTGCCAACGTGCTGCTTCTGGATGAACCGACCAACCACCTGGATCTGGAATCCATTACCGCACTGAACAAGGGTTTGATCGCCTTCCCCGGCGTGGTCATCCTGATTTCCCGTGACCATCAGCTGGTTCAGACGGTTGCCAACCGCATCATCGAGCTTACCCCGGAAGGCGCAGCTGATTATTTGACCACGTATGACGAGTATCTGGAAAACAAGGCAAAGTGATCCCGCAAATAAATCCGGGAACCACACATCCGTTAAAAAACCAACCAGCTCATACCAATATATATTGATGCGAGCTTTTTTAATCGAATATCGATGTTACAGGGGGGACGTTTTTTTGTTGGCTTTCTATCTTTTGGCAGCCAACAAAAAGAACGTCCCTCTGTTGTGTAAAGTGCACCCCCGTTTTGTGCAATGTTAATAACCTGGTAAATTGGATCCAGTATTTTTTTGACAATTCCGGTCTATAATGATAGACTCAGGTTGTGCTGAGTCGATAAGCATAGACCAACATGGAGGAATGGATAATGGGGCAATTCAAGCTTAGTGAAAGTGAATATCGTTTTGCCAGTATCATATGGAAGAATGAGCCCCTTGGTTCTGGAGAACTCGTCAAGCTCTGCGAGCAGAAGTTGGGGTGGAAAAAATCTACCACCTACACCGTTTTAAAAAAGTTGTGTGAACGCGGTGTTTTGCGCAATGATAATGCAGTGGTGACATCTCTCATCAAACAAGAACAGGTGCAGAAATTCGAAAGTGAGCAGTTTATAGGCAGAACCTTCGGCGGTTCGCTGCCCGGCTTTATCACCGCCTTCTTGAATGATAAAACCTTGAGCAAAAAAGAAGCGGACGAACTGAAAAGGCTGATCGACAGCTA
>CAZACF010000220.1:0-3280 GCA_964483565.1 uncultured Syntrophomonas sp. | reverse complement strand
TAACCACCGGCGAACGGGGCACCAGGGTTTCTTCATCGTCGATGATCTCTTCCAGCAACTGTTTTTCCGCACTGATTTCGGCTTCCACTGCCACTCCGAAAAGGCTGGCAATGATTTCTGCGGTTTCAAAATCAATTTCCTGGTTGATGGTGGCCATGGTACCCAATTCCATCAATTTCTTCACTACTTCCGCCGGCGTTTTGCCCATGGCCTCAGCTAATTCCCGTACCTGGATGGAAGGACCGATGGAAATCATCTCTGGGGTCTGCATTACGTTATCTTCCTTTTTCCGTTTATGCTTGCCTTTACGTTGTGGCCGGCTGTAATCACGCTTGGGTGGTTGCCCGCCCTTATTCGGGGGAAAATTTCTCCCCGCTCCGGCTGGGCGGCTTTTCCCGTCTGCTCCTGGTTTGCCGGGCGTAACCGCCCGGTTCTGTTTATCCTGCGTAGCAGGGCGGTTACCGGCCTGATTCTGTCCGCTCTGCGGGCGGGGTGCAGGGCGGTTACCGGTCTGATTCTGTCCGCTCTGCGGGCGTGGTGCAGGGCGGTTACCGGTCTGATTCTGTCCGCTCTGCGGGCGAGGCGCGGGCCGGTTGCCGGTCTGATTCTGTCCGCTCTGCGGGCGGGGAACAGGCCGGTTACTATCATTGGGACGTGCGGCTCCAGTATTACCGGCGATTTGCCCTTCCGGTCGGCGTGCCGGCATGCTCCCTGGCTGAGACCGATGTTCGCTGCGGGGAGGTGCATTTTGCGGACGGGGCTGATTGTCACTTCCCGCTCCGGGTGCCGGTCTGCGGTCGAATTGGCCCTGGGGTTTGTTGCCGGATGCAGTAGGATGACCGGTCTGAGTTGGGGGGGAAGGTCTAAAGCCCTTGTCCCGCGTTGTCTCACGTCCAGGTTGGGGAGCCGGTCTTTGCTCCCTGCCCTCCTGGGGCCGGGCAGCACTAAACGGTGGCTGCTTTCCGCCGTCACTGGGACGTTGTATTGGTTCTCTGCCGCTCGTTTCAGTCGTCTTGCTGTCAGTTGCTGGCGGTTTGGGCCGGGACGGTGGCTCGGGCGTCTTTTTTATCGGCGCAACATTTTGCCGGGGTACTGCATCAGTTTTCTTCTGAACCTCATCGCGAACCGGAGGGTCCGTCAGTTTTTTCCTGACCCAGCTGGCCTGGGAATCCTCCATGGTACTCATGTGATTCTTTATATCCAGACCTAAATTTTGTAATGTCACGACCATTTCCTTGCTTGGTATGTTAAGTTCTTTAGCCAGTTCATGTACTCTTATTTTGGCCATTCAACCACCCCCATAGTTTTTATCTCTTCTCCGCTCTCTGCCAGTATCTGCATAATAGCATGGGCTATACCGGGATCATTTATGGTTAACGCCACTCGATAGGCTTTGCCAAGAGCTGTACCTAATTCATATTTGCTCCCCAAAGCAATGGCGGGTATTCCATGTCGTTGGCTGCTGGACAGCAGTTCATCCTTGCTGTTGGCAGCAATGTCGTTGCTCAGGATTAAAAGCACCGCCCGCCGTCTGGACAGACTGTTTTTGGCAGCCATGGTACCAGCCGACAATTTTCCGGCGCGTTGGGCTATTCCCAGCAAATTATATACCTTTTTCAACTTATCACACACCTTAAATAGTGCCGATCACACTTTCAACTGTGCTCTTATTATATCCAGTATATCGTTGGATATCTCATGCTCGAGCGCTTTTTGCAAACGCTTGCCTTTGACCGCCTGGGCAAGACATTCCTGATTATTACACAAGTAGGCCCCGCGGCCTGATTTTTTCCCGGTCGGATCAACCTCGATGCTGCCTTCGGGAGTTCGCACCACCCGTAACAGGTCGCGTTTGTTTTTCATTTCCCGGCATCCCACACACATGCGCTGCGGGATCTTACGAACTTTCGCCATCCTCGTAAAACTCCTCCTCGGCCTGGCTTTCACTCTTGATATCGATCTTCCAGGCGGTCAGTTTGGCAGCCAGCCGTGCGTTTTGACCTTCCTTGCCAATGGCCAGCGATAATTGGTAATCAGGCACAATGACCCGGGCTTTCTTCTCGGTTTCATTAATATCCACCGATATTACTTTGGAGGGACTGAGCGCATTGGCGATAAATCTTTCCGGATCTTTGCTGTATTTAATAATGTCAATCTTTTCCCCATTGAGCTCATTGACAATGTTCTGTACCCTGATTCCTCTCGGCCCCACGCAGGCACCGACCGAATCAATTCCCTCCTCGATCGAATGTACCGATATTTTTGAACGAAATCCAGCTTCGCGAGCGATGGATTTTATTTCTACCAGACCGTCATAGATTTCCGGCACTTCCAATTCAAAAAGTCGTTTCAAAAAAGCCGGATGGGTTCGGGAAATGAAAATGCTGGGACCTTTGGTGCTGTTTTTTACTTCATATATATAGCCTTTCATTCTCTGTCCGACTTCGTATCGCTCGGTGCTGATCTGATCGGAGGGCAACATGATCCCTTCGGTGCGCCCCAGATTGACCACCACTATTTTGGATTCCATGCGTTGAATGGTACCGGTCACAATTTCGCCTTCACGGTCGGCATACTCTTCAAATATCATACTGCGTTCAGCTTCACGCAGTTTCTGCACCACCACCTGTTTGGCGGTCTGGGCGGCAATACGGCCAAAATTGGAAGGGGTTATTTCGATATTTATGATATCATCCAACTGCGCCTCGGGATCAATCTGGAGAGCTTCTTCCAGGGATATTTCGGCAGATTTGTCCTTGACTTCATCAACAATCTGCTTTTGCGAATAAACCTGCACCACACCTGTAATTTCATTCATTTCGACGTTGACGTTTTGTGAGGTGCCAAAGTTCTTTTTGTAGGCAGTATTGAGCGCAATTCTGATCGCCTCGATCAACGCAGTTTTAGGAATGCCTCGTTCTTTTTCCAGATCATTCAATGCCTGCATCAATTCATTAGACATTGTTCTTCCTCCTTATATTTCCGGATCCAGCCGGACAATTGAAATGATATCCCTGGGAATGGGTTGGTTTTTTCCATCTATTTGAAGGTTAAGCAGCTTTTCGTCAACACTGCCCAGACACCCCGAAAAATTTTTTTGTCCTTCCAAGGGCTGCAGGGTTCTTACTTTAACCCTTTCCCCTTTGAACCTGACAAAATCTTTTTCTTTTTTCAACAATCGATCCAACCCGGGAGAAGACATTTCCAAATGGTCATAGGCGATGTTTTCCTGATCGATCAGATCCTGTATGGCTCTGGTTGCCTGGGTACAGGTATCCAG
>CAZACF010000219.1:0-3304 GCA_964483565.1 uncultured Syntrophomonas sp. | reverse complement strand
TGATAGCTTGATTAATCAGATTGCTATTGTAAATAGAATGTGTCAAAAATACGGTCTTGAGCTGATCTATAAGGGCGGGGATGCTCGCAGAGATAAGGGTGATTTTGCCCTGGAGCTAGTAAATGATTATTTCGGGGAGCGGATTTAGGGACAAAGTTGGATCTGATGACAACATTTAAGCAATATGTAATTACGATACTCGGCGGTTACCGAATTCGCTAAGTCTCACTGCAAGAAAAAGCATTAGACCTCGTCCGTCTAATGCCTCACACAAGTGATCCCAACTAAAAACCACAACGCCACACCTTGTGGAACGATATAATTGCATCATAAAAATTGTAGATTTAAAAATCGTGAAAAATGATAATCTCGTTACGGGTAGGAGCATTCAGATCCCCATTACAATAAAATGAAAACCGTGGATTAATGATGGGGATGTAAAAGGTGAGTGAGGAAAAGAGGGGAAGGGTACGAAAAATGACAAGATTAGCCCTTGAGCAACTAGCAGCGAATAATGATTATTTCAGGAAAAAGAGTAATCTGGTTATACAAGCGTTAGTAGTTCCTTTATTAGCATTGGCACTACTGGCAGGAGTGGGGACAATAAACGAAGAAAGCAGGACTGCTATGGCAGCCAGCGTAGACTTTAACCAAATCCCCAAGCACTATGATGTAAGGGTATTCATTGACAACAAAGACCATGAAGTAATATTCCCTGCTGAAATGGGACGACCATTCATCGCAGAAGGCAGAACCTTCACCCCATACAGAATCATGTGTGAAAACCTTGGGGCACAGGTAAATTGGGATGAAGGCTTAAGAAAAGTAACCGCCAACGGAAATAAAAGTGTAGTAGAGCTTTTCATCGGCAATTCGAATTATAAAGTGAACGGCGAAGATCGTACAATGGACGTGGAACCATTTATACTTGCGGCAGAGGGACGGACATACATACCGGCCAGATACCTCACTGAGGGACTTGGCTATAAAATTGACTTCGCCCAGGATGGCAAAGTCATGTTTATCTGCTCCTTCACAAAGGGTCAAAGCGAAGCGGAAATGAAAGCTGTGCTCAACGAAATCGTGGAAGAAAATAAAGCCATTGAGGTGCCAGCTCCGGAAGGCCTTAAGGTTATCCACGACGACAAGCTGGAAGAAATGTATCACTTATTCGATAGTAAGGGGTACGATGTGAGGTTACCTCATTGGTCTAATGTGAATAATGACTATGGATGCATTCAACTATACGGAAGTAAATACGATGATAACAAAGACCTATTATATAAAGACGCATGTGAGCAAACTGAGGCATGGATGGGAAAAGAAGCAGCTGATTGGCTAGCAAAAATACTTAGCGCTTGTGATAAAGCAGATGTAGGAAATCAAGCCAAAATAATAGGTAACAAATCTGTAGGAGTAGTACTGCAACAAAACGGTGAACTTTTTATAGACTTCGATAGTAGTACTCTTTAGAAGGGGGCAACCAACATGAGGGTGCAGCTTAAAAGCGATTTTCCCGGCAGGGCAGAGGTAGAAAAGCTGCACTCGACTATCTCTCAGAAATCGGCTTAAAGACACCACCCTACGAAACGCCCAGGGAAGTCATCTGGCTACGGGATCTCGTTTTACTGAAACTGCAATCGTTGGCGATTTAATTAAGCTGCCAATTCCAAAACGGTCAATGTATCTTAGAATATATGGGGTGATCCCAGTCACCGCCAAGTTGACAAAATTATTGCCCCAGCATCTGCCAGAGCTGACTTTCCCGGTTAATAAGCGGCTCGATTTCTTTATAAGGGATGAATAAGCTTTCCATATTGCCCCCCGGTGCCGGTCCCATATACGGCATATAATATATCTGCAACCCATCCTTACGAATTTTCCAGTCGCCGATCCATTTAACCAGGTCACTTTCATCGGCATAATAGCTGCCATATTCGTTGTTATAGATGTTTTGATTTTTAAAATGCTGCAAGATTATTGATCCCAAATCATGTTCATAATCAGCTTCTGGCTGGAATATGTCGGTTACATTTATTATTTCACCCGTATCTAAATTGAAGTGACAGGTTTTTTGCCACAAGGAACCATGAGCGGCTCCACATATATATGATTCCCCGGTGATGGAAATAATCAAAATACCTGCTACCAGCTCACAGTCAAAGTCAACCGCAACATGACAACCCCAGCCGTGGAAACTGCGCAGATCATTACGGCCAATCCCGAACAACTGATTAATCTGCTCGTTTATCACCGATTCTACCTCTTCATTACGAAACGAAACCACCGGGTATTTAATCTCAACATGGCATCCGTGGAAATCCAGGTTACTAGGTAATAAAGAGATGTTCGGCGGCAGATATGTATGATAACCATTGCTCTGATGAATCTGTTCGGATATAACCGTTACACCGTTTTCATAAAAAACTGTTTCACTCGTCTTGTGGGTTGGGTTTTGGTTAATATAAATCAGTAAAGCAATTACTGAAACCAACGATATTAGTCCTGTAGCTAATAAATATTGTTGTTTCTTTTTCATGTGAAACACTCCAATGAGTCGAAATAAACGTCTTAACTTATAATGGTACCAGAAGACTGGTTATATTTTAAATAGCTAGAAAAAATAACCTGGAATAAGCCGGGTTAGGAGAGGGATTGCGATATGCTGTATGTCACTGGTGATACACATGGTGAATTGGATATTAGAAAACTAAATACTACTAATTTCCCGGAACAGTATAGTATGACCAAGGAAGACTATGTAGTAATATTGGGGAATTTTGGGCTGGTGTGGAATGATGGTAAAGAGGATTTGTACTGGAGAAGGTGGCTGGCAACCAAGAATTTTACCACCTTATTCATAGATGGCAACCATGAAAACTTTGATTTGCTGAAACGGTATGAGGTAGTGGAATGGCACGGCGGCAAGGTGCAGTTCATAAATGACAGTATTATTCACCTGATGCGTGGACAAATTTATAAGATAGATGGGAAAACAATATTCACCATGGGGGGAGCTAGTTCCATAGATAAACAATTCAGGAAACCTGGTATAAGCTGGTGGCCGGAAGAATTGCCTACTTATGAAGAATATGAAGAAGCTCTAAGGAACTTAGAAAAACACAATTGGAGCATAGATTACGTCTTTACTCATACCATGCGCAATGTAATTCCTTCAGGATGCCAGTTTCCGTTAATAATTTCAAAAAACGGCTGATGGTCGCTTCGCTTGGAACACTGCCCAAAACATCAAAACCGCAGTTGTATCTGAATACCGGATCTGATTTTAGTCTTCTAACCAGTG
>CAZACF010000218.1:0-3371 GCA_964483565.1 uncultured Syntrophomonas sp. | reverse complement strand
ATAGCGCCGTGGAAGTCAGTCACGGCGAATGGCTGGAAACTCTGCTGTCCAGCCTGAGAAGACCGGAAGCAATAGCCACCGTAGATTCAGGAGATAATTTTAACGCGGTACTGCGGGATTACCAGCAAAAAGGGTTAAACTGGTTGTATACCATGAGAAAGCTTGGTTTGGGTGCCTGTTTGGCGGATGACATGGGATTGGGCAAAACGGTGCAGGTGATTGCCCTGCTAAACAGTCTGCGTTCCAGCCGCGAGGAAAAGGTGCTGCTGATTGTGCCGGCTTCTCTGATCGGCAACTGGACGGCTGAGATAAATCGCTTTGCTCCCAGGCTTACCTACCAACTGATCCATCCGCAGGCCAGGAACAGCCCGTCAGAAGCGGGAGAGATCCAAGCCGGGATCTGTATAACGACCTATGGAATGGTGGCTCGAACCGGATGGCTGCAGGACGTCCTCTGGGACATTGTCATCCTGGATGAAGCCCAGGCGATAAAGAATCCCGGCACCAAACAGACCAAAAGCGTCAAGCAATTAAAGGCGCACTGCCGTATCGCCCTGACCGGAACACCGGTGGAAAATCGGTTGGCGGATTTGTGGTCCATTTTTGATTTTCTTAACCAGGGGCTTTTGGGAAATGCCCGTGAATTCAGCGGCTTTGCCAAAAAGCTGAAAGACCAGCCGGACGGTTATGGCCGCTTAAAACAAGTGGTCGCGCCTTTCATTTTGCGCCGCCTAAAAAGTGATAAAAGTATCATCGCTGATCTGCCCGAGAAAATAGAAATGAAAAGCTACGCCAGCCTTAGTAAAAAACAGGCTGCGCTCTATATGTCACTGGTAAAAGACCTGCAAAGAAGGCTGGAAACCAGCGAAGGAATTGAAAGAAAAGGCCTGGTCCTGGCATCGTTGATGAAATTCAAACAGATCTGTAATCATCCTGACCAGTACCTGGGCCAGGATACCTATCTGGCGAATGAAAGCGGCAAATATGATCGGCTGCGGGAAATATGCGAAACCATCTACGCTAAAAGAGAACGAGTCATTGTGTTTACCCAGTTTAGAGAAATCACCGATCATCTGGCTGATTTCCTGCAGACCGTGTTTCACCATGAGGGATTGGTCCTGCATGGTCAAACCCCGGTAGCCAAACGTAAAGATATTGTAGCCAGATTTCAGGGCCCGGAATATGTACCGTTTATGATATTGTCCATCAAAGCCGGCGGGGTAGGATTAAACCTTACCGCCGCCAATCATGTCATCCATTTTGACCGCTGGTGGAATCCGGCGGTGGAAAACCAAGCCACGGATCGAGCCTTCCGGATCGGTCAGAAGAAAAATGTGCTGGTGCATAAACTCATAACCAGGGGTACAATTGAAGAAAAAATCGACCTTATGATAGAAGATAAAATCAAAATGACCCAGGAAATCATTCCTGACCTGAATGAAGCCTGGATAACCGAGCTTGACAACCAGCAGTTGCTCGACCTTTTCAGGCTGGCAATTTAGCCGGGAGGAAATATCATGGCATTTGACGACCTTTATCTTGAATATGTAACCAAAGCCGAAAAGCGCAAGATGGCCCAAGAGAGCATCGAAAGGCTGAAGAAAAAAGGAAAAGCGGAGCTCAGCCCGGTTACCATAACCGGTAGTCAGTTGGCTAAAACCTGGTGGGGAAAGGCCTGGAACGACAATCTGAAGCGCTATTCAGACTACGCCAGTCGCATTGGCCGGGGCGCCAGCTATGTGCGCAGCGGGGCGGTGCTGGATCTGAAGATTGAACAGGGCGCTATAAAAGCGGCGGTGCAGGGAAGTGTCAGGAATCCCTATGAAGTTGAAATTGCCATCCGCCCATTGCAGCCCAAGGTGTGGGAGAATATACGCATTGCAGGCGAGGGCAAAATTGATTCCCTGCAGGAATTGATCGAGGGAAAATTTCCGCCCGGACTTTCCGAATTGTTTACCGCCCAGGGCAGTGGCCTCTTCCCGGCCCCCAAGGAAATCACCTTTACATGTTCCTGCCCCGATCGGGCCAAGATGTGCAAACATGTAGCCGCAGTCTTATATGGGATCGGGGCCAGACTGGATGAAGATCCAACTTTGTTTTTCACCCTGAGAGAGGTGGACGTCCATGATCTTATCAGTCAGGCGATTCAAAACAAAACCCAAACCATGCTCAGCAAATCAGGCGTTAAAAGCCGTCGTATCCTGGAGGATGCAGATATAGGGGCTATGTTTGGGTTGGAATTGGAGACGATGGTTTCGAATTCCACGGATGTTGTCGATAAGAAGAGAAAGACAAAGGCAAGCAATAAAAAAAGAAATAAGGATTATATGTCGTGAAGAAATGGTTTCCTGAAAAATCCTTTCAAGTGAATAATCGATGGAGGTAAGCTTATGTGCGATACCATGGTGGCGATGGGGAACACTACGGCCGACGGTCAGGTCTGTTTTGCCAAGAATAGCGACCGCCAACCAAATGAACCGCATATTCTGATCCAGGTTCCCAGCAATCATTATGCTCCGGGAACGAAGTTGAAGTGTACATATATTGAGGTGGAACAAGTCGAAGAAACTTTTTCCGTGCTGTTGTTAAAGCCTTCCTGGATTTGGGGATGCGAGATGGGCTGCAACGAGTTTGGGTTGAATATCGGCAACGAGGCTGTCTTTACCCGGGAGAAATATAATGATACCGGCTTGACCGGAATGGATATGATCCGCCTGGCGTTGGAAAGATGCCGGGACAGCCGATCTGCACTTGATCTTATGATTGAGTTGTTGGAGCGCTATGGGCAGGGAGGCAATTGCGGCTACCAAAAAACGTTTTTATATCATAATTCTTTTTTACTGGCTGATCCCAGGGAAGCCTGGGTTTTGGAAACGGCCGGTCGGTACTGGGCAGTCGAAAAAGTCCTTGATGTAAGAAGCATCTCCAATGGTCTTAGTATTGGCAGCAGTTTTGAACGCTGCCACCAGGAGCTGGTTGAACATGCCCGGCAAAAAGGCTGGTGCAGGGGATCGGCGGAATTTGACTTTGCCCGCTGCTATAAAGATCCGATCTACACGCATTTCAGCGGATCAAATAGCCGCGCCGGTATCTGCCGGCAGGAGTTGGAAAAACGACGCGGCAGCATCGATGAAGCTGTGTTGATGGATATTTTACGTTCACATCATACCTCCGTTGAAGGACAGCAACATCAGAAATCATCCCTCAAGAGTGTTTGTATGCACGCCGGAGGGTTGATCGGGGATCATACCACGGGTAGTTATGTGGCGTCATTGGGAGAGGCGGGCTGCAGCTACTGGGTGACCGGAGCCTCTACGCCCTGCTTGGCAGTTTTCAAACCATTTTGGTTTATGGATAATAATCCAGTAGCC
>CAZACF010000217.1:0-3409 GCA_964483565.1 uncultured Syntrophomonas sp. | reverse complement strand
CTGCTCGGGGCTGCCCGGATCGCATCCCATTCTGGCGGCAATGACTTCCGTATCCAATTCAAACTGATCAAAGATGGTTATAATATCTTCCAGTAAAATCAATCCATCGTGGGCTGTATCATCAACGCGACCCAGAAATGGACTGACAAAACTAGCACCAGCCCTAGCGGCCAGCAAAGCTTGTGTCGCGGAAAAAATCAGGGTAGCATTGGTTCTAATCCCTTTCTTTCTAAGCTCCCTGATCGTTCTCAGTCCATCCTCGGTCATGGCAATCTTAATAACGACATTGGGATGAATGGAAGCCAATATTTCCGCTTCCTGCATCATGCCGGCAAAATCTTGGGCAATTACCTCAGCGCTTATAGGCCCGTCAACAATTGCACAGATGTCCCGAATCACTTCCTGATAATCTCTTTTTTCTTTGGCTACCAGACTTGGGTTGGTGGTAACGCCAGCTAAAAAACCCATCGTATCAATGTCTTTGATTTCTTTTATATTAGCAGAATCAATGAAAATTCGCAAAAAACATTCCTCCTTACGAAAAGTATCGCGTCCTCCATTTTCAAGTGCACTGTCCGAGACCATAAAAAAGTCTCTTAACATGTCATGTTACGGGGGCAGTAAGCACTGATGCCAGATCGTATCTCGTGACGAAAATAATTAGAAGACAAGCATAGCACAGCCTGAGCAACGGATGATCATATTTAACAGAACACCTGCTGTTTCAGCGGTCTCGCGCTATCCTGGGTGCCTATGCGTTTCGGTCATGGTACACTTCCTAGGCCGTTTGTTCATTCATTAGATTATTTACCATATCCCGTAAAACCATAATGTCAAATGGTTTGGTTATGCATTTTCTCACGCCGGCTTCCAATGCTTTATTAACCACTTCAATTTCGCCATAGGCGGTCATCATAATAATAGGAACACGAACATGTGTCTGGAGAATGATTTGGCATGCTTCCAGTCCGTTCATATTGGGCATCTTGACATCCATCAAAATAATATCAGGAAGTATCTCTTCGACCAGATTAATAGCCTCTTGACCATCAGAAGCCACGTTAACATCCCAGCCCTCTTTCTTGAAGAGCTCTTCCAAAAGTCTCCTTACCCCTTTTTGATCATCAACAATCAATATCTTTCCTTTCATGAGCCACACTCCAATATAGTTATTTGCTTTCTGATGATGTCTGATGTAAATCCTATATTGAAATAAGCTGCATCCAATAAAAAATAGTGATTTATTGCATTTCGACGGATGAACCTGTTCCACCTTCTTTTGTGGTAATTTTAACCACTTTTTCATTCCGCAGATAGATCCTGGTAATATTCGGATCAGAAAGCGTCTTTCTGACCGGCACTACCACTTCGTCCCCGATTTTGGCTTCCTGGTCCAAAGGTATTTCAACCAAAGCCATCTGCATGAATACTTTGCCCCTAACCGGATACATTTTACCCTTAAGGCAGACTTGCTGACCAAAGCGAGCCACGTTGCAATAATTAAGCAAGAGCTTGACCATGGTCTTGAGCAAATCCAACCAGCCCGATGGTTTGTTGCCTACCTGCAAGGCCAGACCATCAATAAATCCCACCGGAATAACGGCGATTTGCGCTGCCTTTTTCAGTCGGTAGCTGCGATAATAAGCCAGATAATCTCCTTTATTTAGTTTTCGCAGAGAGATAATCCGGGTTTTAAAAACAAAGGGATCCTCCAGATCCAAGCCAGCTGGCGGGACTCCTACCGGTGCCTGCCCGGAAAGCAGGGTACCTACTCTTACGGCATTCAGCTGCATCTGGGGATATTTAAGCATAACTGTACTGTTGGCGCAATGGCGCAGGGGTATTTTCTGTCCGGCCTCCTCCAGCTTGTCCAGGGTCTGCATGAAGTCTGCGAACTGACGGCGGGTATAGGCCGGACTGGCAGCAGCCGCGGCCATATGGGTGTAGATCCCTTCAATCATTATCTGGCGGTGGCTGCTGATTTCGGTCAATAGTTGTAAAACTTCATTTTCCTGCAAGCCAAAACGTCCCAGCCCGGTATCCATTTTGAGATGGATCTTTATTTCCTCGTCCATTGAAGCACTGGTTTTATCGAGCAACTGCCAGTCATAAGGCGAAGCTATGGTTAGGGTCAAGTTGTTGATGACAGCCTCCCGCAATTCATGTTCAGCTATGATGGGACTAAAAACCAAAATATTTTCGTTTATGCCTGCCTGCCTGAGCTGCATGGCTTCCCGAAAAAAACTGACGGCAAAGTAGTCCACACCCTGTTCCCGCAATAATTGAGCAGTAGTAGCTGCTCCATGACCATAGGCATCCGCTTTAATCACTGCAATCAGACGAGTTCCCTCAGCCAGCCGGGATTTAACCGTGGCCAGGTTTTTTTCGATTGCATCTAGGTTGATTTCGATCCATTGATCAGCAAGGTGTGGCTGCACTATTCTGCCCCCGCTTCTTTTCTCTTGTTCAGCAACATCCGTGTACTTTGACGATAAACCGGCAAAGCTTTGCTCCACAAGAAGTAGAAGAACTGGTCATAGACGCTGTCCCAATCTCCTACAAACTCGGTAAACTGTCCGTTAAACCCTTTTTTAAACTTATACAACCCATAGAGCGGATTGTTTTCATCCAGGTCACCTGAAACTCCCCGGAAATCATATAACGTGCAGCCTTTTTCCTGAGCCCAGCGGATCATGGCCCATTGAATCAGATAATTGGGCATAACGTTGCGATACTGGTTGCTGGACGCTCCGTACAGATACCAGGCTTTATCGCCCATGCACATGGCCAGAGTAGCGGCAATGATCTGGCCCTCCCATTCAGCTATAAATATTTCTCCCCAACCATTCTCCACCATGTGTTCCCAAATCATTTCAAAATATTCATAACCGCGTATCAGGAAACGATCCCGCTCGGCGGTTTCCAGCAAAACTTCATAAAAACTGCGCAGCTCATGCTTACCGGCAGCTCTTCTTATCTGCACGCCCTTTTTCTCGGCCAGCCGAATATTATAGCGGGTCTTGGCGTGCATATTGTTCAGCAGCTGTTCTTCTGATGGAGTAATGTCGAGGCGGAAAACAAAAGCTGGTTGCACCCCTTCAAAATCCAACCCGGTTTCATTTTTGGCAAAGCCGCATTCTTTGAGGATATCGGCAAAAACCCAGTCTGTAACCGGCACATCGGGATCGATTTTAAGGAAGATGGCTCCATGCTGACGGGCAACCCGTCGGGCCCCGGCAAATAATTCTCGGGCTAGAACAGGCTGATCCAAGGCCATTACCGGCCCACGCGGGGAATAGAAAATGGATTTTTTTAAGCCCGGCAAGGGCAAATCTCTTTTTAAAATCAGCAGGGCGGCTTTTATCTCCCCGTCTTTTTCCAAAACCAGCGGCAATGGTGTCCAGCCCAT
>CAZACF010000216.1:0-3416 GCA_964483565.1 uncultured Syntrophomonas sp. | reverse complement strand
GTGACTTTATCTTTTGCTTTTTTTGTATATAATTAGATATCAAATTAAGGATTTTCAATCCTGAACTGGAGGTGTCGCAGATGAACCTGACGGTCAAACCAATCCAAGCATTCCACTCGGTGCTGCACGTTCCCGGAGACAAATCCATCTCCCACCGCAGTGTGATGATCGCCGCCATCGCCAATGGCATCAGCACCATCGACAATTTCCTGCCCGGCGAAGACTGTCTTAGTACGGTCCGCTGCATGCGGCAATTGGGGGTGGAAATCGAAGAACTCACGCCCACCCGCCTGCGGGTGCATGGCGGTGGTCTGCACGGACTGCAGGAGGCGGAAGATTATTTGGATGTCGGCAATTCCGGCACGACCATTCGCTTTTTGTCCGGGCTGTTGTCCGGGCAGGCATTTTTCTCGGTGTTGACCGGGGATGCTTCCATTCGCCGCCGTCCCATGGGCAGGGTGGTCACTCCACTGCGGCAGATGGGGGCGCAGATTTGGGGGCGGGAGGGAGACCGGCAGGCCCCGCTGGCGATTCGCGGCATTGATCTGCAAGGCATTCACTACCACAGTCCGGTGGCCAGTGCCCAGGTCAAGTCAGCCGTTCTGCTGGCGGGATTGTATGCCCGGGGAGAAACATCGGTGACCGAACCGGCTCAATCACGCGATCACACCGAAAGGATGCTGGCTGGGTTTGGCGCGGATATTAAAACGGAAGGCCTGACGACGGTCATCCGCTCCGGAGAGCTGGCCGGGCAGCAAGTGCTGGTGCCGGGGGACATTTCCTCCGCCGCTTTTTTCCTGGCGGCGGCAGCCATCATCCCGGGTGCGCAAATCACGGTGCAGGAGCTGGGATTGAATCCTACCCGTACCGGTATCATCGAAGTGCTGCAGGCCATGGGGGCCAGGATTGAGATCGGCCACCGGCGCACCGTTTCCGGGGAGGAACTGGGAGACGTGACCGTGACCGGTGCGGAATTAAAAGGGATAGAGATGGGCGGCGAGATCATTCCCCGCTTGATTGATGAAATCCCCGTCCTGGCGGTGGTGGCCGCCCTGGCGGAGGGGCAGACGGTGATCCGCGATGCCCAGGAGTTGAAAGTGAAGGAGAGCAACCGCCTGCAGGCTATCGCTGCCGAGCTGCGACGTTTTGGGGCGGATATCAATGAAACCGAAGACGGTCTGCTGATCAAAGGAGGCCGCAAGCCATACCGGGGGGCAGCATGTCAGTCCTATCATGATCATCGCATTGCCATGGCCGCTGCCCTTATGGGTCTGGTCAGTGAAGGAGAAACCGTCATCCATGATGCGGAGTGCATCAACATTTCTTTTCCGGGTTTTGCGCAATTGCTGGCCGGATTGGGAGGGGGAGAAGGATGTTAAGATACTTGACCGCGGGAGAATCACACGGACCGGCGCTGACTGCCGTTATCGAAGGGATGCCGGCCGGACTGGAGCTGTCATCAGAATATATCAATCACCAATTGGCCCGCCGCCAGCAAGGCTATGGACGGGGCGGGCGCATGCAAATTGAAACCGATCAGGCCGAGATCCTCTCCGGGGTGCGGGGTGGAAAAACCCTGGGCAGTCCCATCACCCTGCAGATTAAAAACCGTGACTGGCAAAACTGGTCGCAGATCATGGCCAGCGGTGAAGCGGATCTGGCCTCGCGCCGGGTCACCGTGCCGCGGCCCGGACACGGCGATCTGGCCGGCCATATCAAATATGGACATGAGGACCTCAGAAATATTCTGGAACGGGCCAGCGCCCGGGAAACTGCTGCCAGGGTAGCCGCCTGCACGGTGGGCCGCAGATTGATCGAGCACTTGGGGATGAAAATCTACAGCCAGGTGATTCAGATCGGCAGTGTAAAGGCTAAACCAGCCAGTTTACAAGAGATGATCGAGCGTGTTCCCCAGTCGGAGCTTTTCTGCGCTGATCCGCAAGCCGAAGTACTGATGAAAAAGGAGATCGATCAGGCCAAGGCCAATGGTGATTCATTGGGCGGGATTTTTGAAATTATCGTACATAATGTACCGGTGGGCTTGGGCAGCCACGTCCACTGGGACCGTAAGCTGGACGGCCGACTGGCCGGTGTCTTGATGAGCATTCAGGCCATCAAAGGGGTGGAGATCGGACTGGGCTTTGCTGCCGCCACCCTGCTGGGATCAAAAGTGCATGACGAGATCTTTGCCGGCGAGGAAGGCTTTACCCGCGGCTCCAACCATGCCGGGGGTCTGGAAGCGGGCATGACCAACGGACAGAATTTGGTCCTGCGAGCGGCCATGAAGCCCATCGCGACCTTGTACAAACCACTGCGCAGTGTCAGTCTGGAAAGCGGCCAGGCCGCCCAAGCGGCCGTGGAACGCTCCGACATCTGTGCCGTCCCGGCTGCCTCCGTAGTCGGCGAAGCCGTGGTGGCCTTCGAACTGGCCGCCGCCTTACTGGAGAAATTCGGCGGCGACAGCCTCCCCGAAATCGAACACCGCTACAAAAGTTGATAGTGGGGACGGATTTTTTTGTTACCTATTTCTGGAAGCGCCAAATTCCGGGTTAAAAGCATTGGCTTTGATCATGTTTGCACGAAACAGAGAACGAGTGTCGAGGAGAGTAAAATGTAGAGGGACAGGCTCTTGACAGGGATATTTATGAAAGAAGGTGAACAGTTGAAAACCGTGCGGGTTGATCTGGGAGAAAAATCGTATGACATTCATATCGGGGAAAAATGCCTGGCGAAATTGCCCCGGCTACTGGCGGAAGTTGCAGCTGACAGCGTATCCCTGCTGGTATCTGACCAATTGGTCTTCAGTTTGTACGGCGAGAAGGTGCTGGAGATTTTACACGGGACTGGATTGAAAGTTGAAGCGGCAGTGATCAAAGGCGGGGAAAACTGCAAAAACCTGACGACCCTGGACTGGCTCTATGAACAGATGATCACCCGCGGATTGGACCGCAGTTCCACGGTGTTTGCCCTGGGGGGTGGTGTGGTGGGAGATCTGGCCGGCTTTGCCGCAGCCAGTTTCATGCGCGGGATCGGCTATATACAGATTCCAACTTCATTGCTGGCCCAGGTGGACAGCAGTGTGGGGGGGAAGACCGGGGTCAACCTGCCTCTGGGGAAAAATCTGGTGGGGGCTTTCTATCAGCCGGGCTTGGTGCTGGCCGATGTCAACCTTTTACATACGCTGGCGGAAAGAGAATACCAAACCGGACTGGCGGAAGTGATCAAGTACGGGGTTATCTGGGATGCTGAATTTTTTGATTATCTGGAAACCAACCTGGAGCCTATCAAGGCCCGCGACCCGCAATGCCTGGCCCACATGGTGCAGCGTTGCTGTGAAATTAAAGCGGAGATCGTCAGTCAGGATGAAAAAGAAACCGGCCTCAGGGCTTTATTGAATTTGGGGCACACTTTTGGCC
>CAZACF010000215.1:0-3450 GCA_964483565.1 uncultured Syntrophomonas sp. | reverse complement strand
TGGAAGTCGGGCAGGTTTTGGTCAAACATGGTATGGTTACAAAACTACTGACTGTATTGGGCACCGATGAATTAGGCAGTCAAATTATTGCCGGATTAAAAAGTCAGGAAGTGGATGTAAGCAATGTCGTCAGATCGGAGCATTTCAGAACGCCGCGCAAAGTATTTGTTGACGGAGATCTGCGCTATTGCGAACAGATTGACAATAAACAGATTTGCCAAGATATTGAAAGCCGCGAATGGCTTTTACAAAACTGCGACTGGCTATTAATTGACGAACAATATCAAAATATGATGGTCAACAAATCCATTTTTCGTGATGAAACTCCTCCGGTTATTTGCACTTGCAATTATTGGCAGGGTGATTTACCTGAGTATTTAAAACAATATCATTTGGTGGTGCTGGGCATAACCCATTTTCAAAAACTGGATCATATACAGCAAATCGGTATGGAGATGATGCAGACAGATGTTCAAAACTGCATTATCACGGATGGCAAATCCATGATTATGTGGTTCGGCAAAGAGGGGAGTCATGATTTTACTCTACCTCCCAATCAAAGCTTTGACTGTAAAAATGATTTAAATCTGTTTCTGGCGGGATTGGTTTATGGACTGTCAGCGGGGTATCCTATGCGTCAGGCAATCAGAATAGCCACTGCCAATGCTGCGAAAAATGAGATGTAATGGTCCCCTAACTTAAAGTGTTATAGGCTCCGAATTTGTTGTGGAATATGCTTTGAGATCTGAGGTGAGTAATTGTGAGTGGATTTGGAGAAAGATTGCGTGTAACTCGGGAAAGTTTAGGTATCACACTAGAAGAGGTGGAGGACGAAACCAAAATACGCAAATTGTATATTGAAGCGCTTGAAAACGAAAATCTTTCTATTCTACCTCCCCAGGTCTATGCTATCGGTTTCGTGAAACGTTACGCCAAAATGTTAGGCCTTGACGGGGAACTCCTAAGCAAGGAGTTCAAACAAATTGCTTATCCGGAAACAATGGAGGAACCTGTAGCGGACAAATCTGTCAAAGTGCGCCAAGAAATCCGTCTGCCGCATCTGCCTTATCGGAATATAGCATTGGCAGCGTTATTTTTGCTGCTGGCGATTTGGGCAGGTAATTTATTTGCTGATTATCTGGGCGAAAAAATAAAAACCGACCCCCCCGTACCTCCAGTGCAAACAGGAGACAAAAATCCACCTGTTGCCGAGCAGCCTAGTCCTTCAACAGATCAAATGAAAATGTTGATAAAGGTCAAACCCGGCATGAAATGCTGGATACGGGTTCTTACCGATGGTCAGAACAAAACAGAGACCACCTTGGTCGAGGGCCAGGAAAAAACATTTACAGCCCATGATAGCATTACGGTCAGACTTGGTAATGCAGGAGCAGTCGATATAATAATCAATAACAAGCCCGTTGCTGCCTTGGGTGGGATGGGCCAAGTTGCGGAAAAGGAATTTAAAAAGAGTGACAAATTTTGATAACAATCATTACAAGATAGGTTTTATCAGTCTGGGATGTGCGAAAAACCAGGTCGACAGTGAAATCATGATCGCCAGACTAAAGAATACCGGATATAAGATCGTTTCAGATATTGAAAGAGCGGATATTGTGATTATCAATTCTTGCGGATTTATAGAAGAAGCCCGTCAGGAATCGATCAATACCATTATTGAAACCGGACAGTTAAAAGAACGGGGAATATTACAATACCTGATCTGTGCAGGATGTTTGGCGCAGCGCTATGGTCAGGAATTACTGGACGAACTGCCTGAATTGGACGGATTGATTGGCATCTCAACCTTCCCCGAGATAGATAAATACCTAAGCCGAATCATCAACGGCGAGAGATTGGCCGCCATCAACGCGCCATCACCAATATTTATTGAAAAGGGCCCGCGAGTATTGACCACCCCGCCCAGCTCTGCTTATTTGAAAATTACTGAAGGCTGCAATAATCGCTGCAGTTACTGTGCCATTCCTGCCATTCGGGGAAATCTGCGCTCCCGGCCGATGGACGAACTGATCACTGAAGCCCGTTATTGGGCAGCGAAGGGGATTAAGGAATTAGTATTAATCGGCCAGGATACTGCAGTTTACGGCCAGGATCTGCAAGGAACCTCAGACTTGAGCCAACTGCTCCAGCAGCTTGGCTCAATTGATGGTTTGCAGTGGATTCGTTTGCTCTACCTGCACCCCGCCCATATCCATCAGAGCATGATTGAAACTATCGCAACTGAGGATAAAGTCATCCCTTATCTTGATATACCCATTCAACATGCTGCCGACCGTATGCTAAGCGCCATGAATCGCAATCATACTTCGGCCGATCTGAAAAAACTTATTCTTCGTCTGCGCAGCCAAATTGACGGATTGGTGCTTCGCACTACGGTAATGCTTGGATTTCCCGGTGAAACCGAGGATGATTTTAAAATCCTGTATAATTATCTGGGTGAAGCCGAATTTGATTGGTTGGGTGCGTTTGCCTTTACCCCCGAGGAAGGAACCCCAGCCTATAAAATGACCGATCAAGTTCCGGATGAGATCAAGCAGGCCAGACTTGCATCCATTATGAAACTGCAAAAAAATATAAGTCGCAAAAAAAATAAAAAGCGACTGCAGCAAAATTATGAGATACTAATATCATCCCAGTTATCCCCCAACCTCTACTTGGGCAGGGGTTATTTTCAAGCCCCCGCAGTGGACGGCATAACCATGGTTAAAAGTAAACGTAAGTTAAACAAAGGTGAATTTGCAAGAGTAGAATTAAAGGCCATACGCAATTATGACTTGATTGGAGAAATAGTGGATGAATATACCGAATAGCCTGACCATCCTCAGAATATTTTTAGTGCCGGTTTTTGTAGTTGTTTTGATATTAAATATACCTTACGGTGATTTGCTGGCGGCGATCATATTTGTGGCGGCGGCTTTGACCGACAGCCTGGACGGATATCTGGCCCGCAAGTACAAACAGGTTACCAAACTGGGGATTATCCTTGATCCGATTGCCGATAAGCTGCTCATCACGGCTGCTTTAATCTGCCTGGTTGAATTGGGCAGACTGCAGGGTTGGATTGCGATCGTCATTCTGGGACGTGAATTTGCGGTATCGGGACTAAGAGCAGTAAGGGCCGAAGAAGGAGTTATTATCCCGGCCAGTAAATTGGGGAAATTTAAAACCATTTCGCAAATTCTGGCGGTGATCATCATTATTCTGGAGAGCGTTTATCCGCCGTTACATATCATCGGCATTTGGGCCATTTACATAGCCCTGGCAATCACTGTCATATCAGGTATAGATTATTTTCTTAAATTTCGCGGCAGCGAAGAGTAAAACAGAGGAGCAAACAGAGGGACGTAACCAAACAGAGGGACGTTCTTTTTGTTGGCCAAATTATCTATCACAGGCCAACAAAAAGAACGTCCCTCTGTTTGGTTATTT
>CAZACF010000214.1:0-3570 GCA_964483565.1 uncultured Syntrophomonas sp. | reverse complement strand
GGGCTTTTATTATGCCTTTTAATTCCATCTGCAATAGTGCTGTACTGAGCTCGCCGATGGTCAGCTGGCTTTGGCAAAGCAGATCATCAAAATGCTGTGAATCAATATCGATCAGATTCAGGACCATTTTCTCGGTGGGATTCAGGTCAAATAAATCCCCCTGTTGTAAAATGGTTGTATTTTCTTCTGGAACGAGCCCGTATTCGGATAATATATCATTGATCTCGGTCACCAGGCAAGCACCTTGTTTAATCAAATGGTTTGTTCCTTCGCTGGTCTTGGTGTTAATCGGTCCGGGAATGGCGAAAACGTCGCGCCCTTGTTCCAGTGCAAAATCTACGGTGATCAAGGCGCCGCTGCGTTGCTGGGCTTCCACCACCAGTACTCCTCTGCTCAAACCGGCAATGATGCGATTCCTCATGGGAAAATTACCGGGCTCGGGATGGGTATGAGGGGGGAATTCGGTTAGGACAATCCCTCGCGCTATGATGTCGTGATATAGTTGTTGGTTTTCGGGAGGATAAACTACGTCCAGTCCGCTGCCTAGAACGGCCACGGTTTTTCCGTCTGCTTCCAGTGCTCCCCGGTGGGCTTCGGTATCAATCCCGCGTGCCATGCCGCTGGCTACTGTGATGCCTTTTTGGGCCAGTTCCCGGCCAAAGCGTCGGGATTGGGATTTGCCGTAATGGCTGGCTCGGCGTGAACCGACGATGGCTATACAAAGCTGGTTCAGGCAAGCCAGATCGCCCTGGTAATACAATAAATAGGGCGGGTCGTGGGTTTTGGCCAACCAGAGCGGATAATCCTCATCTTCTATACAAGTGATGCAGGACCCGTTACTCAGATATTGCTGCAGCATCTGCAGACGGTCGGTTTTTTCCCGGGCAGTTATGATCCGGTTGACAATTTGTTCGCTTAAAAAAGAGGCCTGCAGATTTTGCCTTGAAGTGTCGAGGCAATTCTGAAAGCTTCCAAAATAGTTTTTGATTTTCCATAAGGTACGGTTTCCGATACGATCCAGACTATGTAAACAAAACAAACTGGCCAACTCGTTGGTTTCCACAAAGCTCACCTCAAAACTCTCCCGGGCAAATGGAAATAAGTTCTAAAGCCATTGATAACACAAATCGTTATTCAATGCAAGATATTCTTGTTGGGATTATTAAATACTGCTGCGGATCAGATCGACCGGGATGGGAGAATCTGCATATGCTGGCGGGCAAGAATATCGTGTACTTTGACAGCTATGCGGTATTCTTTTTGACGCGGTTGGGAGATTAGAATATTTAATGGCAGGGCGCCTTTTTTTTGGTGATGGGGACGCAATATTTGATAGCGGGAATTGAATACCGTCCCGTTGTAATGGGGATCGATTTCCCAGAATTCGATCAGATCAGAGAAATCCCGGGGGGTCTGATTATCCGGCTGTCCCGGGAGGCTAAAATGATCGATGCCCAAACTCATCCAGACTTGATCGTGGCCATTGGCTTGGATGGTGATTTCTTTCATGCGTAATGACTGGGGGACTTGGGCTGTCGTTTTTTCTGCGTCCTTATCAGCTTCAGTATGGGCATAAATAGTAAAGGACGGGGAGTCCGTGCGAACCAAACGGCTGATGGTCGTCTGCAAAGCCAGCGGGCTGTTGTCACACAAGATCCAGGGTCTGCCCAATTGGTTGCATACCTCCGCGGTCGTGCCGGAACCGGCAAAGAAGTCAGCCACCAGATCTCCTGGATCGGAGGCCATGGTGATGATTCTGTTTAATAGCTGGCGGGGCTTTTGGGTGGGATACTTGAAATTCTCATAGGCAGTGGGACTTAAAATTTTGTTGATATCTGTCCACCAATCTTGAAGCAGGGCTCCTTCTGCAGCCAATTTATATTTATTGCCTTTCACCGCAGTGAGGCCTCTGGCCAAGGTCCCTTGGGTATAGGGACGATGCTGGGGATGGTAAGTATAGGCCGGACTTTTGCCGTACCAGAAGATCAGATCATGCTTGCGCAGCAAATGACGCCTGGAATTGCCGCCGCCGCTGTAACACCAAACGATTTCGTTAATAAAGTTGTCTGCTCCAAAGATCTCATCCAACAACAAATGTACATAGTGACTCACATGCCAATCGACATGTACAAAAATGCTGCCGTTGTCAGCCAGTACTTCCCTCATCATTTGCAGACGGGGATAAAGCATGGCCAGATAATCCTCCGCCTGCCAAACGTCGGAGAAAGCAGATTGTCCGCCATGATCTTTGAGAGAACGATAATGCATCTGACTCATATAGGGCGGATCAATATAAATTAATCTAAGCGGCGTTCTATTCTCCAACCGAGACAAGCTGTGCAGGATTTCCAGATTATCACCCTGATAGTATTGGTTATGAAGGGGGGCATCGTCAGGATCGTTTGACTCCATAATGTTGCTTTCGGCAAATAAAGGATAAGGATAGACGTTTTGCACTGCCGACAGCAAAACTGCAGGTCCCGGCTGAACAAAAGACCTGTCTTTTCCTTCCCATACCAGTCTGACCGAATCTTGCTTGATGGTTTTCCCTGCTTCCTGTTTTTTATTGATATTTTCATTTTACCGTAAAATCATAGCTGGAAGCAGTAATTATTCATTTTAAACTCTAATAATCGTATCCTGGCTGGATACTGATTATATTGTTATACGTAAAAGCAAGGCTGCTGTGCTGCATATAATTGGTCAAAGGCACTGCCATGGTCAGGATGATAGCCAGCAATACCATGACCAGCAGATTCTTGTTCATGTCCTGCCTCCTGTTCTTCAAACATACTTTTTTAACTGTTTTAAAGCTGCTTTTTCCAAGCGTGATACCTGGGCCTGGGAGATTCCGATCTCATCAGCCACTTCCATTTGGGTGCGTCCGTAAAAAAAGCGCAGCGCCATGATATGTTTCTCTCGCTCGCTCAATCTTTTAAGGGCTTCGTTAATGGTTATGGATTCGAGCCAGTGTTCGTCAGAGTTTGAGTCATCACCGATCTGATCCATGACCAGAATGGGGTCTCCGCCATCATTATAGATCGGTTCAAAAAGTGAAACCGGTTCCTGGATGGCATCCAAAGCAAATACCACTTCTTCTCTGGGTACTTCGAGTTGCTCGGCCAGTTGCGAAATCGACGGTTCAGCGCTGTTTTCCGCTAACATCTTTTCTCTTATCTGGAGGGCTTTATAGGCAATATCACGCAGGGAACGGGAAACCCGAATGGAATTATTGTCACGCAGGTAGCGGCGGATCTCGCCAATAATCATAGGCACAGCGTAGGTCGAAAAGCGTACATTTTGTCCCAGATCAAAATTATCGATGGCTTTGATCAGGCCGATGCATCCAACCTGGAAAAGATCATCCACGTATTCGCCACGATTACTGAAACGTTGAATTACACTTAAAACCAATCTTAGATTGCCCTGGATTAATTTTTCCCGGGCTCCGCTCTCCCCGGATTGCATGGCGGCAAAAAGTTTACGCATCTCTTCGTTTTTTAAAACCGGTAACTTGGCAGTATTGACTCCGCAAATTTCCACCTTGTTGATCAAAAGAGCTACCCCTTT
>CAZACF010000213.1:0-3596 GCA_964483565.1 uncultured Syntrophomonas sp. | reverse complement strand
ACTCCTGCAGTGCGGCATCATTATAAAAATAATGGATCTCATTGCCCCGTTTGACTCCGTAGAGCGGCGGCTGGGCAATATATACGTAACCGTGCTCGATCAATTTAGGCATATAGCGATAGAAAAAGGTCAGTAACAGTACCCTGATATGGGATCCGTCCACGTCTGCATCGGTCATGATAAACAGTTTGTGATAGCGGGCTTTGTTTATATCAAAATCTTCCCCGATACCGGTTCCGATGGCGGTAATGAGATTGCGTATTTCTTCGGTGGATAAAATCCGTTCCAAGCGGGCTTTCTCTACGTTCAGGATCTTGCCCCGCAACGGCAAAATGGCCTGGGTATGGCGATCCCGGCCTTGTTTGGCGGAGCCTCCGGCTGAATCTCCTTCCACGATAAATAGCTCCGACAAAGCTGGATCTTTGCTGCTGCAATCAGCCAGTTTGCCTGGCAGGGAGGTGGCTTCCAGGGCGCTTTTGCGACGGGTCAATTCACGGGCTTTCTTGGCTGCTTCACGCGCTCTTCTGGCAGAAAGGCCTTTTTCCACGATTTTTTTGGCTTCTACCGGATGTTCGTTGAGATAGTCTTCAAAATTATCATAGACGGAACTGTCCACCACGCCCCGTACAAAGGTGTTGCCCAGTTTGGTTTTGGTTTGGCCCTCGAATTGGGGGTCTTTTACCAATACCGAAATGATACCGACGACTCCTTCCCGGATATCCTCGCCGGACAGATTGGTTTCGTTTTCCTTAATCATGCCGCATTTTCGGCCATAATCATTGATGCTGCGGGTAAGAGCGTTTTTGAACCCGATTTCATGGGTGCCGCCCTCCTGGGTGCGAATATTATTGGCAAAAGAATAGATATTTTCACTGTAGCCATCATTGTATTGCAAGGCTACTTCCACGACTACATCCTCTTTTTTCACCACAAAATGAATGGGGTTTTCGTTGAGGGTTCCCTTGTTCTTGTTTATATAGGCCACAAAATCATTTAAGCCGTTTGATTGAAAGGTCTTATGATAGCCTTCCGGATCTCTTTCATCAGTAAATTCCAGCAGAAGTCCTTTGTTCAGGAAGGATAATTCCCGGATCCGCTGCACTAAAATATCGCGGTCAAAAATCACTTCTTCAAAGATTTCGGGATCCGGCACGAATTGAATGCTGGTGCCATTTTCATCAGAATCACCGACGATTTCCAGAACGCTGGCGGGTTTCCCGCGACGATATTCCTGTTGGTAGATCTTTCCGTCTCTTTTTACGGTTACCGTCATGACCGAAGACAGGGCACTTACGACTGACAAGCCGACTCCGTGCAGTCCTCCGGAAATATTGTAGCCGCTGCCGCCAAACTTGCCGCCGGCGTGCAGGGTGGTTAATATTACTTCGATGGCGGGTATGCCCATCATGGGGTGAATATCAACTGGAATTCCCCGGCCGTTGTCCCTGACCGTTATGCTGTTGTCGGGATGAATAAATGTTTCAATTTTATCGCAGTAGCCATCGATGGATTCATCAATACTGTTGTCAACAATTTCAAAGACGAGATGATGTAATCCTTTCGGGCCGGTCGAGCCGATATACATACTGGGTCTTTTACGAACTGCCTCCAGACCTTCCAGAACCTGAATGTCGGAAGCACTATATGCTTGTTCTCCGTTTCCATTTCCGTTTCCCAAAACCTAGACCTCCCCAATGTAGTTGTTGGCGCGTTTGTATAATGTATGTGACGAAATAGGTGAAATATAGGCACAGTCGTCACATATGACCAGTGCCTTCCGTTTTCCATTATTTGTTACCTTGACCAATTTGCGATCTGATTCTGCCAGATCAATCACATCCTGAATGTCCTCCGACCAAAGGTCTTCGATGTTAATGATGGCGATCAGGCTTTGGGCAGATATTAATACATCGTTTCCCAGATGAATGAACATGGGTTACTCCTTTCCCAACAAATCTCCGTTGGCAATGGTATAAATCGAGGCCTTATAATTTTCCGGCGGATTGAAATTAACTGAGCTCAGAAATGACTGGAATTCTGCTTTTTGCAGATAATCTAGCAAACGGTTTCTTTTCTCTTCATCCAGCTCAGCCAGAACTTCATCCAACAGGAAAACAGGAAAATATCCTTTGATTCTTTTAAAAGTGTACATCTCCGCCAGTTTCAGGCAGATGACGATATTGCGTTGTTGTCCCTGGGACGCGTAGATCCTGGCCGGTCGGTTGTCGAGGTAAAAATTGATATCATCTACATGAGGTCCGGTCAGGCTTTGTCGACGCTTGATCTCTTCTGGAAAAATATCTCCTATATGCGAATGAAGAGAGCTTTTTAAAATATTCAGATTAATTTTATCACTCTCTACCGGAAATGAAAGCGCATATCTAATCTTCAGCTGATTGCCGGCATCATTAATTTCCTTAAACAGAAGGGCAGATTCTTCATCCAGCCGGTTAATAAAATTAATCCGCTGCAAGATCACGTTAACCGCGCTTTCAATAAACAACTGATTAATGATCTCAAAACTCTGTTGGTTAGTTTGCTCTTTTTTTAGTAATAAATTCCGCTTTTTTAGTATTTTAACATAATTAACCAAAGAAACTGTGTATTCAGCCGATAACTGCTGCAATAAAAAATCGATCAGTGCTCGTCTTTTTGCTGGAGAGCCTTTGATGAGAAACAGATCGTCCGGATTAAATAATACCACTTTTAAGCGATGTTGGTTATGGGTATTGGTTTTTTTGTTATTGACAGTGAATATTTTGCTGTTGCTCATATATGACAAAGAACTGGTGAAGTCCCGTTCTTGATAATTGTAGGTCGCTTGGATCTGATAACGAACGGCATCGTAATGAATCAATTGCTTGTCATTGCTGGCACGAAAAGAACTACCTGCTGAAAGGACATAAATGGCCTCCAACAGGTTGGTTTTGCCCTGGGCGTTGGCACCGCAAAATATATTGATGGCCCGGTCGGGAGTAAAATCTATTCTTTTCAGGTTCCTGAAGTTATTGATGGTAAGTTGACTTATCCTCAATGATATTCGCCTGTTTCTTAGTTGCTGGTTCTCATTGGCACCAGTATATACAAGTAATGGTCGTTGTCATCGTTTTTCAGCATTGCGGGCCCGAATGATCCGGATAGCGATATCGATAGATTCTCACATTCCTGATCAAAAATTTTCACTGCATCCAGAAAGTAATTGGTATTGAAAACGATTTTTATTTCAGTGTCACCGTCCATACCAACGCCTTCAATTACTTCATTGATTTCGCCCATCATCTCAGAATTGGAGTTGATATGAACTTCTTCGTTCTCGAAGGACAGCTGTAAATGAGGAATTTTTAGTTTGTCATCGGTGGGCATAATTTTAACCCTTTCCAGACTGGTTGCCAGGACGTGGGTTTTGATATTCAACCGAGTTACAAAGTTGGCCGGTATGGCATTCTCATAGTTGGGATACTGCCCATCGATTAAACGTGACAGAAACAGAAATCCTTCTTTGTAAAAAATAACGTTGTTATCGGAAATGGCGATTTTAATTTCTTCGTCGCTGTCTTCCAGGAAACGTAATAATTCATTGACTGTCCGGATGGGAA
>CAZACF010000212.1:0-3617 GCA_964483565.1 uncultured Syntrophomonas sp. | reverse complement strand
TTTTCAAATTTTTCTTTTATCTAATCAATAAATTTTACTCCTTCCGCTATTTTTATCATCGTATCTTCATCAATCTGTCCCCGAATTATGTACATATGGTCATTCATTGGCCATATCACGCTAACTAGCGAGTCTTTCACAATAAGCTTTCCTTCATGTCCGTTAATATTGATGGTTTTAATCGTCGATGCCTTTTCCGTATCCAACTGAGGCTTATTGCCTTCGCTTAATTCCATATATGTGATAAGCAAGCCTTGCTTGTTTTTTAATTCTATGCTCTTTGAATACTTGCCAATGGAAACAGCATTTACTTCATATCCAGTCGGTATAAAAGTCGGTGCGTAAGCTTTATGCCAATCTACAATTGTGCTTTCACCTTTATCAGTGTCTTTCAATGCGAAAGATGTATATTCCGGTTCAACATCCATTATAAAATTGAGTACCCTGACTTTTACTGCTTCCACAGTCATTATGGTGGAACCTAATACAATCAATATAATCAGCATGGCAACCGCAGCTTTATTAATTGGACTTAAAATACGTTGCCTCCTGGTGTGAACCTGTTGCTTTTTTAACTGAGTATCCAATAGCTGACTGAATTTACGGACTGCTGCCGAGGAAGGCTGAAACTCCGGATTATTTTTCAGCTTGCATTTTTCCTCCAGGAAAATTTGGCCCTCTTTTTCCGCTGCGTAGTACATAACTAATTTAAACAGGCTATCTTCATATTTTTCCTCATAAAGCTTTTTTTGTATTTGTTCCGGACTGTTGCTCGGCATGTGTATTCATCTCCTTGTCAATTAGCTTTTTGGCTTCTCTCCGGGCTCTGGTCAGATATTGCCGTACACTGTTTGGTGCTATATTCAGTATTTCCGCTATATTTCTATCATTCATCTCTAATATATATTTAAAATACAACAGGTATTTGTGTTTTGCTGGAAGCTTTAATACAGCCTTTTCCAACGCTTCAATCTCTTCCTGATTAATAATCCTGAATTCCATGTCATCTTCAACAATTTGAAGATTTTCCGCAAGATCGAATTCGTTTCTAAAATAAATGTACTTTTTTTCAATATTTTTATGTTTTAGGTAGTTAATTGCTACACTCCGGGAAGTATAGACAACATAAACCGCTGTTCTATAATTATCCATCTCCCGAAGTACAGATATCTTTTCTATTAATTTTATGAAAGTATCGTTTATCAGGTCTTCTATTTGATCAGCATCGTGAGTAATATTGTAAATATTCTTTTTCACCAAACCATAATAGTCTGTATATAAATTTAATATAAAAGCCTTATCATCATCATTATCTATTGTAGCGATTGCCATCATGAGCATCCAAATCACCTCTTGGTATAATTATACAAATACTTATACAAACGTGTACAAATTTATGAAATTTTCTCCAATATTAACAAATGATTGTTGTCTTGCTAAATGTTTGTCACGCAAATGCAAAAATAAAAGGGCAGAAGGTGGCTGTAATATTGAACCTGAATCCTCTTTACAAAGTGAATGATTAATGAAGGCGGTATATAAAAAAGACTCGCCCAAAAATCTCAGCGAGTCTTGCATTATAATTATGATGGTTTTCGCAGCGGGAAAAACTATTCTTCGGTTTCGAGCTTCGATGTTGTATAGGCTTAGCAGGGACAACTAAGAAGGCTTTCTGCAACAATAATTTTCTGCTTTTTTCAAATTTTTCTTTTATCTAATCAATAAATTTTACTCCTTCCGCTATTTTTACCATCGTATCTTCATCAATCTGTCCCCAAATTATGTACATATGGTCATTCATCAGCTGAATTGTATAACACGCATTTGGCTAATAATGCGAAGTATTGTCTGGCAGTGTCACCCGTTATCCCCATCTGACAGTGATATAATGAATTAAGTTCTTATATTTTTTAAAATTGATTATAAACCTTTAGCTAGTTGAGAGTTTTGCATAATTAAGTTTTGCTAAAATGCCAATAGATATATAGTGGTGAGAAAAGATAAATAGCGCTATATATTGTAGTTCTCGAAGGAATCTTCACTAAGTTTTCGAATTATGCAAAATCCTCAGTTATATTTTGCGAACTTTGTATAGGAATGATTTAATTTTTTCCAACTCTGAAAGAAATGTTTCACGTGAAACATTTCTGCTACAGAAATGCCCATATAATCCAAACCATATCGAACAGGAGACGATCACCCTGAAACTAAATGAATTCAAACTGGAACGATTTTTTGCTGAATATGAATTTTTCGCTCGCCATCTGCTGTGCTGCTCGGACTGCGAATCTTACAGTATTCAGGAAATACTGGATCTCGATCCGGATAATGAGCGGGCGTTTATGGAAAGCCGGTTGGGCTATACGGAATCAAAAGGCAGTCCGGCGCTGCGTGAGCAGATAGCCGGGCTGTATGAGCGGTGTTCGCCGCAGGACATTTTGGTGCACAGCGGCGCGGAGGAAGCGATTTTCAGTTTTATGAATGTGGCGCTGGAGCCAGGCGATCATGTGATCGTACAGGCGCCCTGTTATCAATCCCTGCAGGAACTGCCCGCGGCGATCGGTTGTGAAGTCAGCCGCTGGGAATTGCGTCCGGGAACGGATGGCTGGGAGCTGGACATGGATTATTTGTCCGGGGCTATCCAAAAGAATACCCGCGCCGTCATTATTAACAGCCCCCACAATCCTACCGGCCATTTATTCTCACGGCAGCAACAGCAAAAAGTAATTGAGATTTGCCGGGATCATAAAATCCTGCTATTTGCCGATGAAGTCTACCGGTATCTGGAATATCGGGAAGAAGACCGGTTGCCCTGGGCGTGCGATTTGTATGAAGGTGCGGTGTCCCTGGGTGTCATGTCCAAATCATTTGGTCTGCCGGGTCTGCGGATTGGCTGGATCGCCACCCGCAATCGTTCCATCATGGACAAGATGGCATCGTTCAAGGACTATACTTCCATCTGTAACAGCGCCCCCAGTGAATTCCTGGCCACCATTGCTCTGCGCCATTACCAGCAGATCGCCGGACGAAATCTGCAGATCATCCGAGCCAATCTGGACTATATAAAACCGTTCCTGCATGCGCATCGGGATTTATTGACCTGGGTTCCGCCTCAGGCCGGGCCGATCGCCTTTCCCCGTCTCAACACCGATGTTCCGGTGGAAGAAATCGCCCGCAGCCTGGTCGCCAAGCGCGGCGTGCTGATCCTTCCCGGCGTTTGTTACGGGGTGGAAAAGCCCCATTTCCGTTTGGGGTTTGGACGGCGCAACTTCCAGAGCGGTTGGGATGAATTTCAAAATGAGATTGACGCCACCGAGGCTACACATGGATGCTGATTTTGTAAACTTAACAACAGATAACCTTGTCAATGAGCATTTATGCTGCATTATCCGCAGTAAAAAGTCCCATCCGGGTATTGACGCAAAACGACAATGGCTTTCAGAGCGACTAAACGAAGGTCATGTCTTTAGAAAGTTAAATGCAAAAGCTACGGTTTTTATTGAATATGCCCCTCTGGAAACAGCTTGGGTTCCCATAACTGGTGACAACTATTATTATGTGTATTGCTTATGGGTCTCTGGTAGTCATAAAGGAAAAGGCTATGGGAGATTGCTGAT
>CAZACF010000211.1:0-3743 GCA_964483565.1 uncultured Syntrophomonas sp. | reverse complement strand
GGGGGCGGGAACATGGCCCGGGCCCATTCGATGAACACTGTGTAGAACGCTACAAAGTTGTTGTTGGTCAGGCAGCATCCTTTGGGGACTCCGGTGGTTCCGCCGGTATAGATAAGGATGACAATATCTTTGTTATCCAGATGGATTTCCGGTTCGAGATCACTGGCCGCGGCGATGATTGATGCATAGTCGAGGATGTCGGCCACCGGCTCCAAAGCAACTTCCTTGCCGGGAACCTGCATCACAATCATGGTCTTTAACTGGGTTTGCCCAGACCGCATCACTTCCAAAACCTTGGGCGCCACCGGTCCATAAACGATGACCGTTTCCGCCCCGCTGTCGGAGAAATTGTAAACCATTTCCGGCACGGTATAGAGGGGATTAACCGGCACAATAATGGCGCCGATTTTCATAATGGCATGAGAAGAAAAAACAAATTCAGGGATATTGGGAATAACCAGCGACACCCGATCCCCTTTCTTGACCCCCAGACCCAGCAGGGCGTTGGCCAGTTTTTTGGCGATCTGGTTGGTTTCCTCGTAGCTGTAAACCAGGTCATTACAGTAGATATACGGTTTTTCCGGATTGGCTCTGACCCATTTGATAAACTCATCCTTCATGGTGGTTAGCGGATAGTAACATGTACCTGGAACGCCGGGGTCATACCATTGCTGCCATCTTCTGTCTGTCATACACTCCACTCCTTGCCTTATTATTTTTGCTTATTCCAGTTGTTTGTAGGCTGAGATCCCGCCAGCAACACATAACGAACCCATACTGATTGCATCTGTAATTAGCGCCCTGAGTCTGATTCACCCGTTAATAAAACAAAGATCAAATAAAAGCACCCGGATAAGGCCTCAACCCTGATCAGCCTGGCCGTTCATCTGTCCCAGCTTATTATTTGTTAGATCACGCCCAACCATACCCAAGCCTTACTATTGAATGAATAGAGCAAGATACATGCCAGTTGCCAACCAGCCTGGATTTGATCCAGCTTCATCCCGAAAATACAACACCCGTGATCCTTCCATCCTTGGATCACGGGTGTACGATGTGTTGCGCATTGTATTATGTTGTTGCATTTTACGCTACAATATGGAACACATTGATCAAGTCTTGTCCCCACTCAAATTCTTCATTTTGCGGTACAGGGTGCTGCGGGAAATGCCCATTTCTTTGGCTACCCGGCTTACATTTCCGTCATATTGCTGGAGCAGGCGGATGATGCGATGGCGTTCCTGCTCTACCCGCTCGTTCTTGTATTGAGACTGGGCCTGCTGAATATTGAAGTGATAACTGGTTTTCTTCTCCCGGGGTGGCAAGGAGTGCTGCCAGGACAAGCTCAGCGACCGATCCGTCAAGTGATCGAGATTAACCATCCTCTCCACCACATTCTGCAATTCGCGCACATTGCCGGGCCATCCATAATTCAGCAGACTGTTTTTCAGATCCTCCCCCAAAGGCTGGTTGTTTTCTGCGTTCAGTTGCCGCATAAAATGACGGAACAGCAGCGGGATATCCTCGGGCCGTTCCCGCAGCGGCAGAATATGCAGGTTAATCACATTGAGGCGATAGAATAAATCCTGGCGGAAATTGCCTTTCTGCATTTCCTCAATTAAATTTTTATTGGTGGCGCAGATGATGCGCACATCCACCGGTATGATCTGGTTGCTGCCGATCCGGCCAATGCTTTTTTCCTGGATGGCCCGCAACAGGGCTACCTGCAGTTCCAGAGGCATATCCCCAATCTCGTCGAGGAAAAGGGTACCCCCGTCGGCCAGCTCAAATTTGCCGGGGTTGCCTCCTTTTTTGGCGCCGGTAAACGCGCCTTCATTATAGCCAAACAGTTCACTGGCGATCAGTTCTCTGGGAATGGCTCCACAGTTTAGCGCTACAAATGCCCCGGCCGAACGCGGACTGGCATTGTGGATGGCCTGGGCAAAAAGCTCCTTGCCGGTGCCGCTCTCACCTTCGATCAGCACATTGCTGACGTTGCGGGCAGCGATTCTGGCCACATCAATAACCTCATTCATGTGCGGGTTACAGGTAATGATATCCTTAAAATGAAACCGGGCAGTATAACCGCTGAGACGGCTTACCAGATGGTGGACTTCTTTAATAGGGCGGATAAGCAGTACAGCCGTGTTGATCGTTTCCTGTCCGCTGAGAATAGGGGTTCCCGAAGCCAGGAAACGGAGAACAGTGCCCCCCATGGGAATAACGATTTCCTCTTCCTGAAAAGCTTTTCCAGCCACAAAAAGGCGTTTCATATATTTGTTGCCCGGGTCGCGGCACCAGTCACGAAAATTTTCTTCAAACCCGTGATGGCTTTCCTGCCAGGACTTATGAAAACCGGGATTGAGCAGTTCAAAGTCACCATTCTGATGAAGAAAAATGACCCCATCGGACATATTCATAACAACGGTATTGAGATTGCGATTTAGCAACGTCAATTCAAGATTCTTCTGGCTCAGTTCGAGGGTACGTTCCTGGACACATATTTCCAATCGGTCCCGGCTCATTACCAGGGCCTCCTGCAAACGTTTTCTTTCCGTGATATCATAAGCCCCCACAACACTGATCATCTTGCCGGCCACCTGAGCCACGCTGAAAAAAACATCCACCCATAAATCGCTGCCGTCCTTGCGCAGGGCTCTGATTTCATAATTGGAGGGTACGGCTTCCCGGCGCAGCCGGGCTTGTCCCCGCTCCCGCACCAAGTCCTTGTAATCCGGATGGCAAACATCCCAGAAGTTCATTTGCAACAGCTCTGCCAGCGAATAACCCAGCGCCTTTTCAAAAGCCGGGTTGACGTAGATATATTTGTGATTATCGGAGTAGGCAAAAATGATGACCGAAAGGGTATCGGCAAATCTGCGAAAATCAAGGTTTTCCAGGACCAGATCAAAACCGGATTTGTGGGGCATCGTAAACACCACCTATATTATTATTCTTGGATATCTTTTTCCTTTGCCAAAAAAAGAATTTTTCCCAGGATAATCGGTTAGCACCAAACTCTGGGCAGACATTTGATTGAGATATTCCTCTTCTTTTTCATAATCAAGAAATGCTTTTCTTACCATATGCTTCATGATCATTTACCCCCGTTAATTCCTGGCCGTTACTGATTAGTTCCTGCAATCTGAATTCTTAATGAAATTTTCATAATTCGTTCATCAATTATTAATTTATGGTAATTATACTATAAAAAAAGGAGGAGATTTGCATGCGAAATAATGGAAAAATCAATATTGTTCTTGATTTTATGATGTTGTTGACGATGCTGGCAATTTTCTTTGTAAAAGGTGAGTTTCACGAAATGTTGGCCTACACATTAGGAGCCATGTTAATTGCCCATATTGTGCTGCATTGGAAACAAATTAAGGTTTTGTTGCGCCAGCTCATACCGCAAAGAAAATATCAATATCTGGGCGCTTTGCTGGCAGCCGCCGCCATTACTGCCATCGTCACTATGCCGTTGTATATTCCAATGGATGGGCCTGGTCATGGGGGCGAGGGGAGCCAGCATAGATATCAGCAAAACAGGAGTTTATAGCATTACTTAAAAGAGTTGCATTTTAAATCGATACAACTTGATATCTTTGGCAAAAATTACAGCATTGCATGCTGTTATGATAAACCCCTTCCCGAACTATATCGAGAAGGGGTTAATAATACATAAATAACATTCGCTCTCAGTTTCTCAGAATCTTCTCCATCGGCTTGCCTTTTGCCAATTC
>CAZACF010000210.1:0-3749 GCA_964483565.1 uncultured Syntrophomonas sp. | reverse complement strand
ATGAGGGACAGTAACGGCCCCTTGTTGGGATCTCTGGTCATACGTGACGGCGGTATCCCGGTGGCCTGTTATTCAATCGCTTCTGATGCCATTTCACCGAAATTAGCTGCAGTAAAGCTGCTGGAGCAAGCGGATGTTTTAATCATTACCGGAGGCACTTATGCCAACGGTGACAACGAAGCCGGTTCCTTAATGAAAGATTTGGGAGCAGAATTATTATACTGGGATGTCCTGGTTCAACCCGGAAGTCATAGCGCTTTTTCCGTTTGCAACGCCCGGCAGATCTTCTCCATATCTGGCAACCCGGCGGCTTGTGCAGTCGGATATCACCTTTTTGTAGCCCCGGCTCTGAAAGCCATGCAGGGATTAGACCCGGGTCTTAAACGAATTAGGGCCACCTGCAGTAACGGATTTTCCAAAAAGGCAGGATCACGGCGTTTTGTTCGTGGTCAGCTGACGTGGACGGAAGCGGGATGGCAGGTTACCGTACTTCCCGGTCAAAAGCCCAGCATGATCAGATCTTTGCTCCAATGCAACGCTTTAATAGATATACCGGCCGGTAGTCCTCCCATCGAAGCCGGCGGCGAAGTGTCGGTTGTTGTGATTGAGACGTTAAAAGTTTAATGGGGATAGTATCATTTGCTACCGGAGCAGCAAAAGCCAATAAGTATTTGTAATTACATACATTAATCAAAGTTATAACAATGGTTTTTAAAAATATTTTTGCAGGAAAATTAGAGTTTACGCAGAATATCTGATTATAAAAGTAGTGACAAAATTACAATTAAATAGTTGACTCCGAGCCATTCTGTCTAAGGTTTTACTATGATAGCTTGGCCGATAGGGTAAGTCGGGAAACTGCCTTGCCTCCCTGGTTGGAAAGGAGTTGTGGTCTAAGCAGACCTATCTTTTATGCTAATTAGGGAATAATGTAAATTATTCCCTTTTTATGTATGTTTAAGTGTGTTTAAATCATTCGACCAGGGAGGAAGGTATTTTTTTGTTAAAAAAGATTAGGGAGTGATGGAAGTGGAATTAGTGAAACTGACAATCAACGGGAAGGAGGTCGAAGCTCCACGAGGCAGTACGGTTTTGCAGGCAGCAGAATTGCACGGTATTGAGATCCCTACGCTCTGCTATCTCAAAGATTTGAGCCCCATGGGTTCATGTCGGATGTGCGTAGTAGAAGTCAAAGGAAATCGTTTGCTGCCAGCATCGTGCGTGACCCCCATAGCCCCGGGAATGGAGGTACAGACCGAATCAGCGGCTGTTATCAATGCCCGCCGCACCATTTTGGAATTGTTAATGGCCAATCATCCCCATGATTGCCTGACCTGTGACAAATTGGGCGATTGCAAACTGGCTGACTACTGTTACAAGTACGGCGTAAAAGAAAGTCCCTTTGTGGGCGAGCAGCACCATTATGCGATGGATGACAGCAACCCCTTTATCAACCGTGATATGAACAAATGCATTCAATGCGGGGCATGTGTAAGAGCTTGTGAAGAGCTGACCGGTCAGGACAACCTTTCCTATTTGAACCGGGGCTTCCACCGCAAAGTGACCACCTACGGGGACGTGGACTATATGCATTCCGATTGCGTTTTTTGCGGACAGTGTGTGGCGGTATGTCCAACCGGAGCTTTAACCGAAAAAACCATGGCCGGCCAGGCCCGTCGCTGGGAGATCGATCGGGTGCGGACGACCTGCCCCTTCTGCGGAACCGGATGTACCTTCGATCTGGCTGTGAAAGACAAAAAGGTTATCGGCGTTTTGTCCAGCCCTGACGCTACGGTAAACGGACGCAGTTTGTGCGTCAAAGGACGGTTTGGCTGGGATTTTATTTATAATGAAAAACGCCTCACCCATCCTTTGATCAAAAAGAACGGCAAATTTGAACCTGCCTCCTGGGATGAAGCCTATGATCTAATTGCAAAACGGTTAAATGAAATTAAAGACCAATATGGCTCTGAAGCCTTTGCGGCTTTGAGTTCCGCACGTTGTACCAATGAAGAAAATTATTTAGTATCCAAATTTACTCGCGCATATATGGGCAACAACAACGTTGACCATTGCGCCCGCACCTGACACGCTCCTACTGTAGCCGGTCTGGCTACAACCTTTGGCAGCGGAGCGATGACCAATCCCATCAGTGATATTACCAATGAAGCGGAATTGATGTTCCTAATCGGAACCAATGCCACCGAAGCTCATCCGATCATTGGCTACAAGATGAGACAAGCGGCCCGCAACGGAGCCAAGATGGTGGTTTGTGACCCGCGTCATATTGATCTGGTCGATGAAGCCGATTACTGGCTGCGGCAAAAACCTGGTACTGATATCCCCCTTCTTAACGGATTAATGCATATTATCATCAAGGAAGGCCTGGAAGACAAGAAATTTATTGAGGAACGTACCGAGAATTACGAAGAACTCAAGACAATTGTGGCCGAATATACGCCGGAGAGAGTATCCGAACTGACCGGGGTGTCGGTCGATGATCTTTATGCAGTGGCCCGTCTCTATGCTACCACTTCTAAAGCCATGATATTCTATACCCTGGGTATTACCGAGCATATCTGCGGAACCAGAAATGTTATGAGCTGTGCCAATCTGGCCATGCTGACCGGACATCTGGGACGCCCCGGCACTGGCGTATGCCCGATGCGTGGACAGAACAACGTACAGGGCGCTTGTGACATGGGAGCGCTTCCCAATGTATATTCAGGCTATCAGAATGTGACCGTTGATGCGGTTCATGAGAAGTTTGAAAAAGCCTGGAACGCTTCCTTATCTAAAAAAATTGGCTTGAAGATCCCGGAAATGTTTGCTGCTGCCCATGAAGGCAAAGTCAAGGCGATGTATATACTGGGTGAAAACCCCGTGTTGACTGATCCTGATGCCAATCATATCCGGGGCGCCCTGGAACATCTGGAATTTTTGGTGGTACAAGAGCTGTTCCTCACCGAAACGGCTGAATATGCGGATGTAATCCTGCCGGCTGCCAGTTTTGCCGAGTGCGACGGAACCTTCACCAACACCGAGCGCCGGGTACAAAGAGTCCGCCAAGCCATTGAGCCCATTCCCGGACAAGCCAACTGGCAGACCATCTGTGAGATGTCAACCAAGGTAGGCTATCCCATGAGCTACAATCATCCGAGCGAAATCTGGGATGAAATGGCGTCTCTTTCTCCCTCCATGAACGGCATTAACTATGATCGTCTGGAAGAACTAAAGAGCCTGCAGTGGCCTTGTCCGAGTGTTGAGCATCCGGGCACGCCCTTCCTGCATGCTGGCAAATTTACACGCGGACTGGGATTATTCCAGCCCTCAGAACACATCCCACCGGGAGAAATGCCGGATGAAGAATATCCGTTCCTGCTCTCCACCGGAAGAATTCTCTATCATTATAATGTGACCACGCCTTATTCCAAAGGAATCAGCAGTGTTTGGAACAAGGAAATGGCTGAAGTCAACCCCATTGATGCAGAAAAACTGGGACTGGTTACCGGCAGCAGAGTAAGAGTAACCTCCCGCCGCGGCGTCGCAGATACTCATGTCAAGGTTACCGACCGGGTGTTGCCGGGTGTTATTTGGATGTCATTCCATTATAACGCTACACCGACCAATGCATTAACCAGTCATCACCTTGACCCCATTACCGGAACCGGCGAATATAAAGTGGCCGCAGTAAAAATTGAAAAACTCCAGGAGGTGAATCAATAATGGCAGATTACAAGAGCATCATC
>CAZACF010000209.1:0-3758 GCA_964483565.1 uncultured Syntrophomonas sp. | reverse complement strand
TGCTGCAAGCAATTAATCATGCTAATTGCTTTTAAATACCTCAACCAAATCCAACAACATTTCCCTTATAATACCAAATTAATTTATGATTGACAATTTATGTTCCTGCCACGCGCCAAATTGGGAAAACATCCTGGAGCGCTGTGTGAAATGTGTCCCTCTCTCCTCATATGCCCTCAGATTACTTCGTCCCGATTTACGTTTTACGATCCAGTAAAAAGGTAACGAAAAAAGACCGTCCCCACTGTCACCTTTTCGTAACTATTTTTAAGGAATTTGTAACTCAATTTGCAGAATGAATTGTTATTATGATGAAGAAGGACATGTTTAACCAGTCAGGCAAATTGAGTAAGGTAACTCGGTTAAACGGCGCGCATACCGGTTGTATATGGCTTTATATGGCTGCCGGGTGAAAAATTGAAGACGTGACTTGGGAGGTGAAACGCGTCCCAGAGATTATCATGACCGGTGAGTTCGAAATTCAGTAATTACAGGCAATGGAGGTAATAAAAATGAGAATGAAACGAGCGATTGCATTAGGAGTGGTAGGCTGTATGTTGTTGGGCAGTGCTGTTTTAGCCTCCCCCGTCGCGGCGGAGTCGACTGCCATGATTATCCCTGATAATGCTGCAATAACGGCGGAGCAGGACAGCCAATTTGCCATTAAGGTAATTGAAGAGAAGAATGACTTGGTCGAAATCGACATTAAATATCCGGTAATATCAGGTTTAGGAAATGCTGCTTTGCAGCAGCAAATAAACGAATTTATAGTCAAGCATATTACCGAAGCGAAAGACGACATTGAAGTGCAAGCCGCAGAATCTGCCCGAGAAGCTCAACAAAATGGTTGGCCAATAAGAACCCATCAGCTATTTATTGAATCTGACTTGAAAACCAGCAATGAGGCCTTTTTATCTTTTACCATTACCTACTACACTTATACCGGCGGAGCCAATGGCATGACGGTTGTGAGTTGTTTTAATATTGACAAAAAAGCCAATAAACCTATCCACCTGACAGATTTATTCCCGACCGGAGCAGATTATAAAGCTGTGATTAATAGTGAAATAACCAAACAGATTGAATTGCGCTCGCAGGATGAAAATCAAATGTTTTTCGAGGGGGGTATGGGGTTTAAAGGAATCAGCGACAGCCAGGATTTTTATGTAAAGGATAATGAGTTAGTCATTATATTTCCCAAATATGAAATAGCTCCCGGTGCGATGGGCATTCCTGAGTTTGCTATGAATCTGACTGATCTCAGCAACCGTTTGGCGGCTAAAAATGACGGTAAAATAGTTATTGAAGGCCTGGAAGTCAAGACGGTCCTAAACGCCAAAAATCAAGTGCTGATCCCCCTGCGCTTGGTGGGGGAAAAATTAGGCTATACGGTAGATTGGGATGACCAGCAACGCAGTGTTCAGTTAACCAAGGGCCAGGCCTGCGCCAAGCTGAAAATCGATGACAATATTTATATCGCCAACCACAAGATACCCTATATTTTAGAGGCTGCCCCGGTTATTATTAATGATCGGACTTATGTGCCCGTATCATTCTTGGAAACAGTATTGCTGTATAAATTATAAGTGACAGTGGGGACGGTCCTAAATTGCTAAAACCTCCTGAATCGCCATATAAAATATGGTACAATGGTCGCAAATGGATTTATGCTTGGAGGAATAGGATGAAACCGGTTTATGTTATTGGTCACAAAAATCCGGATGTGGATTCGGTTGCCGCCGCCATCAGCTACAAGGTTTACAAACAGAGTACCGAAAAAGGTGTCTATATCGCAGCAACGGCCGGGGAATTAAAAGACGAATTAAAAAAGTTGCTCGATCATCTGGAGTTTGAATATCCCATGATCTTGTCCAATGTAGGTACTACCGTTGAGGATCTGCTGGATGAGGAACATAACCTGTATATCAGCGCGGACACGACCCTGGTAGAATTGGGCAATATCATGCGCAACAACAAACTGAAAACTGTGCCGGTGCTGGATGAAAAACAAAAGTTTCTGGGCCTGATCACCATCGGTGACGTGGCCATGATCTATTTGGAAGCCCTGGGTACGGGCCGGGATATTGATAATAGTCCCGAGATCCTGCGCCAAATCCTGGCCCAAAAGGCCTCCTCCATTATGAAATCCCGCAATCTGATTCTGTTCGAGAAGGATGAAAAGGCTGAGGAAGCCAAGAAAATGATGCTTTCCACCCGTTTTCGTAATTATCCGGTGGTCGATGACGACAATCATTATTTAGGTTTGATTTCCCGCTATAATTTGCTGCAAATGAAACGCAAACAGGTGATTTTGGTGGATCACAATGAAAAGAAACAGGCTGTGGATGGAATTGAGGAAGCGGAGATTCTGGAAATCATCGATCATCATCGGGTTGGCGATCTGCAGACCATCTTCCCGATCTATTTTCATAATGAACCGGTGGGCTCAACCTCTACCCTGGTAGCTGACAAATTCCTGACCAATAAAGTTTTTCTGGCCAACAATCTGGCGGCCCTGTTGCTGTCCGGCATCATGACTGATACTATGATTTTTAAATCACCCACTACTACCGCTAAGGATAAAAGGGTTGCCCAGGAACTGCAGCACATCTGCGGACTCGATGCGGTGGAATGGGGTAAAAAACTGTTTGCTGAGAACAGCCGGGTGGACAAACAAAGCAATTTGGAATTGATCAGTGAAGACCTGAAAGAATATGTCAGCGGCACCACCATGTTCGCCATTTCCCAGGTGGAGACCATTGATCTGGATCAGTTTGCCGAGCGCCGCAAGGATCTGGTGGTGACCATGGAAAATCTCTGCTCACAAAATGGCTACGCGCTGATGTGCCTGATGGCTACCGATATATTTGAAGAAGGTACGGAGCTGATCGTGGCCGGCGAGATGAAAAATCTGGTCGAGGAAGAATTTGAGCATGACCATATCAAGGGCGGCATTTTTCTGAAAGGCGTCCTATCCAGAAAGAAACAAGTGGTTCCCGTTATTTATGAGATGCTGCGCAAGCAGATGATGATGTAGCGTTTGTTTGACAGCCGACGATGCCGGATCGTCGATTCGTAGTACGCCAGATATAGATGCTGACTGTAGGCTGAGAGTTCCAAACGAGGAACAAAGACAGTAGAAAACCCAAATATGAGTTTAGATGTCATTAGTGGAAGAATTCCATAGTGAAGCAATTTCCATCTCCTTCCAATTTGTAAGAAAAGCTCGCTATTAAAGATGTAGCCAGTTCAGCGGCCGGTTGCCTCTTTTTTTTTGTTCTTCTTTTGGGCATAAACTGGTCAGAATACAAATATGAATGATAGGGGAGGCTTGGCAGCAATTCAGGCGGGGAAAGGGTTGGGTCATGAATCTTATCGGCACTATCGTAAACCATATCAAAGCCAACCGCTGGCAGTATTTGCTGATCTCCATCATTTTCCTGACAGGTTTGATCAGCGGCAGTTACCGGGCAGATGATTTGGACGGATCGGTAAGGAGCCATCTGCTGAACCTGATTGACAACTATTTGCGGGGCAGCAGCCGGGGGGATATGGCGGGCAGCACACTGCTGTTTTATGCTTTCCTGAATCAGGCCAAGACCATTTTGCTGGTTTGGTTTCTGGGCCTGACTGTGATCGGTATGCCGCTTATTCTGGGGATTTGTTTCTTAAAGGGATTTTCATTGGGTTTCACCGTGGGATTCCTGGTGCAGGAAAGAGCCGGGGCAGGGATCCTGCTCAGTCTGCTGGCAATATTG
>CAZACF010000208.1:0-3764 GCA_964483565.1 uncultured Syntrophomonas sp. | reverse complement strand
ATCATCGATATGTTCCAGTCCGATGTCTCTGAGGATCTCATCAATCAATGCTTTATCCAAATTTCCAACTCCTTTCATTAAAAAAATCCTCCGCCATGTTAATGATTATAAGACTATAGTTCAAGTTTGGCAATACTATTTTTATATTTTTATCTTTCATTTATATACATAGTTTTCTCAGCAGCTCAAATAATAAGAGAAGATATGACACGCCTTGCAGCAGAAGAGAGGTCAATATGCTAAGCAGTGATGGAGCTTGGGCACGTTTTATTTTTGCTCTTTGTTTTTTTCTTTTGTCGGGAAGCGAAATGATCACCGGGGGGCTGGCTACGTTATCAGGGGTGGCAGGAACGATCGAATTGGCTACGGCCTTGCTGCGGTATTCGCCCTTGCAGGAATTGTTTCAGTTTCTAACCGAACAGTATGCTCAACAAAGTGGATCCACGCGAAGTTAATTCGCCTGGGTCCACTTTTCACCATCAAATTTATAACTTTCATATTTGCCTTCGGGCGGGCGGAAACCTTGCCAGTTTGCTTTGGGCTTGTAAATCAGCTCGACCGATAGATCTTTTTGCACTTTTGTTTCGATGATGTACCTCTGTGTATACTGGTTATGTCCGTCCTCCATGGTCACATAGAATTCATCCCCGGCTTCACCAATAAAATCTGCCGGGAAGAATACATCAGTGGTAAAAAAAGTTCCTCCTAAAGTTGCTTCCGGTATATCATTGTCGGCCAGATCTGCAAAATCTGCAAATATTTCCTGTCGTGAAATGGATGGGGGGGGTTGCTTGGTTTCTGTCTGGTTATGGGCAAACAGAAAATAGGCCACCAAGGCCAGCGCCAGTAAATAAATAATTCTGCGAGTGTTCATATCCTATCCCTCTTTTGCTTAAATTCTTGCATAAATGTGATTGCCAAGGTCCTCCACTTCTCCATCTTTAATATGATACTCAAGATGTTTAAGAATCATAACTTTCGACCAAAAAACGTTGAACGCCGTCCTGCCCAGCCCATAAAAGCCCAATTCCTGTTGGGCAATTTCTTCCAGTGAACGGGGCCGGTCAAGCAAATCCATTATTTTTTCATCCCGATCCAGGGCAATTTGCACATATTCCCGCAAAAGCTTTTCAATATTTTCATAAAATACTTTGCGATGGGAAGTAACCAGTACCTCCGGCTGAAGCGCAATCAGTTTTTGTACAGAAGCTACCACTTCCCCGAAATCCGAATCGTATCCTCCATACCAAGGACCACGCGGTGATATATCCATATCGCCGGAGAAAAGGATCTTTTTGTCTGGAAAATAAAATCCATAGTGACCTACGGAATGACCAGGGGTATGCAGGGCAATCAACCTGGTGGAACCCACCACGATCTCATCCCCATCTTTAAAGACCCCGCTCAGCTCCAGCTTCCTGAAACCCGGTTTGACCAGGACATCATCAGGAAGCGGGGTTTGCGTAGTCATCTTTTCATCTTTTTTACTGCCCATCAACTCTTCCCAGCGTTGGAACCCGGCAGTTATGTAAAACTTGTTTTCATCCTGAAATGCATATTGTTCTTCTATGCCGGCCATGATCCTGGCCTGGGGGAAATAGCCCAGACCATGGGTATGGTCAAAGTGGGAATGACTCAGCAGTATCAGTCCAATTTCTGCTTTGGGAATTTCCTGGTAGGCATTGCCCCCGCTGCCGGCATCGATCAGTGTTTTGATTTCATCATCGATATAAATGGAATTACAATAAGGGAACATCGCTTTGCCTTCCGGACGAATCAACTTTAGATTGTGGTCCAGATCAATAATCATTTATTCTCCTGCCCCTGTTCAATATTATTTATTTATTATACTAAAACAAAACCCGGTTCGAAACCGGGTTTTAACAGCTTGTTCAACCATCCAATCTATCCATCATCTCGATAATCATGTCAAAGAAAACATTCATATCTTCTTTTTCATTAATGCCGGCCTTAAAACCGACCTCGGGGAATCTTCCCCCGCTTTGGATCTTGACGCTGACCATATAGGAAGTTTGCTCCAAATCTTCCTCCAGACTCTCCAGATCTATTTCATCCCAATCATCATCAATCGGGATTATTTCTTCGTCTTCCATATTAAAAATCGAGGATTCTTTTAACTCTTCGCTATTATCCAGAATTTGCGAAGCGATCCAAATCACATCGGTCACACTCATATTTAATTCATTACTGAGATGAAGTATTTCATTGGCCACCGGTGTTATCTTCAGTAAATCTGATAAATTGACCGGGTCCCCTTTACTCCATTTGTTTTTCACACTCATCACCTCCGCAGCTATTTGCCGAGCAAACTTTTATCTGTTCCCCAGGTGATCATTGCATAAAGCACCACGCTGAAGGCCACATTTCATTCTACTCATTATATCAAAATTATATGTAATGCCAACGTAAAATTAATACCTTTTTGATTAGCGCATACCTAGAAAATTTTCATCTCCGAGAGCATTATTCCTCCATTAAAATTTTAATGCATTTTACACAAAAAATCTGCCGCCAAGTTATGGGAAATTCCCACATATTTTATTCCATCTTTTTAATTTTAATTCCCGATATTTTGTCCATTTACTTTTATTTGTCTATATTATCACATGTTATTAATTGTCGATTATTAAATTCGTTATTATAAAAAAACAGCCCGTATAACAGCAAATTATTACTTTATATCCGGGCTAAAATTTATCTTATTGTTCCGTCCTAATACATTATTATAGATCAGACTGCCGAAAATAATTCCGCTCAAATTTTCTGCCAAGCAAATTATATCAATTCCTGCAGGCCTTTTTCCCTTAACCCCTTGATTTCCGGTTGAATCTGTCTGCGAATCTCCATTTTGTGCATAGCCAGGTAATTTTCCAGCGCTTGGGTCGATACTCCTTGCTCATGCCTGCCTAAACGAATCCCCAGACAGTCAGCACCTTGCAAATAAAAGAAAAGTTCTGCTTCACGCTGGCAGTTGTCTACTGTAAAGATGCCTTTGCCGGCAGCCATGTTGTAGTCTGTCAACTGCAGTTCGGTAAACGATAATAATTGCATTACATATTCGCCTTCTTTCTCGTAACGTATATTTTATAATCTAATCATATCTTTATAGGTAATATTTTGCAATCCGTTTGGGTTATTTTGTATTATTCAATACTACGTTTGTCGATTTACGTTCCTATGGTTCCATTTTTCACTTATGCTCGTGCTAACTAGCAAGGATACTATTTCGCAAAATCGAAAAAAGTTGTTCCCCTTATTCAGAGGAACAACCTGCAGGATGATTTATTGCTCTAGCTAGTTATTAATTCTGTTCTTCTTCGGAATTGTTGGCAGCAGCAGACACCTCTTTTGGCCATCGTCCGGCACGAACTGCTGCATCGCGCAGGACAAATTCCAGGTGAGCGTTGATACTGCGCAATTCGTCAGCAGCCCAAGATTCATACACCTCAAACAGCTTGGGGTTGATCCTTAACAAAAAGCTTTTCTTGGCGGTCATTCTCCCACCACCTAGTATAAGGTGCCGGTATTAATGACTGGTGAGGCCGCACGGTCGGAAACAATGGCTACCATTAAATTATTGATCATGACTGCTTTGCGCTCATCATCCAAATCAACAATATTCTCTTTTTCCAATTTTTCCAGGGCCATCTGCACCATCCCTACGGCCCCTTCGACGATTTTTTGCCGGGCAGCGATGATGGCTGTGGCCTGCTGGCGCTGCAGCATGGCGCTGGCGATTTCAG
>CAZACF010000207.1:0-3765 GCA_964483565.1 uncultured Syntrophomonas sp. | reverse complement strand
ATGGGCAGGGCGTATCGGAGCCATTATTTTGGTGTATATCGCTCTGGAAATGATCTTGAAATCATATCGGGAATTAAAGCCCAGGGTAGTCACCTTTGCCGAAACGAGAGAATCGCTTTCAAACCAAAATAGTAGAATAAATGCAGATAGTTGGGTCAGCCTGCTGATATTGACTGTTTCCGTGAGCATCGATGCCCTTACCGTCGGCTTTAGTTTGGGAACACTCCAGGCACCCATCCTGTTTACAGTAGTCATTATGGGTATTGTAGCCGGAACCATGACTATGCTTGGTTTTAAAGGCGGCAGGCGATTAAGTCGGGCGGTGGGTAGTTACGCCCAGGCAGTGGGCGGGCTGATCCTGTTGGCGTTGGCGGTAAAAATGGCATTTTAGCATATTAAATTTTAACAGTGTATTTATTTAAATAGGAGGAAAATGCATGCATCTTTTGTTTGTATGCAGCGGCAATACTTGCAGAAGTCCTATGGCGGAGGCTCTCTTCACCGATCAACTGAGGAAGATGGGGAACCCCCCCGAAGCAAGCGAACTGATCGCCAGGTCAGCGGGTATTTATGCATTTAATGGCACATCTGCCAGCCATGAAGCGATCAAGGTTATGGCGGAAATGGGGATTGACATCAGCCAACATCGTGCGCGCAGGTTAAATGATGATCTGGTTGAATGGGCAGATCTGATTTTGACGATGACTGAGGCGCATTATCGAGAAATCGTCGAACGATATGAAGTGCCTGCCTCCAAAGTACATACCTTGGCGTCTTTCAGTCAGAATCAAGCGGGGGATATCATAGATCCCTTCGGACGGGGGATTGCAGCCTATCGAAAATGCGCCCGGCAAATGCAAAGCCTGGTCGGGAATATTACGAAAAAATTAAGTTAATATAATAAATATGTGTATAATATTTTCATTAGTGTCTAAATAGGAGTGAATTAAAATTGGAAATCGTCATTGGCAGTGATCACGCCGGGATTGAAGAGAAAAAAGAAATCATGGCTTTATTGAAGGAATTCGGCAACGAGACCATTGATTGCGGTTGTTTCAGCTCTGAATCAGTGGATTATCCTGATATTGCAGAAGCTGTTGCGCTGCGCGTACTGGAAAGAAACATAACCGGTATCATTATTTGTGGGACCGGAATTGGCATATCGATTGCAGCCAACAAGATTCCCGGTATCAGGGCGGCCCTATGTTCGGACCCTTATAGTGCGGAAATGGCCAGGAGACATAATGATGCCAATGTTCTTGCCTTGGGGGCCAGGGTTCTTGACATGCCAACCATAAAAACGGTTGTCCAATCATTTTTAACGGCTGAATTCGAGGGAGGCAGACATCAGCGCAGAGTCGACAAGATTAATGCGATTGAAAAAAGATATGGTGAGAGGTGTTAATAATGGATTATATTGACCAGTACGTATTACCGACAGACCCGGAGGTTGCTGCTGCGATTGCCAATGAGGAGCGCCGGCAGAACCACAAGCTGGAAATGATTGCCTCGGAAAACTTTGTTTCCCGGGCAGTGATGGCAGCTCAGGGTTCGGTTATGACCAACAAATATGCTGAGGGGTATCCGGGGAAAAGATATTACGGTGGATGCGAGTATGTAGATGTGGTCGAAGATCTGGCCAGAGAAAGGTTAAAAAAGATTTTCGGCAGTGACCACGTCAATGTACAGCCCCACTCGGGTGCTCAGGCCAATACCGCCGTTTATTTTGCTGCTCTCAGTCCCGGTGACAGAGTATTGGGCATGAACCTTAGTCATGGAGGCCATTTGACCCATGGCAGCAAAGTGAATATATCCGGCAAGTATTTTCAATTTTTTGAATACGGTGTCAATGCCCAAACTGAAATGATTGATTATGAAGAGTTGCGCAGCATCGCCCGGCAAACCCAGCCCAAAATGATTGTGGCGGGTGCCAGCGCTTATCCCCGGGTAATCGATTTTGCCAAGTTCAAGGAAATCGCGGATGAAATCGGGGCATGGCTATTTGTAGATATGGCTCATATCGCAGGACTGGTTGCTGCCGGGTTGCATCCCAGCCCTGTTCCATATGCGGACTTTGTTGCCACCACTACCCACAAGACGTTGCGGGGACCGCGTGGTGGCGTGATTCTGTGCAAAGCAGAATGGGCCAAAAAAATTGACAGCGCAGTCTTCCCGGGAACCCAGGGAGGACCTTTAATGCATGTGATTGCAGCCAAAGCCATTTGTTTTCAGGAAGCCTTGCAGCCTGAGTTCAAACAATACCAGCAGCACATCGTGGAGAACGCCCGTATACTGGCCCAGGAACTGGTGCAGCAGGGATTACGGCTGGTATCCGGCGGTACCGACAATCACCTCATGCTGGTTGATGTAAGGCCCAAAAAATTGACCGGCCAGGAAGCCGAGAATGTTCTCGAATCGATTAACATAACCGTCAACAAAAACGGTATTCCCTTTGACCCGGAAAAACCGACCATTACCAGCGGAATCAGGATCGGCACGCCGGCTTTGACCAGCCGCGGTTTTAAAGCCGAGGATATGAAGGCAGTGGCCCGGGCGATCACATTGGCACTGGATCATCCCAACAATGAAGAGAAATTGGATCAGGCCCGAGAAATCGTCAGGGTTCTTTGTCATAAATATCCGCTCTACGGAATATAGGTTATTGGTCATGCAAGATAAACCAAAGGGGATCAGAAACCGTCCCAGTTGGGATCATTATTTTCTCAAATTGGCTGACCTGGTAGCCAGTCGCTCTACCTGCTTGCGGCGCCAGGTGGGCGCTGTTCTGGTCAGAAAAGAGAGGATCATATCTACCGGTTACAACGGTGCCCCACGTGGGTTGGGGCATTGTCTGGACATGGGCTGTTTGCGAGAGGAAATGCAAATTCCTTCCGGTCATCGGTATGAATTGTGCCGGGGCGTACACGCCGAACAAAATGCTATTATTAATGCTGCCTTTTATGGAGTGTCTACTCAGGATGCTGTTATTTATTGCACCAATCAGCCTTGTCTGATATGTGCACGTATGATCATTAATGCCGGGATCATCAGAGTTGTACATCGGGGCAATTTTGAAGACCAATTGGCCGTACAGTTTTTACAGGAAGCCGGTATTGAAGTGCTTGAAATACCAACGATCATTGAAAGGGAGTCTTAAGATGGATAGCAAGACTTTGTCCTTGCCGAGATTGAATGGATTAAAGCCGACCATGGAGTCTACAGCCTTGAAACTGATGGAAGAGGCCGGGGAGTTGGCGCAATGCATCGGCAAATATCGTGGCTTGAGTGGGGAAGCAATCCAAATGGAGGAGAATCATATTATCGAGGAAATTGCCAGGGAATTGCTTGATGTTGCCCAAACTGCCGTTACCATGATGTTTGTGCTGGAAGACAATTATCATATCGACGTAGAGGAAATGCTGCAAAAACACGTGGAAAAACTTGATCGGAAAGGATATTTGTCACTGCCAGCCAGCAAATAATACGCAAAATTAAAGTAATCATAGAGGATATTTTAAATTTATAGCGAATATCCATAAAATGCGATATTATAATTTGTTTTTTAAAAAAGCTGCCTGTTTGTCCCATCGGGCAGCTTTCGTCCAGAAATGAATGCTGGTAATGACCAGTTTACGAGTCAAATATGTTATTTCCGTCCCAACAATTTAAAAAAGAAGTTACATAAGCTCGAATTCAAAAAAATATCTGCTCAAAAAGGATTTTGGATTAATTCGTAGAATACAGTATGTGTTGAAAATGGTAAAA
>CAZACF010000206.1:0-3873 GCA_964483565.1 uncultured Syntrophomonas sp. | reverse complement strand
AGAAGTAGAGCGTAAACATATTGGCAAATAAATGGAAGAGGTCATAGTGGGTGAACATGCTGGTTATCAGCCCCCATGGTCTTTGGATGAATAGGGGCCGGCCCCATAACCCTAATTGACCAATCAAATCCGGGAACAGGCGGACGGCAAAGAAAACGATTATGTTTATACCAAGGATAAACATAATCGGGTTTAAGTTACAATAAGATGAACCTCGAAAATAATTCATGAGCCTCTCTACATTTCAGGGAATACTAGACTTTAGCAGTTTAATGCCATGACTGGCAAATTATAAGAACATGTAAATACCTGCGGGCCTACCGGGCTGATTTCAACCCTCTCATAAAAGAATCAGGCGGTGGAAAAGGGGCCGCCTGATTCTTTTCCTTTACGCACACTGCCGGTAGTGCCTGCACCCGTTATTTCTTTTCCCCTTCGATCAGCTTTGAGGTTTTTACTTTAATTTGTCTGGGCTTGGCCTCCTCTGCTTTGGGAAGAGTGAGGATAAGTATGCCGTTTTCAAATACCGCATCTGCCAGTCAAAATCCGCCGGCTCTACCCGCAAGCCGAAGCCCCCGGTTCTTCTGTCCGGGTTGACTTTGTGGTAGGTCAAAATGGGCACACCGTTTAATGATTCATGCTCGTCCAGAGAGAGCTGATAATAATCCCAAACGATTATCGAGGCAAGCACGATAAAAGATATCATTAGCCACACATATAACGGTTTTCGCGATATGGACATAACATCCCCCTTGGTCGGCCATACAGAGCCTTTTTAAGGTTTGTTCATTACAGTCTTGGCTTTTTATTGAATAATTATTTTGCAAGACTTGCAGAAACAGAAATGAAAACGGTATGCCGTCATTAACAATCAATTTCTGTAGAAATTTATCGACTAAATTCATCCTGTCAATATAAAATATAGCAGGAGGGGAAATGAATGCTGGACACCAGGACCATAATCATTCTCTATTTTATTATTAATATTATCAGTGCCGGTTCGATGGCAATTATGTGGAAGCAACATCGCCAACGTTATTCCGGCATATTATTATGGACCATTAACATGATCCTGCAGGCCTGCGGGCTGTTCATGTTAATGCTGGGAGAGGTGTTTGGCCACGTCATCACCGTCCTTTTTTCCAATACGATCATTGTTGGCGGCATCATCCTTCTTTATCTGGGCTTGCAAAAATTTGTAGGCCAAAAGACCTCCCAGCTGCACAATTATTTGGCGCTGCTGGTTTTCTTTCTCTGCTTCGTTTATTATGGCCTGATCAATCCCCATTTGATCATCAGAGAGATCATCATATCGGTCATGATCGTTTTTTTGAATTCGCAAATCGCCTGGTTCCTGCTGCGCCGGGTTCCCCGGGATTTACGCCCCATCACCGGGATCACCGGCATTATCCTGGGATGTTATGCGTTCGTCAGCCTGATAAGGATTGTGCTTATTATCGCCATACCTCAGAACAGTAATAATTTTTTCAATCCCAGTATTACCAGCTCCATTGTACTTACCCTGTACGCTGCCTTAAGTGCCTGCCTGACCATCAGCATGGCATTGATGGTAAATGCACGACTGCTGCGGGAAGTTCAAACCCAGGAAAGAAAGTTCTATAACGCTTTCAATTCATCCCCTTATGCGATTGTGCTTTCCCGAGCGGAAGATGGCGTCATCTTCGAAATCAATGAAGGTTTTCTAAACCTGACGGGCTACCGTTATGATGAGATTATCGGCAAAAGTGCGCTTGATCTGCGAATCTGGCTGAGACCGGAAGACCGTGAATATATCGTCAGTGAACTGACCCGCCAGAAAATGGTGAAGGGATTGGAAATGCAGTTTCGCAAAAAGTCAGGCGAGATCGCCATCGGACTATATTCGGCCGCTATTATTACGATCAACGGGGAACATTGTATCATCTCCAGTATCAGTGATATTACCGAGTTAAGCCAGATGAAACAACGACTGCAAATTATGGCCACTCACGATGCCCTGACCGGCTTGCCCAACCGGTTGTTTTTCAACGACCGCTTTGATCTGGCTTTTACCCAGGCACAGCGCGACAACCTCAAATTTGCCGTCTTGTCCCTTGACATCGATCATTTCAAAGAGATAAACGACCGTCTGGGGCATGATATCGGAGATATGATTTTGATTTTAGCAGCCCAAAGAATGAAAAGCAGCTTGCGCAAAGCAGATACCGCGGCCCGCTTTGGCGGGGATGAATTTGTTATCATGGTGCAGGGCATCAATCAACCGGAGGATGCCATCAAAGTGGCCGCCAAAATCGTAGAGGAATTTCGCCAGCCCTTTATCATCGACACCCATCAACTAAAGCTGTCGGTAAGTATCGGCATTTCCATCTATCCCGAAGACGGCAGCGATATCAATACCCTGATTAAAAAGTCCGATGAAGCCTTGTACTACGTAAAAAGCAATGGCCGCGGCAACTATCGCTTGTTTAGTGACGGGGTGTGAGGCAAGTAGGTTCGGGGACGGTTTGGCGTGCGCGTAGTCATGATTATTTCGCGCAAGCAAGAAGAACCCGTCCCCATGCCTGTTAGATGTGATTGAGTCTGATGCTGCGACTGCCGATGATCAGCGTCAACAAAGCCAGCAGGCAGACGGCGCTGGCGGTGTAGTAGCCATAATTTAGTCCCAGATCCAGCATGAAGCCTCCCAGCATGGGGCCGATGGCCCGCCCCAGGCTGTCGTAGCCGTTTAAAATACCCATGGCCGAACCCTGCCCGTCAGCCGTTCGCTTGGAAACCGCTGCGGAAATGGAAGGACGCATCAGACCTACCCCGGCAGAGAAGATCGCCATAAAAGCAATCGAGGAAAGAATATCATACATTAATAAAAACAGCCCAAAGCTGGTGCCCATGAGAATAATTCCGGCAGCGGCTGTTTTTTCCTCGCCAAAACGGTTGATCAGCCGGCCCACCAGCACCCCTTGTACCAATGCCATGACAATTCCGGCAGCGGTAAAGGCCCAGCCAATGTCCCGGGCGGTAAAGGAAAGCTTTTGCTCCGCGAACAAAGCAAAGGTTCCATGGTGGATGGACTCGCCGATGCTGCCCAGGCAGATGAACAGGAACAGGACCACCAGAGGTGACCGCAGTCCCTCCAGCAGGGAAGCCCGCTCGACTTTGCGAATGATCCGGTTCTCACTGGCCAGAGACTCCGGCAGAAGGATATAGAGCAACACCGCATTAACCAGGGCCAGCAGCCCGGCAAACACAAACGGAAAGGCCAGCGATATGCTCGACAGGATACCGCCGATGGCCGGACCGAAAACCATGCCCATGCCCATAGCTGCTCCGATCATCCCCATGGCCGAGCCGCGTTTTTCCAGACTGGTCAGATCCGCCACATAGGCCATGGCGGTCGGCATGGTGGCACAGGCCAGGATCCCTCCGATAATACGGATTACATACAGCTCCCATAACTGGGTGGCAAAACCGAAGAGGAGAAACGTAACCGCATAACCCAAAATTCCGAGCAATAGCAGGGGGCGTCTGCCCACCCGGTCGGAGTAAGCGCCCCAGATGGGAGCAAAGATAAACTGGCAGATCGCATAGACGGTGATCAGCAGCCCCAGTTGAAAGGCATTGGCCCCCATGGACTCGGCATAATAGGGCAGCACCGGCATGATGATGCTGAATCCCACCCCTACGATGAAGATGGTGGCAAACAACACGATCATACGCTTGCTGCTGTCATTGATTTTCATTTATCCACAATTCCCACCGTTCAAAAACAATTTATTCCAGTTTACTCCTTACTCCAAGCCAAAACAAGCGACTTGCACAGCCGGAGTTCTGGATATTGTGCGCAAGTGGGGACGGTTCGAGAGCACTGAAAAACAC
>CAZACF010000205.1:0-3879 GCA_964483565.1 uncultured Syntrophomonas sp. | reverse complement strand
CGCCGATGGTACTGCAGATTCTGTGGGAGAGTAGGACGTTGCCAGGAATTTATTTATTTCAGAAGGCTGACAGGTTTATTACGATCTGTCAGTTTTAGCTTTTTCTGAACTCTCCCATACAGAATCATGCTGGAACAAACTTAATAGTAGAGAGTTCGCGGAACATGTATAGTGTACATGAAGGGCTATTTACGGCCGCTGGCAGTTAGTTAAGAGCAAACAGAGGGACGTTCCTTTTGTTGGCTGCCAAAAGACAGAAAGCCAACAAAAGGAACGTCCCTCTGTTTGGCTAAGCAACCAAAATTAATACTGGCGGTTGTAAATAAACCGGAAGAGGAAGAAAACCAGAGCCATAAAAAATAAGGTGAAGGCCCCCATTTTCCACAGAGGCAAGGTTATATATTTGGCCAATAGGGTGACGAGGAATACATACCAGTAGACGATCCAAAAAGAGGTATAGCCAGCTTTAAGGCCGATAAACTGATTGCGTTCATCCATTTCTATCTCAATGTTTCGTTGCATGTGCTGGTTTTGCCTGGCGCGTGAGTAAATATACCAACCGCCAATACCGGTAGGCAAAAAGCCGCAACTGATCCCCAGCATAATATCTTTTTCGATATGCAAGATAAATCCCATAAATAGAGCGATGAGTCCGATTGCAGCCATGATTAGGAAGAACACCTGATCACGAGCAATTTTATTGCTGATCTCCAAAGCCTGACCCTCCTTTTTAACCTAGTACTTGCGGTTGTAATAATAATAAAAAACAACATAGAGAAATACGAGGCCAGCCAGACAATTCCCTAGCAAGTTATAAGGATTGACTTGAATCCCGGGGCCCCAGATTGAACCAATCAGAACAAACAAGGCGATAAAAACGACAAAGACTCGTATGGCTGCGTAAGAAGCCTTACCGGCAATAGACCAGACACGCTCATCATATGGATTCATGCCTTTTTCCACCATCTTTCCAAGCTGCCGGTTTTTTATCCCCAGTGCGACTGCTGCTATCATCAAACCTGCCAGCAAACCTATACCAAAATCGGAGTTACCGCTGGTGATCTGCCAGATGGCGAGGAGCGCCAGAATTGCTAATACTAAATATTTAATTACCAACCTTTGTTTTTGCATCATTCTATATCACAACCTTCTTTTAATAAAAACAACTCTTCAATCGTCAAATCAAACAGCCGCGACAACTTGTAAGCCAGGATAATCGAAGGATTATACTTGCCCTTTTCCAGGGAGATGATGGTTTGTCTCGAGACTCCTGCCCGGGCCGCCAGGTCTTCTTGGGTCAACCCTGCTTGTTCGCGTAGTTCTTTTAATCTGTTTTCCATGACAGCACCTTCCTAAAAAGTAAAGCTAGCTTTACATAAAGTATAATTAATAACATACCTCGTGTCAAGCTAGCTTTACAATTAAACTGTTCCCGAATTTCAATCCAAGCGTTTAAAGCCCCAGTTATCCCAGACCCAAACGGTTTCCTGTTGCTGCCATATCTGGCGAAGAGAATAAGCAAACCCTGTTCGGGGCCCTTCTAAAACGACTAATTCGTTTAACCCGTCTTGGTTGTTGTCGACCACGTTCATACTAATAATTGGGTTAACCAAGGCTGAGGAACACCAAACTTCTTTTAATCTTCCTGGCACCATGCGATACAGAAACAAGTGGCAGGTAAACTCATTGTCCGGGCCTTTCAACCAAAAAGGTTGGGAGTTGCCAAAACTGCCATGTTTCCAGACGACCATAAGTAATTCCGTCTGCTTGTCGTTGTCGGCATCTGCCAGACATATTTGTTTAATCTCCCATGTCTTCGGGCTTTGCCAGATCAAGTGGTTATTTTCGTATACTTGCAGTAGTTGATTGGTCAGACGGTATTCCTCTTGATAACCGTTGCCGTCAGTATCTTGGAATAGAGTTTGTTCGGCCGAGCCTGATCTGTTGCTGGCTGCTATCCCTAGGACAGCAGCCAGCAATATGGTTACGCTTATCCACTTAAAAACGGGTTTCATTGATCGAGCTCCCAGGGCATAACAATTCTGCAATCAGCAGCCGGGGCTATAAAGGCAGTTGTCCACGGGGGAGCTGGAGGTGCTTGTTTTTCAAACAATATATTGCGCCAGGCATCATCGGTTAAACGATCACTGGCCGGCCAGGGGAATTCATAATAGGAGAAGACACCGCCGCGGGCGATGCGCAGTTTTCCATCGACCGGCACGACTGCATATATGGTTTGAATGAAACCGCTGCCTTCCTGCAAAACTGTACCTGGCGCAGTGGCCACATCAGACACTAACATAGCGGGGTTGTCGACCAGAAGATGATTGGCTCCTTTATTCTCGTCCTGTCCTTTTAAGGTTTCCAGCCAGAAATGCTCGAGTTGTACCCCGAAGCTACGAATCAGTTCGTATTCTTCATCACTTAAGGACTGTCCTTTGAGCTCTTTTTCTGAGATGGTTTTCAGTTGCAGGGAAAGTTCTTGCAGTCGCTTTAGATTTTCTCCATCTTCTGCATCCAGCAGACCGCGGCTCTGCAAACCATCGCGGGTCAAGGCGGTCAAGGCGGCCAGGCGTGCATACAATCTGGGGTTGGGCTCCACGTATCCCCGGTCATCATCTTCGGCAGAACCTCCGCCGCCAGCTTCAGCATAAACCTGCTTCGCATATAAAACGGTATCGTGCTTAAGTTCGGTCCAACTGCTTAAATAAGTACTCAAACTTTTACGTGTCCAGGCCTGATTGCGCATAAATGAGGGGTATCCTTGCGGCAGTGTGGTCAATAACGGCTGCAATGTATTCATCCAGCCCCAGTAAAGGTTTTGATGCCAGGTATCTGCTGGCAGGGAGGATACATGATTTTGCATTTTGGCCATATTGGTTGTGTAATTGAAATATTCTTCCTCTCCAAAATCCTTTAAAATCTTCTGGGCTTCCAAAGAACCCATCACCGCAGGGATATCCAGACCCTTGGGCAGCATGCGGCGTTCCCCTTGGGGATTTTCTCCTACCTCACGGTAGATCAAACGCTGAAATATATCAGCATCAAGAGTATAACGCTGTCCCATAAAGCGGAAACCTTTGATTTCTCTCTCCCGGTCAGGTTGGATGGTGGCATCATAAATTGGAATAGAATTGATGGAAGGCCCTTGCAAAGTAGCAGCCGCTTTTATAAATGAGTCCCATTTCTCCTGGCTGGCGGTTAGTTCTTTGACCGCTGGCACAGTTCCATATATTTTTTTCAATAAAGCTGAGTACTCAATAACTCCGGGGTCATCGTTACGACCGACAAAGAATTCGGTCACGCTGTTGATTTTGCTCCAACCTGCCAGATTGGATTCCTGGCTTGCCGCAATCGTCATAAGAGCGGCAGAACGTGCTTCGTTGTCATCCTTGAGCCGGAAAGTCATGCGGCCATACCACATCATCGCCTGAAAATATTTTTCCAGCGTTTCACTGCGGGTATAGTGGCCACGCGGGATATATTGGCTGTAATCTTCTTTTAGAGATTCCAATTCGTCTTTTTCAGCGCCTTGTGTCATCACTGGTGAAATAGCGGTTTGATTATGGGCTTTGATTAATTTCAATTCAGCTTGCACAACATCCCGTACTTCCGAAGGAATGGAAGAACCGGGGGTAATCAACTGCTGGGCAACGCTAAAGAAGGCCAGATTGCGAGCGGCAGCGTTTTTCCAATCGCCCTCCGGCAGCGACTTATACTGCTCCTGGCTGGTCTGCAGCATGCCCGAGGTCAATTGCTTTAGTTTCGGCATTAATTGCTGCTCTTCGGTGGTCTTTAACAAATAATCAAAGTATAAATGATAGTTATGCAGCATTGAGTCGGTGGTTACCAGATTAGGGACAACCCCTTCGTAGCGGT
>CAZACF010000204.1:0-3926 GCA_964483565.1 uncultured Syntrophomonas sp. | reverse complement strand
CCTTTGAGTCATTCTAAACAATACTATAGTGTCATATTTTTCACTTATTTCTATGTGGCCATTATTTTTAATCCCATGGATGTGGCCGATAACATCAAAAGAAACGGGGGGTTTGTTCCTGGTATCAGACCGGGCAGGCCCACTGCAGAATATATTGACAAGATACTATCGCGCCTGACCATGGCGGGTGGTGTTTTCCTGGCTTTGGTTGCCATACTTCCTAATTTCGTTATTGCCATCACCGGAGTCACCAGTCTCTGGTTTGGTGGAACAGCGCTTTTGATCGTAGTTGGCGTTGCATTGGATACAATGAAACAAATAGAGTCGCATTTGCTGTTAAGAAGTTATGAAGGTTTCGTAAAATAGGAGATGATTAGGTATGAACATTATCCTTTTAGGCCCTCCCGGAGCCGGTAAAGGAACACAGGCAGAATTTATTAAAGTCAATTACCCCATCCTTCATATTTCAACCGGTGACATGTTCAGAGAAGCGGTTGGCAATCAAACCACCATGGGCATGGAAGCCAAGAAGTACATGGATGCAGGACAACTGGTACCGGATGAAGTTACCATTGGTGTGGTTGAGGAGCGGCTGTCTCAACCGGACTGTAGTGGCGGATTCCTATTGGATGGTTTTCCCCGCACCATACCCCAGGCTGAGGCGCTGGATCAGGTGCTGGCCAAAATGAAGAAAAAAGTTGATTTGGCATTGGAAATTACTGTGCCAGATGCGATCCTGATTGAGCGGATGACTGGCAGGGTTAGTTGCAACCAATGCAAGGCAGTTTACAACACCAAATTCAGTCCACCTGCCCAAGCCGGCATTTGTGACAAATGCGGCGGAGAATTGGTACAGCGCAGCGATGACAAAGAAGAAACGGTCAAGAATCGTTTAAAAGTATACGCAGAAAAAACCCAACCGCTTTTAGACTATTATAAAAAAGCAGGCAAATTGGAGAGTCTGGATGGCAACCGAGATCCCCAGGCAGTATTTAAAGATGTACAGAGCTTGCTGGGGAAATTCTAAATGATCACCATCAAGACCGGCGCAGAAATTGAAAAGATGAGGCGTTCCGGTCGGATCGTGGCGGAAACCCTCGGGATTATCCAAGCAGCGATAAAACCAGGTGTTACCACCGCTTCTTTGGATGCGCTGGCGATGGAAGAATGCAGAAAAAAACAGGCTATTCCGGTATTCAAAAACTATCCCCATCCTCGTAGAGGCAAACCTTTTCCTGGTGCCATATGCGTATCTGTGAATGAAGAAGTCGTACATGGCATACCCGGACAAAGGACCCTCCGGGAAGGCGATATTGTAAGCGTAGATTTCGGAGTTATTGCCGAAGGTTATGCTGGTGATGCAGCCATAACTGTACCAGTAGGTGAAGTTGATCCTGCTTTGCTAAAGTTAATCAAGACCACTGAGCAGTCATTGATGATCGGGATTGAACAAGCGCGAGCAGGGAACCGATTAGGCTTTGTATCCAATGCAATTCAGAATTTCGCTGAAAACAATGGATTTTCCGTAGTCAGAGATTATGTTGGGCATGGTATTGGTACTGCAATGCATGAAGATCCGGCTATACCCAACTATGGTAGGAAGAACAGCGGGCCGGTTTTGAAAGCAGGCATGACCCTGGCGATCGAACCTATGATCAATCAGGGAAGCTATCAGGTGTTCACAAAAAAAGATGAGTGGACAGTGGCAACCAAAGACGGCTTGCCCTCAGCGCACTTTGAACACAGTATAGTTGTCTGGGAGCATGGCCCGGAAATTCTAACCAAAAGGCAACGGGGGTGACTGATGATATCTGAAAACATGTTGGGAAGACTTGTTTATTCCATCAATGGAAGAGACCAAGGCAGACCTTTCGTTATTATCAGAATCGTAAATGAACGTTACGTAATCGTCAGTGACGGAGATACTAGAAAAATTGAGAATCCTAAAATGAAAAATATAAAACATTTGCAGTTTACCAAACAAAGAGCCAATGAGGTCATTGACTATTTAAATAGAGGAGAAGTTCCTGAAAACCATATGATTAAAAAAAGTATCAAACAGATACTTGAAAAGGGAGAAACAGATGGGGAAGGAGGTCTGGTAAATGGCTAAAGATGACGTTATTGAGGTAGAGGGTAAAGTACTGGAACCATTGCCTAACGCCATGTTTACGGTTGAACTGGAAAATGGCCATAAGGTCCTCGCCCATATATCAGGGAAAATGCGGATGAATTTTATCAGAATTTTGCCTGGCGACCGAGTTATGGTTGAACTGTCGCCCTATGATTTGAACCGCGGCAGAATCACTTATCGTTTCAAATAGCTTTCCAACCAAAAGGAGGTATCGTTTCGTGAAAGTCAAGCCATCAGTGAAGCCAATGTGTGAAAAATGCAAAGTTATCAAACGCAACGGCAAAGTAATGGTAATATGTGAAAACCCCAAACACAAACAGGTTCAGGGATAAATAGCACATTTAAAGTTATCGTGAGTGGAAGGCAGTTAACAGGATAATTAAACTGAAGGATGTGAAAAAATTTGGCAAGAATAGCAGGTGTTGATTTACCCCGTGACAAGAGAGTCGAAATCTCCCTTACGTATATTTTTGGGATCGGGAAAGCATCATCGCAGAAAATATTAGCCGAAGCAGGTATAAACCCTGATACGAGGGTTAAAGATTTAACCGAGGAAGAAGTTTCCAAGCTCAGAGCCATTATCGATAAAAACTTTACCGTGGAGGGCGATCTGCGCAGAGACGTCAGCATGAGCATTAAGCGCTTGACGGATCTGGGTTGCTATCGTGGCATTCGCCATCGCCGCGGATTACCGGTAAGGGGCCAGAAAACTAAAACCAATGCCCGTACCCGCAAAGGACCCAAACGTACTGCCGGTGGCAAAAAGAAATAGATTAAGGAGGGTAATTGAGTGGCACGAAGAACAGCAACCACGCGTGTAAAAAGGCGTGAGAAGAAGAACATTGCAGAAGGAATCGCCCATATCAAATCAACCTTTAACAATACAATTATATCCATTACCGATAAACACGGAAATGCAATTTCCTGGGCCAGCGCCGGCACATCGGGATTTAAAGGTTCCCGTAAAAGCACTCCGTTTGCTGCCCAGCAGGCGGCTGAAACTGCGGCCCGCGCAGCTATGGAACATGGCCTCAAAGAGGTTGAATGTTATGTAAAAGGACCTGGCGCAGGTCGTGAAGCAGCGATCCGTTCTTTGCAGGCAGCGGGTTTGGAAGTAAGCGTTATCAAAGACGTTACCCCCATCCCCCACAATGGCTGCAGACCGCCAAAAAGAAGAAGGGTATAAGGAGGGAATCGTTTAAGTGGGAAGATATACAGATTCAGTTTGCCGCCAGTGCCGTCGCGAAGGCGAAAAATTGTTCCTTAAAGGAGATCGGTGTTATTCAGCCAAATGCGCGATCGAAAAAAGGCCTTTCGTTCCAGGCCAGCATGGACAAAAACGCAAACAAAAAACCAGTGAGTATGGCTTACAACTGAGAGAGAAACAAAAGACCAAACGCATTTATGGAGTAAGCGAGAAACAGTTCCGTAACTCCTTTAAAAAAGCCGATCGTCAGCAGGGCATAACCGGTGCCAATCTAATGATTTTACTGGAAAGACGGCTGGATAATGTTGTTTTCAGAATGGGTCTGGCCAGCTCTCGCAAAGAAGCGCGCCAGTTGGTGAATCATGATCATTTCACCATTAACAGCAAGAAGGCTAATATACCTTCCATGCTGGTTAAAGCAGGCGATTTTATTCAGGTCAAGGAGAATAGTACCAGCTCTGCAAAATTTGAAGAACTCAAAGCAGCTGGCGCCTATAAAACTCCCCCTGAGTGGCTGGAAGTAGATGTGGAGAATCTCAGCGGCAAAGTATTGGCTCTGCCGAGCAGAGAACAAATAGATACGGT
>CAZACF010000203.1:900-3970 GCA_964483565.1 uncultured Syntrophomonas sp. | reverse complement strand
CATTTTGTGAGTATCCTCACGTTTCTTAACAGATGCACCTGTGTTGTTAGCTGCGTCCATAAGTTCCTTGGCAGTCTTTCAGCCATGGTTCTTTCGCCTCTGGCTCGTGTGTACTTAGTGAGCCATCTGAGACCTAAAGTCTGGCGTCTTTCAGGTCTTACTTCTACCGGAACCTGGTAATTGGCTCCACCTACTCTTCTGGCTCTTACTTCAACAATGGGGGTAATATTTTTCATGGCTTCTTCAAAAACCTGCATGGGTTCTTTGCCAGTCTTCTTCTCAATCATGGCAAAAGCATCATAGCAAATTCTCTCAGCCAGACTCTTTTTTCCATCCCACATTACCTGATTGACCAGTTTGGTGAAGATCTTACTATTGTAAATTGGATCCGGCAGCACGTCTCTCTTTGGAACGGCCCCTTTTCTAGGCATATTTTTGAATCCTCCTATTTCTTCACTTTCGGACGTTTGGTTCCGTATTTGGATCTGGCCTGTAAGCGGTTCTGAACACCAGATGCGTCCAGTGTGCCTCTAATAATATGATATCTTACACCCGGCAAGTCCTTGATTCTACCACCTCTGATGAGAACCACGGAATGCTCCTGTAAGTTATGACCTATCCCCGGAATATAAGCGGTCACTTCTATCCCGTTGGTCAATCTTACCCTGGCAATTTTACGCAGTGCTGAGTTCGGTTTCTTGGGGGTAGTGGTATATACGCGAGTACATACGCCTCTCTTCTGCGGACAGCTCTTCAGGGCTGGTGCTGTTGATTTTTTTGTAACTTGTTGACGTCCTTTTCTGACTAGTTGATTGATGGTCGGCATACCTGCACCTCCTTCCCCGTTTAATCAATCAGTAATGCTGCTGCCGCTGCACCCACTTCAATGCCGCAGGCATTACCCAGTTGTTCCATTTTATTAACCTCTTCAATCTCCACCCGATGTTGCTGGCAGAGAATGCGCAGAGTGCTTATTATATGTGGCTCAGCATCGTCAGCTAAATATACTCTTCTGGTCTGGCCTTTGATAATAGCTTTTTTCACCTGTTTGGTTCCTATTACCTTTTTGCCGTCCCGCAATTCGTTCAACGACAATCCTGTTCCTCCTCTTGACAAACAGACCTCTTTTTAGCTAATTTACTAGCCTATTTGTCGCGCACCTTAATATTCTAGCACCAAGGTACTGCGCAGTCAAATTAAATTTAAAGAGATTCAGGCTTTCCTGCTTTTTAGAAACAGGAAAGCCCTTCACCATAATTCTGGATGTTTAATCATTCAGCTACTATTTCCGGATCCGGGTTATCTATGACTTCAACGTTTTTGTAGATTGAATACCCGGTTCCGGCAGGAATAAGCTTGCCAATAATAACATTTTCCTTTAGACCGATCAGGTTATCAACTTTGCCTTTAATGGCCGCTTCCGTTAGCACCTTGGTGGTTTCCTGGAAAGAAGCTGCCGACAGGAAAGAGTCAGTATTCAAGGAAGCCTTGGTAATACCCAGCAACATTGGAGAACAAACTGAAGGTAACCCTCCGTCGGTGATGGCCCGATAGTTTTCTTCTTCGAAATTAGCAACATCAACAAAGGCGCCGGGTAAATGGGTCGTATCTCCAGAATCTTCTATCTTGACCCGTTTCATCATCTGCCGGATCATGATTTCAATATGTTTGTCACTAATATCAACACCTTGGGAACGGTATACCTTTTGTACCTCTTGTAACAAATACCGCTGTACTGCTTGAACTCCTTTGGTTTTTAAAATATCATGCGGATTAAGCGGGCCTTCCGTCAGGGCATCACCAATATCGACCCAGTCACCTTCCTGTATCTTCAGTCTGGAACCATAATGCACCAATGCGGAGGCCAGGGTTTCCTCATGGTCACCTAATATCTGTACTTCGCGGCGGCCTTTGCTCTCGCCCATTCTTACCCTGCCTGAAGCTTCAGCTACCAAGGCTTGCCCTTTCGGCTTGCGCACTTCAAATAACTCCTCAACACGGGGTAAACCGCGGGTAATATCTTCGCCAGCAACTCCGCCGGTATGGAATGTACGCATGGTCAGCTGGGTACCTGGTTCACCAATTGACTGTGCAGCCAGAATTCCAACCGCTTCCCCAATTTCAACATCATAACCGGTAGCTAAATTTCGACCATAACATTTTTTACATACTCCATGCGGCGTTTTACAGGTCAGCACAGAACGGATCTTCACTCGATCTATTGCGCTGCGTTCGATCGCAAAACCCTGCTCGTCATCGATCATTTGATTTTCCTCGACTAAGACTTCCCCGGTTTCAGGATGTACGATGGTATCTACCGATACTCGACCGATAATTCTTTGATTAAGCGGTTCTATTAGTTGGGATCCTTCCATAATTCTTTCGACCCAGATCCCTTCAACTGATTCACAATCCTCTTCCCTGACGATTACGTCCTGGGAAACATCAACCAGACGGCGGGTCAGATAACCCGAGTCCGCAGTACGTAACGCTGTATCTGCCAGACCTTTGCGGGCTCCATGGGTTGAGATAAAATATTCCAAAACCGTAAGGCCTTCACGGAAGTTGGCTTTGATTGGTAAATCTATGATTTTACCCTGGGGATCTGCCATCAAACCACGCATACCGGCTAGTTGTCTAATCTGCTGAAAGTTACCACGGGCACCGGAAGTAGCCATCATGTAAACAGGATTATCTTCTTCCAGGGATTGTTTCAACGCCTCAGTTACATCTTCCGTGGCTTCATTCCATATTTCAACCACCTGCGCATGTCTTTCATCCTCAGTAATCAATCCCATCAGGAAATCCTGTTCGATGTTGTCAACTTCTACATCAGCATTGGCCAGAATATCTTTCTTTTCCTTGGGCGTCTGGAAATCGGTAACGCCTACGCTCAATCCGGCTCGAGTTGAATGACGGAATCCCAGACGTTTTATTCCATCCAACATTTGGGCTGTCTTGGCATTGCCTTCCAATCTATAGCATTCGTATACAATGTTGCCCAGTTTCTTTTTATCAATGGTCTCATTGTAATAACCAAGACTGTCGGGAATGATTTCATTAAAGATTA
>CAZACF010000203.1:0-890 GCA_964483565.1 uncultured Syntrophomonas sp. | reverse complement strand
CTCTACCCACAGATGTTTCATTTACATAATAAGGTGACTTGATATCCTCACCGTTTTCCTCTGCTTGTCTGATCATTGCCGCAGTCATTTTCATTCTGACCTTGATCTTTTCATGCAGTTTGATATTTCCTAATTCATAAGCCATCTGGGCTTCATTGGCACTGCTGAATGCTTTGGGAGCTTTAACGGAATCCCATTCATTCGCGCCAACATAAGTAAGATAATATACTCCGATAACGATATCCTGGGTGGGTGTCACAACTGGTTTGCCGTCTTTAGGGTTCAATATATTATTGCTGGCCAGCATCAGCAAGCGGCATTCCGTTTGTGCTTCAGCTGACAAAGGCACATGAACCGCCATCTGGTCGCCATCAAAATCGGCATTATAAGCCGTACATACCAGGGGATGTAACTGCAGGGCACGTCCTTCCACCAGAACCGGTTCAAAGGCTTGTATGCCAAGCCGGTGAAGCGTTGGGGCCCGGTTCAACATGACCGGATGTTCCTTAATAACATCATCCAGTATGTCCCACACTTCCTCCCGTCCTCTTTCTACCATTTTCTTGGCACTTTTTATATTGGTAGCAATCCCACGGTCAACCAGTTTTTTCATGACAAATGGTTTAAACAATTCGAGCGCCATTTCTTTAGGCAACCCGCATTGATGCATGGCTAATTTGGGTCCGACTACAATAACTGATCTACCTGAGTAGTCAACCCTTTTCCCTAGAAGATTTTGACGGAAACGACCCTGCTTGCCCTTGAGCATGTCACTCAGAGATTTTAGGGGGCGGTTACCGGGCCCGGTTACTGGCCTGCCGCGACGCCCGTTATCTACCAGAGCATCGACTGCTTCCTGCAACATGCGCTTTTCATTGCGCACGATGATA
>CAZACF010000202.1:0-4025 GCA_964483565.1 uncultured Syntrophomonas sp. | reverse complement strand
TCTGGCGCTGGTCGACTTCTTGCAAAGCAACCGGCCAATCACTGCAGATATCATAGAACTTTTGCGTAAGGCTGCTGATCAGTTGGACTTTGATAACCTCGCGGCCATCCTGCTGGGCAACGATCCGACCTATTTTATTGAATTGGCTGAGGATTTGGGGATCGCCAGTGAGCTGCTAATCTTTACAGCCGATCATGCACTGCGCCCGTATCTGCGTATGCTGGCCCAGCCATATTATGACCAATTCAATCAGGATGAGCTCGGTTTTTGGAGTCAGGCGGCCTTCTGTCCCTTCTGCGGCAGCAAATCGCATTTCAGTCGTCTGCGCGACGAAGACGGCAAGCGTTTTATGTTCTGTGACCGCTGTTTTACCGAATGGGAAAGTCGTAGTATTTATTGTGTCCACTGCGGTAACGATGAGCCCAATACCATTAACTATATCAGCGTTGAAGAGGACATCTCCTATCAGATCTACACCTGTGATAAATGCAAAGGCTATCTGAAAACCTACGATGAAAGAACCACCGGTAAAACCACCGACCTGTTCATCGCCAATATCGAAACCATCTATTTGGATATGCTGGCTCAAGAAAAAGGTTATGTCAATCATGATGCAGATTGATATCGTCACATAAACAAACCACAATGCCCAAGCAAAAAAAACGAAAGTTTCCTCGAAGCATTTTTTCGAGGAAACTTTTTTTGTATTTCTTTGGTTTTTTATTTAACTGCATTCCCGGAAATACATAACGAGCTGCATATAAACCAGTATAAACACTACAAATTAACTTGTTTTATGTTTCCGACATAACGATGTTCATGCCATATCGGAAATCCTTGTACCCATTGAATTTTTTAAGATTTTAACGATCCCTCGTTATGAGTGGACGAGAATCCAGGTATTTAACCGGACGGCCAATGGTATGTTCCAGCAGCAGCGAGTAACGATTCCCACCATAAAGCCATGGCAAAATATGCGTTTTCCCATTGGCTGTATTTCTTATTGCACAAATTGCTTGACTTTGCCCTAACTGGAAGCCGTATACTCCAATAAGAACATGTTCAAATAAGATTGAGTGGTGATTCTATGCTTACAATCGGAGAATTCTTTTCTGCAATAATTAAACATCCTCCACACCTTTATATAATAAGGTATATACCAAACTTAAATTATAATAGCAGGCTCAAATATTGCAATTTGCCCACGTATATAGTACCATGATTTCTGGAGGGGATCTGATTGGGCCAACTTGAAAAACTCCTTGAAAAAATCAAAAATAATCCCAAACAAGTAAGATTTAAAGAACTTGATAGACTGTTGTTAAGGGCAGGATTTTCAAGAAGACAGCCACATGGCGGCTCCAGTCATTATACCTATATCAAAGGTCATGCTCGTATAACCGTACCTTTTCGCCAACCACATATCGGCGAAGCATATGTAAAATTAGTTATCAAAATCCTGGAAGGAGAAATAGCCGATGACTAAAGATCTTAATTACTATATGGGACTTCCCTATAGCGTTGTACTTCATCCTTCTCCAGAAGGAGGCTATGCTGCAGAAATACCTGATCTTCCCGGCTGCATCAGTCAAGGCCAAGACAAATTAGAAGCTATTGAGATGATCGAAGATGCAAAACGCTGCTGGTTGGAATCTGCATTAACAGATGGTGTCAAAATTATTGAACCAGTTTCCAGTAACTATTCTGGCAAGCTCAACATTCGCATACCTAAATCCTTACATCGTAATCTAGCTGAACAGGCAAAAGATGAAAAAGTCAGCCTCAATCAGTATATTGTTTATCAGTTATCCCGCAGTGTGGGACATCTCGTTAATAAATAGACTCATCCCTACTCCCACGCCATCTTTTCAACCGCACTCTGCAAATTTCTTTCGGATGGCACAGTATAAATCTTTGTATCTTCCAGCGTTGAATGACCGAGGATTACGGCTAATTCCGTTAATGGCATACCCAGATCAAGTGCATTCTTACAAAAAGTATGCCTCAAAGTATGAGGAGTAACATTCTGCAGATGCGCTATAATTTCGAATTATACGGATTGTATTTTACTAGTTGTTGGAGAATCTAGTCCAAGAAGTAAAGCCTAGAGGTCATATTACAGAAAGAGGCAACAATTAAATTGTAACACGATGACCACCCTGCCGGATGGTCATCGTGGATCAGTTTTATTAAGATAATATCTGTTTTAAATGTCTCTGGTCCACAATGAGGCCATGGCAGAACCGCCGCCAACACAAAGCGATGCACCGCCGACGGTTTTGTCCAGTCTTTCCAATTCATAATAGAGACTGACGATTATGCGCAGCGCAGTAGCACCTACCGGATGTCCCAGAGCGATTCCGGAGCCGTTGTGATTTATGTTATCGAAACTCATTTCAATACCGGCTTCATCTTTGATCATTCTCTGCACGCCAAGCACTTGAGCGGCAAAAGCTTCATTGATTTCCCAGTAATCAACGTCAGCATAGTTCATTCCTGCCTGTTTCAGGCATTTAGGTATGGCAACCGCCGGCCCTAACCCCATAACTCTTGGATCAACACCCTCGGAACACACATTGATCAGTTTCATCAAAGGCTTGATGCCAAGTTCTTCAGCCTTCTTCTTGGTCATAAATACCGCAGCTGCAGAAGCATCGTTGATACCTGAAGCATTGGCAGCAGTGGTTACACCAGTTTTGCCGAATGCCGGAGACAACCTGGCCATCGATTCCTTACTGGCACCCCTGATGGGATGTTCATCAGTATCAAACACTTTAACGCCTTTTTTAGATTTAATTTCTACCGGCACGATTTCACGTTTAAAGACGCCTCCATCTATCGCTGCAATCGCCCGCTGATGACTCATTAAGGCAAGTTCATCACATTCTTCCCGGCTGATTCCGTATTGTTCGGCGATTCTGTCAGCCGTTGTTCCCATATGACCTCCGGCCAATTGGCAGACCAGTCCATCAGCCAGCATAGCATCTTCAATCTTGCCATCACCCATACGATAACCACTTCTGGCTTTTTGTAAAAGGTAGGGAATATTACTCATGCTCTCTGTCCCAATTACCAGCGCGATGTCAGTCTTCCCCAGCATCAAACTCATGGCAGCAATTTCCGTAGCTCTCATACCGGAAGCGCAGTTTTGGCTTACCTCGCTGGCTGATGACTTGATATCCATACCTAAACCCATTGCCACAATCCGGGGCGGAAGTGATCCGTTACCATGGTGCAAGCACATACCCAAAACCAGTTCATCTATCGTTTTGGAATCAATTCCGGCCCGCTTAATCGCTTCTGCTCCAGCAATTTTTGAAAGTTCATTTGCCCTCACATCTTTTAAGCTTCCCAGATAATCTCCAATAGGAGTTCTGCAAGCGCTGACCATTACAACTTCATTTAATTCTCTTAGCATTCTTGTTCCCCCTTTAATTTTTATTTCTCTTATGTTATTTAGATGAAGAAGTTAGAAAGCTAAACTTACTCACCCCCCTTTTGGAATGATTGGTTGCCAGGTATACGAAAATAGGAAATAAACCAAATAGAAAATGCATCCGTTTCCAGAAAAGCAGAAACATAACGCCATTAATATGTATGATTGATAATGCATTTAATTCCTTATATTGCAAATTAAACCTGCATTTATTAACAAGTGTGATAATAGGGAGATAATACTGCGAAAAGAGAGCCAAAATTTATTGACAATTATTCGGTAACGTCTGAGTGATGGCGGGCAATTCATCCAATGCAGTTTGTCCTGTATATCTGTCGTCCATGTTGTAATATCAAGCAAATCAAATTGTTTTGTGTTTGACTTTGTGAATTTATGTTTTGATTTGACAAGGCAGACGTTTTACATTAGTTTGAAACAGGGTGAGTTATATGAATGTTGAAAAGATAGGCATAAACGGAACAGCAAAGGTTGAACGGTCCGGCAATTCCGGCAAAAATACGGATAAAACCGATTTTGCGGATGTGTCCATCTGCAACCTCCGTTGTATCTGCAAATCTGCCCGGCGACC
>CAZACF010000201.1:0-4033 GCA_964483565.1 uncultured Syntrophomonas sp. | reverse complement strand
TCTGATCGGCGATGTCATGGATTTGTGGGGATTCGGTTCGGATCACCCAACTGTCCCATCGCAGGAGGCGCTGGCGGAAGCCTTGACCAGAACCGATTACCACCAGATCATGCTCGACAAAGCTAATGCAACCATTTATCTGCCGCAAAATGGTATGGTTATGGACCTGGGCGGAGTGGCCAAGGGCTATGCCACCGATAAAGCAGTAGCGGCTTTAAAAGAATTGGGGATTAAAAATGCGCTGATTAATGCCGGAGGCAATGTGTATGCCCTGGGGAGCCGGGCTGACGGTACGCCCTGGCAGGTGGGGGTACAGGATCCCCGCAATCCCCAAGGAATCAAGGCGGTGTTGCAAGCCCGGGATACGGCCCTGGTTTCTTCCGGGGATTATCAGCGTTATTTTGAAAAAGACGGGGTGCGCTATCATCACATCCTTGATCCGGCCAGCGGTATGCCGGCGCGGGCCAGTGCCGGCACCACCGTCATCATGAAATCGGCTACGCTGGCCGATATTCTTTCCACCACCTTCTTTGTCAAAGGCCCGGCGGAGGGGATGAAACTGGCGGAGAGCCTGGCGGAAGTTGAGGCAGCCCTGATTATCAGCGGTGACGGAAAAATCTATGAGACCAAGGATTTGCGCGATTATATAGCTGAGCATTAACACCAGCGGTTTTTCTTTATCGGCAGGAAGGAGTCTGACCTTTTCAGACTCACAGGTCCCGGTCAATGATTAGCGGAGAGGGGACAATCTATACGACGAAAAAATTGCATCATATTGGACGGAAGATGCGTTCAATGGTTTTTCTTTTTCCCAGGGAGAAGGCTGAATTTTGACCTGATACCCTTTGACAGAGGATAGATCGGATGAAAGAAAGAAAAGGAGTGGAAGAATGAACAAGCAACCAGGCTCGCGTAAAAAAACGGGCAGATTTTCGCGGCAGATCATGGCCCTGGTGCTGGCCCTGGCCTTAATGGCCTCGGTGGTGCCGATATATCCGGGCATGAACGCCGCCGCTGCCGATGCCTTGACCGGCAACACCGTGCAACCGACATTACTGGTCAGCGGTCAGGGGGTTATTACCGGCGGCACCTATACGGCCGACAACGTCAGCAATGAAAGATCCTATACGTTGGAGGAATTGAAGGGTTTAGAGGAAATCACCCAGCTCTATTCAGCCATCAACACCTCCCCCACCCGCAGCATCTTTCTGGGCAAGGGGATTTCCCTGGACAAGCTGTTACAGGAATCAAATGTAGCGGCTGCCGATTATGCAAATTATGAAATTGATGTAATGGCTGCGGACGGATATACAGTCAGATTTGATCCGGCCAAAACCGGTCAGTCAGCTACCAAAGGCAAACCATTAAAAACCCCGGCATTTAGCGTAGATAGATATTATTATCCCAATCTGAAAGATCTGACCGTGGGATTGGATGGCGAAAGCCAATACACTTACAGTAATGAAGCTGCTGCAGCCAACGGAGGCTCGCTGGCCAAGACCATGCTGGCCTGGGAAAGAGGCGGCGACCGAGGATTCCCGGAAACAATTCCGACCACTACAGCAGCATTGAACGCAGATGAAAAACCTTTGCTGTTAATGGTTGGTCAGCAGAATGTATGGGAACAGAACAACCCGATCTTTAATAAGAGCGTGAACAAGCTTTTGGTAGGGGCAGCGGTGACGACCAACGCCATAACCATAGATGGAAAACCCAAAACCAGAGGCGAAATTATATTGATGGAGCGGGCCGATCGAAGCTATACATATACCAACAAAAAAGGTACATTTACAGATTACGCAAGAGGTGTGCCGCTTTCAGTATTACTGAGTGCCTATGGCGATGATGCAGTGGTAAACTTTACAGCTGCTGACGGTTATGCTGTAGCTGCATCCGGTAAAACGATTGGAGAGTTGAAAACCGGCAATTATCTGCTGGCTTATGAAAAAGGTACCAGTATTTCTGATTTAAGCGGATTGTATTATGCGGGTACACTAACCGACAATACGCCCTATCAGGCTTATTTTAATTTATACGGTGACGGGGCCAACCCAGCTAAAATGATCAACAGTATCACCGTTACTCCTGCCTCAGGAATTGATTTTACCACCAGTCCCTATCGCCATATTACCAATGGCGGAATCAGCGGGCAGGACGGACCCTATGATATCGACGCCATCACCGGCGCTACCCTGACCATCGAAGGCCCCGGGGTGACCAAAAGCGTACCCCTGCCCATTCGCGAACTGGAGAGTCAGAACGCCGGTGCCTACCGGGGAACCTACACTGACAAGCGGAGTGGAATAGACTGGACCTTGCAATACGAAGGCATCAAACTGTCCCATATCGTCAACAACATGACCAGTGGCGACAATGGTATTCACAAGACCGCCAAGGCCCATAAAGTGTTGATCAAAAACCGGGTACGTCAGACCATCGCCGAATTTACGCTGGACGAAATCGCAGCGGCTGATACGGCCGGCAAACCGGTTATTATAGCCTATGGCAGCGGAACTGCTGACGGCAAAACAGTGGCGCCCTTTGTCTTTGATGCGGCAACCGGAATACAGACGGCATTAGACAATGATGACGGTCCCATCAAACTGGTCTATGACAAGACTGCCTTTGCAGCGGACCCCAATCCTGACTATACTGAATTCGGAAATGTAGCCTATATTTATGTAGCCGAAGATAGCAGTCCCGGTTACAAGCATAATACTGATCCCTATAATACAGCTGAAAATGCCCAGTATGTTCTGACCGTAACCGGCGACAAGATCGGCCGGGAAGTGAACTATACAGTGGATCAGCTGGAAGCCATGGTGACCTATGATGACAAGGGCGTTCCGGTGACAGAAGGCATGGGCTACCGGGACGAATACAGCCTGGCCAACAGTAATTACTGGTATGTCAACGAATATGAAGGAGTGCAGCTCTGGAAACTGCTGCAGAAGTCAGGTTTAACCGCGGAAACAGCCGTCGGGGATGCCAAGGATACTCTGGTTTCGTTCACGGCCACTGATAACTACAAGGATTTCGACAAATTTACCATCGAGCAGGTATCCAATCCTGATCTGTTTGGCTACTATGAAAAGAACCCGGCCGACCTGAATGACGGGATGTATACCAGCAACGATGCCGCAGATTTAAGGGCAACCGGGTACCCGGTGTTGGTTGCTTATGGCGTCAATGCTTATCCGTATGTTATTAAGAACACGCTGGATGGCTACATGAGCGGTCTTTCCAATGACGGCGGCCCGCTTAGAGTCATCTCGGGAAAAATGAATTATAGTCATGCCAACGGCTCCAAACAAGCCAAGCTGCTGGATAAAGTCATTGTCGGAACAGACAAATATTACAGCACCCACAAATATAATCCCAACTACAATGGGGTCTATCAGAACGCAGCCCAGAATTCCACTTTGAATGTCAAGGTGATTTCCGGAGCCGATGCCAACGGCACGGTATTGAAGGAGCAAACCTACCAAGTGGGAGATCTGGAAGAGTTCCTGTATGGAGGAACGCTGACCGCTACCCAACTGAAGGCAGCCAAAGTCAAAGGATTCTATGAAGCTTATAAAAACGGATCATTTTACAGTGATCTGTACGAAGGCATCAGCCTGCCGTATTTCCTGGAGCAGGTCGTGCAGCTGCCCGGTTATAAAGGGACGATAACCTTTAGTGACGGCACTAGCCAACTGGAAATGGGGCTCGAGGAAGTTCTGGCTTTCTCCGGTTATAACGGAACCACCAAACTGAGCGGACTGGCACCGGTGATTGCCTATGCCAAAAACGGTGCTCCCATGGTGGCCACGAAAAATGCAGAAGACGGCTATGAAGACAAAATTACCCTGGCCGCCGAGACTGCCTATGAGCATCAGATTACGGTTAAAAATAATGGCGGCCCCCTGGCATTGATGTTCCCTCGGGCAACGGCAGATGCGGCCACGGCCAGTTCCTTGAATTCAATTACTTCCATTACCATCAATCTGTCTGCCGACAACTATGCCCATACCGAAGCGCCGTACAGCAC